>DIUH01000106.1:6679-9815 GCA_002428205.1 Planctomycetaceae bacterium UBA6163
GATCCCTTGGGGCCATAAATCTTGTGGCCGCTGATCGCGATCGTGTCGGCGCGAAACTGGATGATCGATTCGGCTGTCTTGCCAAACACTTGCGTCGCGTCGCAATGCACCGCAATGCCGCGGTTGTGGCAAATGTCAGCGACTTCGCGGACTGGTTGCAGCGTCCCAAAGATCGGATTGGCCGCCTGCAAACAGACCAGACGCGTTTCGGGGCGTAATCGCCGGGTAACCTGATCGGGGTCGATCCGCCCGCCCGCCCCGCACGGAACCGTTTCGACGATCCAACCCTGGTGTGAAAGGGCGGCCGCAGCGTCGCAAACCGACTCGTGTTCGATTGCTGAAATCAACATGTGACCCGGCTTGTGCATCGCCGCACCGCCAAGGATCGCCAAGTTGTTGGCTTCTGTACCACCGCTGGTGAAGACGATTTCAAATGCGTCGCACCCGACCATCGCCGCGACGCTTTCCCGGGCATATTCCAGCGATTCGGAAACCGCGTGCGCCCGCGGATGCTCCTGCCCAGGCAGCAAAAAATGCTCGGTCCAGTAAGGCCCCATCGCCTCCAGGACTGACGGAGCCAGCGGTGTTGTGCGGTTAAAGTCGAGGTAGATCGGGTACACGCAATGTTTTCAAGCAAAAAACGAGATTTCGCGCAGTTGTACAAAATCTAGCGCGAGCCACCCAGTTTAGTTGCCCGGCGCCGTTTGGCTATTCCGACTCTATCTCAGCAAAATTGGCTATCGACGGATCGCCCGGAAAACCCAGAACCATTGGTCCTCCTGATTCGGTTCGCCAGCCACCTCCAGCGCGGGACCAGCCTGAGTCGTCGCATTTGCGGGTCCCCCGTAACGCCCGTTGCCCTTCTGAGGTTAAGATAATGGGGGCAGTACGAAACAGTTCGTTTTTTTGACAACGTGAATGGTTGGAGTCATGAGTTCGGGCAATTCGATCGTCTTTGATTGTCGTGCCGTCGGCGCAGACAGCATTCTGGTGGTCGATGACACATTGATCCTGCGTGATCGTCTATCGATCGCCTTCCAGCAGCGCGGATTCCGCGTGGAGACAGCGGCCAACTTCGACGAAGCGGTCGACATTTTCTCGCGACGCCCGACCGATCTGGCCGTTCTCGATTTGCGAATGCCCGGCCGCAGCGGCCTCGACTTGCTCGCTCGGTTGCTGCAGATGCGGCCGCAAACGCGAGTGATCATGCTGAGCGGTTTTGGCAGCATCCCCGCTTCGATCGATGCGGTTCGCGCCGGAGCCGTCAATTTCCTCAGCAAACCGGCCGACGCCGACGACATTCTCGGCGCGTTCATTCGTGGCGATTCGCCCAGCATGCCGCACGCCGCGGTCGAGTTCCCCGCCCCATCGCTGGCGCGAACCGAGTGGGAACACATCCATCGGGTGCTGGGCGATTGCGGCGGCAACATCAGCGAAGCGGCCCGGCGTTTAGGGATTCACCGCCGCAGTCTGCAGCGAAAGCTTCGTAAACGCGCCCCCGAAGATCCTGCCGTCCCGCTGGTCGACGACTTGGGCGATGACTTTGGCGACGAAGAAGAATGATTTTCGCTCGATAATTGATGGCGAGGCGAATTCTCGCGATTCAGCCGCCCAGCGGTTATACTCGGCGTTAACAGACCGTCGGTCGCCCGATCGGCCGCTTTGTTCTGCCACTTGCCCGCCTCCCTCCCGCCGTAGGCGTCTCGCCCATGCTATTCCCAAACTTCTTCGGCCGTCGTCGCCCAAACTCGTACAACCTTGGCACCTCAACACGGTTGCGACACCAAGCTTTCCGCGGTCTCTCTAGCGGTATCGCGTCGTTGGTCGTCGTCGCCTGTTGCTTCGCCGGACCATCGCCCGATTCGCCAGCAAACGACAACTCACCTGCCAGCGAAAGCACACCCGAAGCCGCATCCAAGCCGATCGTACTCGTGCTGGGCGATTCAATCTCCATGGGTTACACGCCGTTTCTACAGACTCAACTTGCCGACGTCGCGACCGTGGTTCGCCCGATGTTCAATGAAACCAAAGCAGAGAACTGCGCCGGGACGCTCAATGGCGTTGCTAAGGTTGATGGCTGGATCGAAAAAGCTGGTAAGCCAGATGTCATAACGTTTAACTTCGGCTTGCACGATCTTAAGCGTGAGACCCAAGGCGAAAGGCGCACTGCGTCGAGCGATCCTGCTGACCCTCCGCAATCCGATCCCGAAACGTATCGTCAAAACTTGACACAAATCGTTTCAAAGCTCCAGGCGACCGGGGCGAAGCTGTTTTATGTGACCACGACTCCTGTGCCGCCGGGCAAATTAACACCGCACCGCGACGCAGGCGACCCGCTGCTTTATAACGCGATCGCGCGCCAAGTTGTCCAGCCGCGTGGTATCGAGGTGATCGACCTATATGGCCCAGCGATGGAAAACGCTGACTGGCAACGTCCCGTCAACGTGCATTTTACAGAAGCCGGTTCCGAAGCCTTGGCGACCGTAATCGCTAAGAAAATTAAACCCGCATTATCAGATCTTGATCAAGCGAAATCGATGCAAGTCGCCGCACGCAGTGCGGCTCCGTGGCAACCCGCTGACGAAGCCGTGGAACGAGCTAGTAAGAATCGTCCTTTTAATTATCGCGAAGCCGACGTCCCGAACTATAAGTTGCCCGATCCGCTGGTCGATGCAAGCGGCAATCGTGTCACTGCCCAGCAATGGCCGGCACTACGGCAATCGACCTTGCAAACCTTTCGCGACCATTTCTACGGAAACGTGCCTGTCGAAGCCGCCCAAGCCAAGGTCACCTACACTCCGGTTGCACATTATGATTCAACCAACTTAATCGCTCGGCGGATCGAAGCTCGTGTCACCGCCGGAGGTTCGGATTTCACTTTTCCGTTCCTGCTGTATCTGCCGAAATCGGCCGCCGCCGGCGACGCATCGCCAGTGCCTGCCGTGGTTGTGATTCACAATCGCGAGTTTCCCGATCTGGCCAAAGCCGTTGAGCGGCCTTCACCTTTCTTGCCTGTTGAAGCGATCATCAAACGCGGCTATGCGGTCGCGGTCTTTCATACCAGCGACGTCGATCCCGATAAAAAGGATGGATTTGATCAAGGGATTCGAGGTTTCTTTGCGCGAGCCAAATTGGG
>DIUH01000106.1:9889-12338 GCA_002428205.1 Planctomycetaceae bacterium UBA6163
CGCTTTGCCGCCGCATTTGTCAACGAAAGTGGTTGCGGCGGTGCGGCGTTGTCGCGTCGGCGGTTCGGCGAAACGATCGCAAGAATCACGACCGCGTTCCCTCACTGGTTTTGCAAGAAGTTAGATGATTATGCCGACGCTGAAGACAAACTGCCGATCGACCAACATCAACTCTTTGGTCTGATCGCACCGCGTGCCGTCGCCGTCGGCAGCGCCGCCGAAGACCTTTGGGCTGACCCTCGTGGTGAATATCTTTCCATCGTGCATGCTGCCCCTGTATATGAATTGTTGGGCAAGTCGACGATTACCGATCCCGAGATGCCGCCGCTGGCTCAACCGCGTTTCGTCGGTCCTACAGGATACTTTGTGCGTCCTGGTGAACATAATCTTCAAGAGGACGACTGGGCCAATTACCTCGATTTCTTTGACGGCCAATCGAAATAACCTGAGTCAATTGTTGAATGAGTGCAAGTTTGGAAACGACCGACGAAATCGAATCCGTAACACCCCAACAGGTGGCGAGGTTGCTCGAACATTTCAATCGATGCGGGGTGACGATGTTGCCCAAGTCGATGGTTGAACCGATGCAGAGTGTCGCGATCGAATCACGTCGCGCGATGCCAGCCGCCGTCGTCACAAACTCCGCACCACCAGTGCGCACCTCCGGCGATCTCACAGCCGCGATCCGGCGATCGGTCGGTAACGCGGCAACTTCGGCTCCACCGGTCGCGTCTCCACCAACACCCGTACCACCGTTGCGACCTGCGGTTACACAGCCGATTCTGGTTTCACTGGACGGTCCTTATCCGGTGCCGCTATTGCCTGTCAACGAACGCACCGAACGAATGCAAGCACGGGCCGCTGAAGTATCGCAGTGCATGCGCTGCGATGTGTTATGCAGTTCTCGCAAGCAAACCGTATACGGCGAAGGAAATGTCGCGGCGCGAGTCTGCTTTTTCGGCGAAGCACCGGGTGAAGAAGAAGATTCAACGGGGCGGCCATTCGTCGGGCGCTCCGGCGCATTGCTGACAAAAATGATCGAAGCTTGTACGCTTTCACGAGATCAGGTCTATATACTCAACACCGTCAAATGTCGACCGCCAGGCAATCGAAATCCGATGCCTGATGAGATCGCGAACTGTCGCGAGTATTTCGAAGAACAGTTGCAAATCATACAACCAGAGTACATCGTTTGCCTCGGTTTGGTCGCGGTACAAACCTTATTGAAAACGACGCAATCGATCGGCAAGCTCCGCAGTCGCTTTCATAAATACCATAACAGCAAAGTGCTCGCCACTTATCATCCTTCTTATCTACTACGTTACCCCGACGTCAAACGCGAAGCATGGACAGATTTAAAGATGTTGATGGCTGATATGGGAATCGACGCCTCTTCGCAAGCCAAGAAAAGTTAATCGCTACTGAAACAGTTTTCCGCAGCCACACCCACCTTCCCTCCCTCCCAACTTTTCCTTTCCACTGAATCTTCTACTTCAAGACGGAACTAAAATGTCGCAACACGCTAATCGCTTTTGGCGATCTTGTCGGTCGTTCACACTGACCTTACTGGTGCTGATGACTGGCTCGTCACAGCTAAGTGCACAATCGACCGCGCCGCCACAGCTTGTTTTGAAAAAAGGTGACCGCATCGCGATCATCGGCAATACGCTCGCCGACCGCATGCAACACGACGCGTGGCTGGACACCTATCTGTACGCACTCCATCCGGAACTCGATCTCGTCGTTCGCAATCTAGGGTTCCCAGGCGATGAACTCAAAACACGTTCCCGCGAAGACAACTTCGGTTCACCCGACCAGTGGCTGGCGAAAACCGAAGCGGACGTCGTTTTTTGTTTCTTCGGATACAACGAATCGTTGCGCGGTGAAGCGGGGCTGGAAGGTTTTCGCAAAGATTTAGCCGAATTGATCGATTCGATGAAGGGCCAAAAATACAACGGCCAATCGGCACCGACGTTGGTCTTCTTCTCTCCGCTGGCTCACGAAAATCACAACAGCCCGCATCTGCCTGATGGTTCGCAAAACAACCAAAACCTGTCGCTTTACACCGAAGCGATGCGTGACGTTTGCAATTCAAAGTCGGTGCTGTTTGTCGACTTGTTCGCCCCCAGCCAATCACTCTATGCCAACGCCGCCAAACCGCTGACGATCAACGGCATTCACCTGTCCGAAGACGGCGGTCGCCAGATCGCCGCGGTGATCGCCGGCAAATTGTTCGGGACGAACCAATTGCCACAAAGCGGCGATGCAATTGATATGCTGCGATCCGCTATCCAAGACCGAAATTATTACTGGTTCAGTCGTTACCGAGTCGTCGACGGTTATAACGTTTTCGGCGGTCGTTCAAAGCTCGCTTGGTTCGGCCAATCCAATGCCGACGTGATGATGCGCGAGATGGAAATCTTCGACGTCATGACGGCGAACCGCGATC
>DIUH01000053.1:0-4654 GCA_002428205.1 Planctomycetaceae bacterium UBA6163
TCATGATTGGCAACATCGCCGCAACATCCCAGGGGTTGCAGATCGCATCGACCATCAATTCGGCCCGCCCGGTGGCGACCAGCAGGTATCCGTAACCGTCGCCCCAAGTCCGCGAAACCCAGCACAATCGCTCTAAATCGGCGAACGCGTCGCCGGCGCCACGACGGGCAAACAGGTCCGATTGGCTGGTCAGCAGAACCGATTGTTCCAGCGACTTTTTCTGCGACACTCGCGCCACTTCCCACGCCGCATCGCGACTGCGTCGGTACCACGCACCGCGGCCAACGACCGCCGCGACCGTTTCACCGAGCGCCGGAATCTGGATCACTCCGCCCAGCGGCTGGCCGTCGCATTCCAGCGCTAGTAGCGTCGAATAGAGCGGCACTCCACAAACAAACGACTTGGTGCCATCGATCGGGTCGATGATCCAGCGATAACGGCTGGTCCCTTCAGAATCCGAAAACTCTTCGCCGACGACCGCGTCATCAGGAAACGTCCGAGCGATTTCGTCGCGTGCCCACTGTTCGGCCGATCGGTCGGCGATGGTCACGGGTGAATCGTCCGCTTTGGCTTCGACCTGCAAGCCGCCAGAGCGGAAGTACTTTAAGGTCACATCGCCCGCACCGATCGCTAAATCGAGCATCGCGGTCAAGCGGCCGCTATGCGAATCGACATCCGATCCGCTGGACGAGCTCGCCCAAGATTCAGGTTGTGTGATCATTTTTGGATGTTTACGCGAGGTCAGTTTTTGGAGTTTTTTTCGAATCTTTTTCAGTCATGGCCGCGTCAGGTTTCTGATCACCCGGTGGCGAAGTGGCGTCGGCGACCGCATCCCGCGCTTCCTCCACGGGCGGAAAGAACGATTGCCACAGCAGCATTCCTGCGCCACAGACCAGCAAACTGTCGGCGATATTAAAATTGGGCCATTTGTAGGCGTCACCCGCCTGCCACAAAATCCAGTCGCGCACGCCGCTTTTCCAAGGTTCGGGATATCCGGGTTGCCACCACAACCCCAGCCGGTCGTAGAGGTTGCCGAAAATGCCGCCCATCACGCATCCCATTGCGATTGTCAGCCACCATTGGGTTGCGGCGCGAAAATAAAACAGCCATGTAACGATGCCGATGGCAGCGACGATCGACAAGGCGGCGAAAACGGTACCCTGGCCGGCACCGATCCCGAATACCGCGCCGATATTCACGGCCGTTTCGACGCCGACATAGCCATCGATCAGCCACCAAATGTCGTTCTGCCCAGGCAACCCGCGCCAAGCAAAAACGGCCTGCTTAGTCCAGAGATCGGCCACAGCGCCGAAAGCCGCTAGCAACACGAAAACGATGATTCGGCTCAGCGGCACCTTATCCACAGGTCGCGTCGCAGCAGCTCTGGATTCCGGTTGCTCAGTCACGTTTATCCTGCGGAATGGTGTTTTGTGGTATGCATTGTCAAGAAAAATGGTTCCGACAATGCGGACAAAGGTGTCCAACCTACGGCGGTCGATCTGTTGGCAACGTAAAGTTTTTGCCGGTTTGTGGACAGACCAAGCAATCGCGGCATTTGGCCAAGCCTGGTTAAGCGCGGTCGCGGCACCTTTTATTGACGATATTCAAGTGGCCCCCTGCTGGCGAATTCCGTCCATTTTTACCCACGTCCTCGCTTTGCGGACAGATTACCTGTTCCCTGCAATCGTTAACCCGAGACATTGTCGATTTTTTCGTTAGAATCAAAAGCCTGAACAAAGATTTGCATTCTGGCCCGCATGTCCCGATGGCCGATCTAAACTTCTGGTACGCGCGCCTTGCTGGGGAATTATCCTGGTACTGCCGTTGCGATGCCGCTTGACCCGATTTGTCCCCTTGCCCTCAATTTCTCGCGACCAAACCATGTTGCGCCAGGCCGAAAAACACAACGCCACCCGTACCGACCTCGCTTACCAACGCTGCATCAACCCGGCGTGCGGAGCGACTTACGAAGCGCACAGCATCCGGACATCGTGCGACCGTTGCGGTGATTTGCTGGACATCGCTTACGAGTGGGACCGCTTGGCTGTCCCCAAACGGATGAACGAGTTCGAGGCGATGTGGTCACAGCGGACCAATCCGATCCGTTTCAGCGGCGTCTGGCGATTCCACGAATTGTTGCCGTTTGCCCCCCAAGACAAGATCGTCACGGTCGGCGAAGGGCAAACCCTGTTGCAGCAAACCGATGCCGTCGGGTCGTTCGTCGGCATGGACGCCGGCAAATTGCACCTTCAATACGAAGGGATGAACCCCTCGGGCAGCTTTAAAGACAACGGCATGTGCGCGGCGTTCACGCACGCCCGGATGATGGACGCCAAGCGAGCGGCGTGTGCCAGCACCGGAAACACCAGTGCGTCGCTAGCCCTTTACTGCAGTGCCACGCGATTGATGAAGGCGGTCATCTTCATCGGCAGCGGCAAGATTTCTTATGGCAAGCTTTCGCAAGCGCTCGACTACGGGGCGTTGACGGTCCAGATCGCCGGCGACTTTGACGATGCGATGTTGCGTGTCCAGCAGGTCGCCAAGCAGCTGGGCATCTATCTGGTCAACAGCGTCAACCCGTTCCGCTTGGAAGGGCAAAAAACGGTGATGTACCGCGTGTTGGAAGCGTTGCAGTGGGAAGTGCCCGATTGGATCGTCGTGCCTGGCGGAAACCTCGGCAACAGCAGCGCGTTCGGCAAGGCGTTTATCGAGCTGAAACAACACGGATTGATCGACCGGGTGCCACGATTGGCGGTGATCAATGCCGGTGGTGCTGACACCGCGTATGAACTGTATGAACGTCGCGGTGTCCGCTGGAACGGTGGCAACGTCAACTTGGACCCGATTCGCGAGTACAACGACAAGATGGATCGCGAAGGCTTGAAGGCCGACACGATCGCCAGCGCCATCGAGATCAATCGTCCTGTTAATTTAAAGAAGTGCTTGAGAGCCTTGGATTTCATGGATGGTGTTGTTCGCCAAGTCAACGATCAAGAAATTTTGGACGCCAAGGCGAAGGTCGGCGCGGGCGGTTTCGGATGCGAACCGGCATCGGCGGCCAGCGTTGCCGGCGCGAAGTTGCTGCGTCGCGAAGGGGTGATCGCGCCCAGCGACCGAGTCGTCTGTATCCTGACGGGCCACGAGTTGAAAGACCCGACCGCAACGGTTGCTTACCACACGACCGATCAAGATATGTTTAACAAGGTGCTTGGCAGCCGCGGCGTCACCAAAGCGAGCTTCGCTAACCGAGCGATCGCGGTACCCAATGAACTGGACGACATCATCAAGGCGATCCAGCTTTATTCATAGTCGATGCCGATTATGTGATTATGATCCCGGTGATCGGAACACCGTTTCGCCTCTGACCCACGTTCGCTCGATCCAACGATCGTCCCAAGCGAACATCAACTGCGACAGCGGATCGACGGTGCGATCAAGCCATGGAATGTCTGGCCTGATCAACACCAAATCGGCAGCCGCCCCGGTGGCGATCCTGCCGATGTCGGTCCAACCCAGATAATTCGCGTTGCCGGTCGTGATCGTGTGCCATGCCGTTGGGGCATCGGGGTAATGGCCGCCCAGCGACGCAGCCGCTTCGATCATACCGCGACCGACACGAACCATGCTGCGTTCATACCCGGCGCCAATGTCGCTACCCAAGGTGACCGCAACTTGGTCGTTGACCAGTGATTCTCGCTGCATGGTTCCTGATCGCAAGAACGAGTTGGCGGTCGGACAGTGTGCGATCATGCTGTGGGCGGACGCGATTTTGCGCCGATCGAGTTCATTTAAATGAATCCCGTGACCAAAAATTGATTTTGGGCCCAGCAAGCCCGCGCGCTCATAAACATCAACGTAAGACATGCCGTCAAATAATTCGCTGACCCGCCAGCATTCGGGAATCGTCTCGGCCAAATGGGTTTGAACGATCGCCGACCTTTCGCTGGCCAAACGCCCGGCACCGGCCAGCAGTCCGGCGGAACAAGTGATCGCGAATCGCGGCGTGACGGCCGCGGCCATCGACGATTCGGGCGGAAAGCGATCGAGCAACATTGCCGCTTCATCGATCAATTGCGCCGCTGGTCGACAGAGCGAATCGGGGGCCTGCTGGTCCATCAAAACTTGGCCGATGACGCCTCGCATCCCGGCATCGCTGGCGACCCGCAGCGCCGCCGTCGTGGCAGCGTGATGCACCGACGCGTAAGCACAAATCGCGGTCGTGCCGAATGAAAAGCACTGCGAGATGGCTCGCCGGGCCATCGCCGCCGCGTAATCCACGTCCGCCCATTTCGCTTCGGCCCGAAACGTCACGTCGCTTAACCATTGCAACAGCGGCAAACCGTGGGCACCGATCATGTCAAATTGCGGCAAATGCAGGTGCGAGTCGATAAAGCCTGGCGAGACCAGATACTGTGGCCCGCCAGCATCGGCGCTGGGCGACAGCTCGCCTTGGATCACTTCGGCGATGCGACCTTCGCGGATTCGGACCATCCCTGGGGCGATGCAGCAGCGGCCGATTGGCGGAGATGGCGATTCGTTGCTGCCGCCGGAAACCGCTGCAGTGGCCTCCAACAACAATTGCCCGGCGATCCACATGATTGAAAAAAACTCGGCTGGACGTGTCTAAAAGCTGTCTGATTAGCGGGTTGCCCCG
>DIUH01000053.1:4671-6668 GCA_002428205.1 Planctomycetaceae bacterium UBA6163
AGCGATCCGACGACTTCATGGCCACGGTTCTCGACCTGCGACGGACCGATGACCCACGAGACAGCGTTCACCGCACGGTCGAGTCATTGGCGAAAGGGCATGTTGTCGCGATCCCCACGGAAACCGTTTACGGCATGGCCGCCGACGCGCTCAACCCCGTCGCGGTGGAGCGTTTGGCGGCGATTAAGGGCCGATCGCCGCAGTCGCCGCTGGTGTTGGCGATGCGCAGCAGCGACGAAATCCTCGATTATGTCTGCACCTGGTCGCCGTTGGCCCAGCGACTGGCGCGACGCTGCATGCCTGGGCCGTTGACCTTGGTGACGCCGCATGGTGGCGACGATTCGTTAATTTCTCGGTTGCCCGGCGAGGTGCGAAACTGGTTAGTCGGCGAAGGTGGTTGTGTCGGATTTCGAGTGGTCGATCATCCTGTGATCGCTCAACTGCACCAATACCTGCGTGGGCCGTTGGTGTTGACGAGCGCTAACCTGACGGGAAAAAATCCACCCACGTTGGGCGATGAAGTCGTCCAGCAGTTCGGCGAAACCTTACCGCTGATATTAAATGACGGTCCAACTCGTTATGGTGGAGCGTCGACGGTGGTCCGAGTGATCGGCAACCAATACGAAATACTCCGGCACGGGGCAATCGAAGCTGCTGCGATGAATGACTTTGCGAAACCGCTGATCGTTTTGGTTTGCACGGGCAATACCTGCCGAAGCCCGATGGCCGAAGGATTGTTGAAGCACAAATTAACTGGTCTGGGCGATGCCTGGAGCGGCGTGAACGTGATTTCCGCTGGGGTCGCGGCCAGCGAAGGGGCGATGGCCAGCCAGCAGGCAGTCGACGTCATGGAAGCCAAGGGGATCGACATCGGCTGTCACGAAAGTCGCCCGCTGAGCGATGCGATTATGCACCGGGCGGATATCGTGCTGACGATGACCCGTGGCCACCGCGCCGCGATCTTGGCCGCGTGGCCCGAGATGGCTGATCGCGTCTTCACGCTCCGCCCCGACGGTGGCGATATCGCCGACCCGGTTGGCGGTTCGGTCGAACTTTATGAACAGTGTGCTCGTCAGATCGAAGAATCGCTGGAAAGCTGGTTCGATCGGTTGTCCGATACGTTCCTGCCACAGCGAGTCGATTCGGCATCGGGATTGCAACGCATCGATCCCGAAAACGGTCACCTGGCGCCCCCTTCATTCCATAAAGGTGATTCCAAGGATGACGCACAATCGCCTCGCGACGACGAGGAGACGCTCTGATGTTAAGAATCAGCTTTGCCAGTGATCATCGCGGTGTGGCGATCAAAGGTCGCTTGACCCAGAAGTTGACCGAAGCCGGCTATCAAGTCTTCGATGAAGGGACCGATGGCGACGACGCGGTTGATTACCCCGATTACGCCGAAGTGGTCGCCAGGAAAGTCAGTCGCGGAGAGGCCGATCGCGGGATTTTGATTTGCGGTACCGGCATCGGCATGGCGATCGCCGCCAATAAGTTTCCCGGCGTGCGGGCCGCATCCTGCTACGACGAGGTGATGATCGAACTGAGCCGTCGGCACAACGACTTGAACGTCCTCTGTTTGCCAGGCGACTTGATCGGCGACCGACCGATCGACGATTTGGTGTTGATGTGGTTGCGGACCGATTTCGAAGGTGGACGCCACGGTCGGCGGGTCAAGAAAATCCAAAAGATCGAGCGAAACGGCAAGCCATGAAGGAATCAAAGCCGAAACGTTCGCCGGCGGCTAAAGATGATTCCCACAAGAATGTCGACGGCGGTTCCAAAGCCGCACCGCCGCCCGTTTATCACGGCGAGCCGATCGGTCACGCAATCGCCAAGCAGTGGTTCGCCAATTCTCTGGCCAAGTCACGTTTGGGCGGCACCTTCTTGATGGTCGGACCGCCGGGCATCGGCAAGGCGGCGCTGGCCAAGTGGATCGCCAAGGCGCTGTTTTGCGAGCGACGCCCGGGGAATGAACTGGCACCCTGTGGCCACTG
>DIUH01000288.1:0-3009 GCA_002428205.1 Planctomycetaceae bacterium UBA6163
TCCAGCAGGATATGGTCATAGGTTTTGGTCCCTGCGGTATTCGTCGGCGTGGTTCCGACGACCGAAATCATGCCGGGTATTTGACCCAATTCACCGAGGTTTGCGGTGCTGACATTCAAGTCACCGACGAGCAAAACATTCATGATCCCGCGAGTCTGATATTCGTATTCGCGGACCCGGATGAAGACATCGTCCAACACGTTCATCTCGTTCGATTCACCACGCGGTGAAACTTCGCCGGGGTCGGTATGTGCGTTGATCACGGTGAAGCGGAACGGTTGTCGGCCGGGCACCGGAACGATGCGAGTTTCGAATGATCCGACCATGGGTGGACGATGCATCCGGTCAGAATCATCACGAACCACATAAGCCGAATCGGGGATCATGCGAATGCGAGTCGCGTCCCAGACATATGCGTATTGTTCGCGATAGGTGGTCCGCCCAATCGGTTCGCTGACCGATGCATCGTAGCGTCCACCACTGCGGTTGATCAAATCGACCAATCGAGCAATCGGCATCGCTTGGGGTGATTGCACTTCTTGGATGGCAACTAAATCAAAGTTCGCGACGATTAATGCAATGCTTTGCATCACTTCGGCGTCAGACGATTTTTTTTGTCCGAATCGCTGGATGTTAAAGGTCGCGATCCTGATTCGATCGCCGGCCCGCGGTGCGTTTCGATCCAAGCGTACGGGCTGGACGGTCGGCCCATTGCCCGCAGCGCTCGTCAGCGCAGCGACATCCTCCATCGACTTGGGCAGGTCGAGTTTCGAAAAGTCGAGCTTCCCTGTGAAAGCAGCAAACGCCAGGGCGACTAAGCCGACCAAGGTTGCCGACGGCCCGATGAAACGGACCGGCGATACTTGGCCGACGAGCAGTCGCAGTCCACGAAGTAACAACATCGATCGGCCTCCTTGCCGAATCAACCTTGCCGCAATGATCCACCACGTCTTCAACGTCAGCGCACTCCTTGCGCCGAATCACCCTACCCTAAGCCGCTTTCCCACTGACAACCGCCAGCGCCGATTCGGCCAGCCGTCGCAACCTTGGCGGATCGTCGTTGCCGATTTGACGCAACGAGTTCACTGCTGAGCGGGCCGCCGGACCGATCTGTGACAGTGCCCAAGCGGCCCGTTCGCGTGCCGCCAAACAGGACGAATCGAGCAACACCGTTGCAAGCACGGCAGTCGCCGATGCCGCATCGGGTCCGAGTCGGCCGATCATGGTCGCGGTCCAGTATTCGACTTCGCCGTCGGTGGTCCCACGCAGCGTTTCGATCAATCCCGGCAGTTCATCGATCTCGGGCTTCAATACGCGGTCGAGCGATTCGCAGGCCCAGTGGCGAGTTTGTTCATCAGGATCGACGACCAACGGCAAAACCGCTGCGGTCAAGCCACCGCAGGCTGGTCGAAAGTGAAACAACTCGCGAACGGCAGAACGCCGCACGATTGTGGCGGGGTGCGTTAGGCGATCTTTGATCGAAGGGCTGTATTCCTGAGGCATCATGGTCTGGTGAGCGGTTGCGGGGCGATGACAACGTCGGACGGTTCCCCCAGCATGTACTCAATCGGCGATCTGCGACGCAACAGGATATTTTGCGATTCAAAGGTTCACAGGTGCAAAAGTTCATGCCGCAACTTCGCTGACCGAAAGACTAAGCGGTCGTCACGGTTGGAAGTTGCTGGTAAATCTTGTCGCAAAGGCATTTGCAAACTCCCAGTCCGCACCCGCGGAATCTCCTGTAGAATCTCAATCTGCCGGTCAGGGACCTGGATTTTAGCTCCCTTCCCTGGCATGATCTTGCTTGCATTAGAGCAAATGCGAGTCCGGTGAACACGCGATTAGCAACGCCCAAGGCCTACCTAATCCAGACTGACTCGAGATCCTGCCACTAGCCGATACGCATCCTCGGTCGCTTGCTAGTCAAATTTCCCCCAAATTCAGAAGGATTACCGCAACGATGGCCAACACCGCAGCGTTTGAAACCGCATCCCAAAGTCAAGGTTCCAGCAATCAAGCACCTGTACCGATCACGGTCGCACGCGGTGACGGTATCGGACCTGAGATCATGCAGGCCACTCTGGATGTCATCCTCGCGGCCGGTGCCCGATTGTCGATCCAAGAAATCGAAATCGGTGAACAGCTGTACAAGAAGGGGATTATGTCGGGGATCGAGGACAGTTCGTGGGACAGCATCCTGTCGACTCGCGTATTCCTAAAAGCCCCCATCACGACACCTCAGGGCGGTGGCGTGAAATCTTTGAACGTGACGACTCGCAAGACCTTGGGGCTGTACGCCAACGTCCGTCCGTGTGTTTCCTATCACCCGTTCGTCTCGACCAAGCATCCGACGATGGACGTTGTGATCGTTCGGGAAAACGAAGAAGACCTTTACGCCGGAATCGAGCACCGACAGACTGACGAAGTCTATCAGTGTTTGAAGTTGATTTCGCGCCCCGGCAGCGAAAAGATCGTTCGCTATGCGTTTGAGTACGCAGTGGCCAACGGCCGCAAGAAGGTAACTTGCTTTACCAAAGACAACATTATGAAATTTACCGACGGTTTATTTCATAAGGTGTTCGATGAAGTGGCGGCGGAATATCCACAGATCGAAAACGAACACTGGATCGTTGACATCGGTGCGGCAAAGTTGGCCGATTCGCCAGAGACGTTCGATGTGATTGTGATGCCAAACCTTTATGGCGACATTCTTAGTGACGTGGCGGCGCAAATCGCCGGTTCGGTCGGACTGGCCGGCAGTGCGAATATCGGCGAAAAGGCCGCGATGTTCGAAGCGATCCACGGTTCGGCTCCGCGACGCGCCGGTCAAAACCTGGCCAACCCAAGCGGATTGCTGCTCGGCGCGGTTCAAATGTTGGTTCACATCGGCCAACAAGAAGTTGCCCAGAAAGTACACAACGCTTGGTTGCGAACCTTAGAAGATGGCGTCCACACTTATGACATCTTCAAAGAGGGGATTAGCCAGCAAAAAGTTGGTACCCGTGAGTT
>DIUH01000288.1:3037-4481 GCA_002428205.1 Planctomycetaceae bacterium UBA6163
AAGCCTGCGAAGAAAGAACTCAAGGGCGTCGACGTGTTCGTTCACTGTGCCGGAATCAGCCCTAACGACCTGGGCGCAAAGTTGGAACCATTGCAGTCAGAAACCTTAAAGCTGCAAGTGATTTCCAATCGTGGCCAGAAAGTTTATCCACAAGGATTCGCCGAAACGTTTTGCACCGATCACTGGCGATGCCGCTTCGTTGCGGCCAACGATGGGAATATCACTCATCAAGAAGTGATCGATTTGCTCGGCCGCTTTGCCGGTGCGGGACTCGATTTCATCAAGACCGAGCACCTTTATACGTTCGATGGCGAAAAAGGCTGGACCGCAGCCCAAGGGACCTAACAATCGCCCCTGGCATCACAAACGCAACCGCCTGGGATGAAAGTCCCCGGCGGTTTGTTTTTCCCTATGGCGTGATCAGCCAGCGGCAAATTAGCGATGCCAGTCAATTCTTGCTGAAGATGCCCGGTGGCCCGTCGGTCAACTTGTTCGCATCCAGAAAAACTCATAAAGCCACTCTAACAGCAAAGTGGCCAACAGCAGTGCCATCGGTGCCAGTGCAAACGCGCCGCGAATCGTCGAAATCGAACGCACCGCGACCGAACGTCCCGTGAAGGTTAACCACAAGACAACGGGAACCGCATAAGCCCACGCCAGAATATCGTGCCAATCCAACGAACCCGCCGGCCGCAGAGTTTGATAGCTAGCGTATTCGACCAAGCACGAGGTCGCGAGAAGAACGAACAGCGCAAGGGCCCAAAGACGGAGCAGGCAAAAAACTGAACCCAATGCACAACCGAGCAGAGGGACAATCGTCCATGCGAACAGCATCGGCCTTGAATATCCTGCTTTGACCAACAGCGGGCTCACTGCCAACATCAAAATCAGCGATGCCGTGGCCAAACAGGCCAGTTTCCCTCCCAGCATGATTCGCCGGCTTTCACCTTCCATCGCGGCAAGACCAATGACTGCAATCGACAAAGCAAGCGGCAATGCGAACATCACGTTGCGGATATAGTTCTTCTGGTCACTGTCATAATACTGGCCAGAAAAATTGATCTTCTGCATGAAGGCAACTGCAATTGCGATCAAACCGGTTGTTACCAACAGTTGCAGCAGACTTACACTGGGCAGTTGGCGGCGCAGTTGATCGTTCGGTGTCGTCTCGGATCGCATAAGGATTTGTAGCTTGCGCGTTGGACAATGTTTAGTCTGGCTAATTGTTCGAAACTCTGCTGCTGGGCAGGATACTTCGCCCAGGCCGATGGCACGAAACTGGCCGCCAAACGTGTGGCGGGGTAACTCTCAGCCAAGTAGACTGGAATGTACCTCGATTCACTTCTGGAAACGATATGAAAACGTCGCTCCTGATTTTCGCCCAACTATTGCTTGTTGCCCCTGGCATCACACTTGCTGACCTTCCCAAGGCTGCAACCGATTT
>DIUH01000105.1:0-740 GCA_002428205.1 Planctomycetaceae bacterium UBA6163
TGCCAATCGATGACTACCGCTTGATTGGCTGCGATGCCGTCGCCTGCAAGTGTGCCCGTGATGGTCGGATTGACCGCAGTCGTAAGGATCGACCCGATCGGCAGTCGACCATTTCCTCCCACCTGAAAATCAAACACCAACTCCGCTGCCGCCTCAGTGCGCCGCGCCTCGACGTCATACTTCAAGAAGCCCATGGTCGCTTCTCGCATGACGGCCGGATCAATAAGTCCGGCTGCGAACGTAACACTCAAATCTTCTGCGTTCGAAGGATTCAATGCCAGATAAACCCCTTGCTGGCGATCGACCCCGATTCCCACTTGAAACTCAAACATCCCCTCTAAGCTGATCTTAGGATCGCCTAATAGATTCAATCCCAACCCGGGCAAGGCGAGATCAAACGGAAGCTCCATCTGTTGGGGGTCAATCTGAAAGTGGCCGCCCAAGCGCAGGTCAAACTGCACATGGTTGTCTGTGACCGTCAATCCGACGTCTTCGATCGTGACCAGTCCGTCTCCGTTGCGATCGGCCAAAAATCCGTCATCAATTCCGGTAATGGCGTTGAACAATCCGGTTCGGAATGTTTGTGCCGTATCGCCCGAAATGTCGACATCGCGCAACTGTTCAAGGAACCTGGTCAGAAACTGCATGTTCGAACCGACGACCGGCAGATCGAACCGCAAAAACTCGTCTTTGAATCGGTCTTCTAATAATCCGAACAAGGTGTCCCATCCCGTACGGAT
>DIUH01000105.1:808-39881 GCA_002428205.1 Planctomycetaceae bacterium UBA6163
TCGAAGTAGGTTCTTTCGCCTCCCACCGAGTCCGGTGCAACACGGCCCGCCAGGATCGCCGGATCGAGATTGCCAGGGGTCCCATCGGCATTCAATGCGATCCATCCGTCGGCCACGTGAACCTTCAACGGCCCAACAACCGTGCTCAACTGAATCGGATTTTCATTCCAAACGCGTGCCAAAACATCCAGGCTGGTGCCACGCTGCAGCAGCGTTTCGCCCAGGCTGGTCGTGTAAAGGAATGGTCGCGGGTTTTCCGGGTCAGCCAGGTCGATCCCGATCGCCAAGGTGAAAATCCCCAGCGCCGCCGCTTCGATTCCCGCAGCCCCTCGGGCATCCACCAATGAACCCAGGCCCTCGCCCAAATCGACGTTCAACTTGATTCCCTGCAGCCCGCCGTGGTTCCAATGGACCACAACCTTCAGCGCATCACCCTGATATCCGACTTGAACCTGGTCCAGCGGCAATCCCAGCGATTCTGCAATGCTGGACATCAACTGCTGGACAGAGCGAATCGGGCTCTGTTGCAGCCGATCGAGCAAGCTTTCAAACTGATCGGCAAAACCCATCAGATCATTGATGCTGGTCTGGGTACCGGGGATCGGCCCGGTCAGCCCTTCCACCTGCTCAAACTGGCGCATCAGATCCGCAGTACCGCGAAGTGCCTCCAGCACGCTGGACCGCATCAGCGGTTGACCGCTGCCTTGCGCATCGCGAACAGCGATCCCGAGTTGTTCGCTCACTCGCGATTCATCAAGCTGTGCAACCGTCACGGGGCCATCCGCCGGATTGGTCGTGCGCAACATCAACGCTCGGCCGTCGCTGGAATAATCCAAACGCAAACGCCCGCCGGACTGTCCCGCAACGGCATCGCGGAGATCGCCAAACGTGGTTACCGAGCGCCGCGAAGCACCCAACACCCCAAGCTCCACAGCGTCCAAATCGATATCGATTTGCGTGCCATCGGCTAGTCCGATTCTCAGCTCTGGCACGATCACTTCTTTCGGCACATCCTCGTCATCGATCTCGACCGGATTCGGGTTCAAATCCAGCGGCTCGCCGATCACCCTGGCCAACAGCAAACCGTCATGCAAACCGACCGCGGAAACGTTTGTGAATGCTTCCAGCACCGTCAGCCCGCGTGTGTTGACTCTCGGCTGGCTGTCCGTTTGGATGTCCTCCCAAGTGACAACCACAGCCGCATCGCTGGGCAAAACCAAACCGGCAATCGAGTTCGGCAACCGAATGGGCAGTTCGAGGTTCAGGCTCGTTTTCAGCTCTGGATTTCCGACAATCTCCGCCAAATCCGGCGCATCGGCGGCACCTTGCAACGCATCAAACAGTTCCGAGAAATAGAATCGCCGGTTGCCTTGGCTATCTTCCAAATGCAAGTCGATTTCGGCGGCCGCTTGTCCTTGGCCTGCAACGGCAACCACATCGACAAACCCGATTTGGGCCGAAGCGTCGATCTGCGGCGCGGTAACGAACACCTCAACGCTAGCGGCGAAATCTTCTAGAAACAGTCGATTCAGAAACGTCTGGCCATGCAGATCGAGACCGACGATGACCCCAAGTTGGTCTTCGTCCTGGTTTGCAATTCCCAGAATGAACGCGGCTTGAGAATCGTTGGCGGCTTGAATCCGGAACTGCTGTGGGGAATCGCCCTCGGGGTCCAGCGTCAGATCGGTGATTGTTAGACCCTGCTGGGAATCGCTGATTCGGACTTGCAATCGCGGCGGCGCATCGGCCGATGCACGAGACGCTTGTTCGATCGCCAAGCGCACTTGGCCGATCGTTTCAGCATCACTCAGGTCGACCAGAACTTCGTCACCGTCGCTCAGCGAGATCGCCAGATGGGCATCCACCCCTTCGCGTTCAATTCCCGCTGCCCAGCTCGCCAGCGTGTTTAACATCAGGTCGTCGTCGATCTGGAATCCACTGCCGATCGCCGACAGATCGATCCCCAGCACAAAACTCCCTTCCACGCGCCGCAGCAGATCGACTTGATTGCTTGAATCGTCAATCGAATCGTTACTGGGTCGCAGGTCTGTCAGGTTCGCGAAATCCACGGGCAACGAAATCGGCGTGGAATCGAGACTGATTTCTGCGAAAAAACCCAGTTCTGCGTGGATCAAACCGGATGCGATATCAAATGACAATCCGAACCCGTCGGCTAGATGCGGGGCCATTTGCTGAAGGCCTTCGCCCAGCATTTGCTCCAAGTCTTGAAGCGTTTGCAGCCGCGGCGCATCCTCCGCTTGGCCATCGGCAAAGCCCAATCGCTCCACGTCATCGCTCAACGCGTCGCCCGCGTCATCCCTCAGATTCCGGACACCCAGCGATTGCGAGCCCTGCGGCTGAGTCCGAAGTGCGAGTCGATTTCCGCTCAGCAATACGACTCGGATCGCATCGGGGGCGTACGCCGGTTCTAGCGCCTGCAAACTGTCCGAGATCGCCGCTTGGAGATCAGCCACCAATTCCTGCAGCGATTGGTTTTCGGCGGTCACCGACGCGGGCAACGTCACCGACAGTTCGTGACCTTCAAACTCGATCACGAAGCGCAAATCGGACGAGAAACCCTTGAACTGACTGGGACTCGATTGTGCGATCAACTGTCGCTCACCGAGTCGGTTCAGCAACAGCCTTCGCAAGTCGTCTCCCAAATTGGCTTCGTCGGCGAATCGAGCGATGCTGAGCGGCAAGTCTTGTTGATAAGCCTCCAGCGATCGCAATCCGTTAAGCCAGTCTCCCAACTGGCCAGCCGTCGCGATCAACTGCAACGCGTTCAAGTTCCGCAGTTGTGCGTCGATCGGTGCCAGCCCACCGGCCGCAGAAACACTCGGCGAATCGGTCAGCTCGATACGCTGGCCGCTGGCAAACCCCAAAGCTTCCAGGCTTAATGAATCGCCCGACTGAACCGATTGCAAAGTCAGCGTTTTGATCTCCGTGCCGCGAGCGACAACGACCAATCGCTGGCCGATCGCCACCACGCTGATCTGTCCGGCATGAGGCGTGTCCTGCATCGCGCTTTGCAGCGCAGTGTCCAACCGACTCGCTAATTGGTCGATGGTCGATAGACCCGCGAACTCGGATCCGGCAATGACGACGCGTCGCGATAACGGCGTGGAATCCTCGTTGACCAGCACGTCGAATTGCAGGTCGTTCGTCCACGTCGTGAACTCACCCACCGAGCCGTCGGCGACCAACTTGCCTGACTGCGAATCGATACTAATCCACAGTTCACCCGGTAAAGCGGAGCCGCCCAAATGGGTATCAAAAAAGAACACGCCATCGAGTTCACGCCGCTGCTGGAACGATCGATCCAACTGTTCGGCCAGTTGATCCAACGATCCGATCGCCACTGGACCAGCCGCGGGGACCAAGAACTCAAATCCCAAATCACCTTTAAGATAACTGTTGCGCGTACCCGGGGCCTGGATCGTTCCCGTGTCGATCAGTTGACCGCTTAACCATCCGAAGCGAGCGGGGTAGTCAACCGCATCTTCAAGCAGTTCAACGTCGGCGCGGTATTCTTTCAACCAGAGCCCCATTGAATCGGCAATCGGCGTCGAATCGGCTGCGGTTTTCCACTGAATCGTAAAGTCCAAGTGGCCACGAATGGACAGACGCACCGGCTGTGTTTCTAAGAACTCAAAAGCCGTGTTCCCGGCCAGCGACTCGGTATTGAGCCGCAGGTCTTCATGCACCCCGCTGCCGTACGTCTCAAACTGAAGCGATGCTTCGCCCCGGATCGGATCATGGTACCCCCGGGCGATCGTCGTCCAATTTTTCCAGCTTACAAGGGCATCCTGATTCATCGCCTGTGCAAACAGGCGGGACGATCCGAAATCGATCGCGACGTTGACCGGTGCGATGTCCGCAGAGGGTTGAAAAACGCCGAAGCTGCGCAGGCTTGAATCCTGCGACACCAGTTCGCCATCAAGCGAATCGAAGTTCAATATCTCAAGCGCGCCGATTGGCTGATCACCCGAGGATAATCCAATACTCCACGAGTCGCCTGAACCGACTTTGGTAACCTCGATGACCGCCGGGTGCGCATCGCCCAGTGCATCGATCAATAGCAGGTCGATTGTGAACGTGGTCCCCGGCGCCGCATCGATCGGCAGCTGCAACCCGACTTGCAATCGATTTCCGGTCAACGCACCGGCGACTTGGGAGACTTCGACCGCAGACCCGCTTTCGAATAAGTCGCTTAATGCTTGGGTTAACGAACCCGTCGAACCGCTAAGGGTTGTCCCCAAACCTACGATCTCGGCGAGCGACACGCGATCGGCAAGATCGTCACTGCCGGCACTTCGGATTCCGGGAACAATTCTGCGAAGCTCCGACAGCTCGTCGGCCTGCGACGAAACACCGGTTCGTTGCTCCAGCCACTGCAGCAACTGTGCGACCGATTGACCGACCGCTTGATCGATCACGGCGGGCTCGGTCGAGCTGGTAAAGGCGGGCGGTGGCGAGGCGATCTCGATGTAAAAACGCTCGCTCATCGACGCATCCCAAATCGCGATCGGCGACTCGCGATCGCGATTGATTTCTTCGACCAATAAAGCGTTGTCGAAGCGAACTTCTTTAAGCTGGATACCGGCGTATTGATAGTCCTGGCCGTCTGGTCCCCAGCGGTCCACGGCGACTCGTTCAAACGTCGAAATCAATCGAACCAGTTCCGCCCCCAGTTCTGTCAGCCCCTGGTCGTCCGACAGAACGCTTCCCACGGGCAACAAGAACGCGGCCCCTAAGCCCGACGAGTGCGCCGGCGGTTCATGCGGACTGCCCCAGCCTGGGCCGTTCGGTTTGCTAAGACCGCTGATCGCGATCGGCAACTCGATCGCATCCGGCCCCGTCTTCAACTCCGCGGCGCTTTGGCGGATCGTCGTTACCATCCAACTGGTGCCATAGAAAGGAGCAGGATCCTGGAATGGACCTTTGATCACCGCAAAGTGCTCGCTGGTCCCCAGCGGGATCCAGCTCGGCGCGTTGAAAGCGTTGAGATATTGCCCAGTCTGCAGATTGGGCGAATCGAGTTCAGAAAAGGGCTGGCCCGACACCGATGCGTTGAACAGCCCCAGCGCGTGCCGATAGTTTGCCGTCACAATCCCATCAACTGGCGGTAAGTCGCCGTCGGCTCCGGGGAACTGCCAATAACGCAACCGCTGTTGGACTTGAGCCACTTCGAATCGATCGCTCGCCCCGACTCGCACCGCCTGTTCATCACCCTGCAGACCACTGCCCGGCAGGAGTTGAAGCTCCACATTCGCGGCCACAAACAATTCCAAGGTTTCGCCGGTAACCGTCAGTACCCAGTGCGTTTGCGTGGCCGGATCACCGATCAACCACTGCTGGACATGCGGCTGGCCACCCCGTGTGATCTCCAGCGGTACAACACGGCTGGCCAACGACAATTGCGGCACCGAATCGCCATCAACGTTTGCAATCATCGCAGACTGCAGGCTCGATAGCGCAGCCAAGCGGTCGGCCTCGCTTGCAATCGTTTGAAACCGCTCCACCAGATCGTCGGTTACCAGCGGATCGACCACCTGCGCCGCCGGCGACTCGCCCAATCGCGTCCAAAGTCGAACGCTTGCCTGCAACCCGGTTTCGTCAGACGATCGATCAAACCCCGCCAAAGAATCAACCGGAGGCGCCAGCAGCAAACGCCCCGATCCGGCAAAGGGTAATCCCGCGATCTCGGAATCCCTATCGAACTCGTCGCTATAAATTACAAAGCCATCGCGTCCCGTTGGCTCAAATCCCAACGCATCGATCCCACGTTCGGGGTCACGATCGGCGTACAGCCAACGGCTGTCGCTATCGCTGTGCAGTTCCCAGCCCAAGACTTCAAACCCCGTCTTGCCCGGATAGAAACCTCGCAAGTCGACTGCGATCAAATCACCGGATCGTCCGCCATGGGANNCGGACGCGAAACGTCAACTGCTGGATCTGTTGCCCCGATGCCAGCGGCAGGGCGACCTGTGCCTTGGTGAACTGTCCACCGGCTTGCCGCAAATCAAGCTGCGCCACCGATTCATCACCCAGCAACACTTCCAGCGTGTCGGATTCGCTAGCAGTTACGACTCGATAGTCGAACTCGAGCACCGTGGATTGGCGGCCGAGGTAAAACGCGTTGTGCGTGCGACTGGATTCACCCGCCCCCAGCCGCAGCACCGATCGTTCGCCATCGACCACGACGGTCCCGGTGCCACCGCCGCCATGATGCGACCACCCGGGAACCAATCGCTGGAGAGCGTTTCCGGGGTCGTCGAAACTGCCGTTGACCAACGGCAAGGAAGCGGAGAATCGAGGTTCCCAATTGCCAAATTGAACTTGGGTGAACGTCAGCCCCGGTGGCATGGCGACCGGTGGCAAAGGTTGCCCGCTGGATGGGTCAACCACCAACGGCGACGAAAAACGATGCGGCTGCTCGAGACTGTCGGCAACGCCGCTGGGCTGGTCGTAGAAGTTTTGCCCCGGACGATTGGCATCACCTTCGGTCTGGCCGCTCAGGATCAATCCCAGCGGGCTGGTCGCATAGCCTTGCCCCGCGAAGTAACTCGCCACCGATAACCCTTGATCACCGACGACCGCCGGACGGGCCAAGTTATCGGTCGCTTCGGCGCCGATGATCGTGCCGGAATACCAATAATCCCAGACGTAATCGTGGTCACCGCCAGCGTAACTATGCGGGTATGACCCCGGTTGCGGCAACCCATCTTGCGTGCTCAGCCAGCGGTTATGAGCCCCCGGGATCGGGCGGCCGCCAGGAATCACGGGGAAGACCGTGTCGTTACTGCCGCCGTGACTTCGAGTCTGAAAGTAGACATCCGTCACACCCACATTGCTCCAGTGCGTGACACCGTAATTCAAACTTCGATCATTGCCACCGTCGGCCGGTTGTGGCAAACCGGTCAAAAACTGCGTCTGGCCATCGTCCCAGCCGAGTCCCTGGGCAAAGTCATGCGGGTCGAGGTAAGTCGCCTGGGTAACGGGAATGTCGTAAGCCGCCAGTCGTTCGATGGCATGGCTGTTGACCGCCGAACCGAGCGAATGCGCGATGAAATGCAGCGACTGCAGCTCGCTAGAATCTTGCTCCGGCGCTACCAGGCCCAAGTCGACCAGCATGGCGAACAGCGCATCGCCGGCCGATTGGGTCCAGCCTGGTGATGACTCATTGGATTCCACCGCCCAGTCGAAAACCAGAATCAGGTGCTCACCCGTCTGGCTCGGCGCGGGCAACAGGTTCGGCATCCACCTGACTTGGAATCGGCCCGTCAGCCCTTCACCGGGCAAGTCGTAATCCACCAGCCAGCCGCCGGTGCGATGATGAATCGCCTGTGCCATCGGCAGCAGCGAATCGCCATCATCGGCGCCACTTAGCGGCGGGGCGGGCTGAAAGCCATGTGTGATCACCGTCACATGCTTTATCTGGCCACCCGCCGCGGCGCTGCGAACGGTTGCCAGCGAAGCCGCAGCCGGTTGGTAATCGACCAACTCCTGGGCCGCCGGTGAGTCCTTGCCATTCTTCAACCACTGGTCCAGCAGATGATCGGCATTGCCATACCGCTGGCTGACCAATCGTACCAATCTTGCCAATTCATGACGCGTCTGGCTCTGGGCCAACTCGATCGCAAGATCGAATCGAACATGTTCCGGGTCGCCCTTGTACAGCAGGTCTGCATCGATCGCGACCGAGTCAGGCGCGTCATCCACCTGCCACACACGCACTCCGCTGGTCAACCCAACCAACGTTTGCGTCTGCGACGGGTTTCCCGATGCTGGGGCGGTCACCAAAACGATTTGCGCGTCGTAGCCGTCTTCGCCGATCTCGATGGGCCGGCTGATCTTGGCAAGTGAACCGACACCGTAGGGCGTCCGCGGCGTCAGGTCTTTACCTTGAACGACCACCAGGTTGTCGATCGGCGATCCTGCCACTTTGGAGTAGGCTGAAAAGTTATCCCAGAATCCCAGGCCGCTTTCGGCTAAGTGCAAACCATCACCCGGGTTCACCGCACACGTCGTTTGCACCGAATTGCAATAGTCGATCAAGTCGATCCAATTGGTATACGCAAAAAACGATTGCGATGCATGCAGAATCTGCCCAAACTTCTCCGCCGCCCCCGTCCAGTTCGGTTGCTGCGGAGACACCATGTCGAGCAATTCGTCATAGTGTCGGTTGATCCGGTCGACCGACGCTGCGAAATCAGAGTTCTCAAAACGATGGACATTGGCCGAATGAGTATCACTGAGTTCGCGCGAGTTCGCCGCACGAATCTGCTGGACAACCGACTCATCGATCATCTCAAGCGATGTGCTGGTAATGGCTTCATGCACCGGTGCCGAAAAGAGCATCAATCGATCTTCCAGCAACT
This sequence comes from Planctomycetaceae bacterium UBA6163, assembly GCA_002428205.1. GTDB lineage: Bacteria > Planctomycetota > Planctomycetia > Pirellulales > Pirellulaceae > UBA6163. The sequence goes on from DIUH01000105.1 coordinate 9,193, forward strand.
CCTGCAACAGACGCCGACGTCGATGGCTCGATTGGTCGCGGTGACGTCTATTCTTCTCGACTCCCACTGCAGTCGTACTGCGAAGTGGCCGGGCACTCGATTCAGTCATCAGATCAACGCCTTTGGGTAGTTCCTGCGTGCAGCGACAGCGCTCATCTGCAGAACCTTCGACCGATAACGTTTGGCCTTTGCAAAGATGAACCGTCACGTTCGTGAGCCTGCCTGAATCGCCAGCGTTTCGTCGAATCAACAAAATGCTGAGGAAATTTCAGTCCTTGCGGCGGCAGGTCAGCGTCGGATGGTATTTCACCCGCCAGCCACTGACCAGGAACAGAAGCGGAACGGAACCGAAGTTACGCCCCAAGTCGCTCACTTTTCAGTCCAGCGCCACGCGGAAATCTCGCCTAGGTTGCCCCGATAGGTGAGAATCGTTGACAAGCCTGGCAATGGATAAAGCCGATTAGCTTGGGCTCGCAACTTGAGGCTCCCCAGAGTTCGCCCGCTGGCCAAGTCCCAGAAACGCATCGTTCCGTCAAACGCACCACTAGCCAGGATGCGATCCGCGTCCAAAAACCAGAGCGAAGTCGCTCCGGACTGATGCCCGGTCAACATCAGCCTTGCCCCCGCCGTCGCCCCCGCCGTCGCCTCTGCTGGGGTTTCGGCTGTACCATCCGCCGGAACCCAGGGCCGAACCTGGATCGAGCCATTGGGATGGGCGGTCGCCAGTAATTTGCCGTCGGACGAAAACGTTGCCAGATTGAAGCAATTGGCTTCGTTGGCGGCCTGCTCCACCAAGACAAGCCGACTAGCCTCGAGCCTAAAAACGGCCTGATGCGTTATCACCAACACGGTCATGCCATCGGGATGCAGACACAGTCTTTGGCTCGAACCGGAAGGCAACCAGCCGACCTGCCGCCGCTGATCACCGGTGATCTGGTCATAGGCGATCAGGTGAGTGTTAAACAACGCAACGACCTGATCGCCACAGACGATTAAGTCGGCGCAAGGCTCCGCAGTATTGGCGACTGGCCACGTTTTGGGTGGACGCGACATCTCGAGATCCAAGTCGACCAGGCCATCATTGACCGACGCGATCAGTCGTTTGCCATCGGGCGAAAAGACACCACGTCCGGTAAACGCAAGGTCGGTTTGACACAGCCGCTCCGGGGTCATCGTCTGAACATCCAGTCGGCTGATCGAGCCGTCCTGGTTTGCTGTGTAAAGATACTGTGAATCCAAAGGTCGATCGATCAATTCATGCACCGGGGCTGTTTCGACCGTCTCGACGATGCGCCCCGGCAGACGCCAGCACTCTACTAAACCGCTGGTCGAAGCGGTCACGAAATAGATTGGCGAATTTTCAGTAGTTGGGTCGGATTGGGGGGCCGCCGGCAGCAGTTTGATGTCGGTGATCGCTTGGTCGCCCGCCTCGATGACCTGCGGTTCGGATAATTGTCGATCCGCCGAACCGCTGGCTACCCGCCAGCAGACGACCGTTCCTTCATCACACCCGGCAACGATCGTGCCACCATCGCGACTGATGTCGATGCAGCGGATCCGGCCGACAATCGTTTCGGATCGGACCATCAATTTCAGATCGGGCCAACTCAGCAAGCCAATCGCGTTTCCTTCCGCAGCAACCACCGATCTCGGCGGCTCGGTGTCGGCCAATCGCGATATCGCGACCAGTTGAACTTGGAACGGACAGTCGCTTCGCCGCGTCTGGTCGGTATCAATGTCCCAAAGCTCCAGCCACCGAATATTCTGGTCGTCTTGCACGATCGCCAACAGTTGCCGGTCGTCGACAAAGGCGATCGCTTCGTTACGCGACTCGGTATTCCACCGCCCGCGAATCGTCCCCTGACGATCGTGCACCACCACATCCTGATAACGATCCGCAGACGCGATCCAGCGGTCGCTGGGCGACACCGCAATCGATTCGACGCTGTTCCACAATCCGAGGTTACCGCCGACCGTTTTGCCCGAGTTCAATTCAAAGACACCGATTTGGTTGTAACCGTCGGGAATGTTTTTCCCGGTGATAAAGACTTCGGCGGCGGAGTCCATCGCCAACGCATCGAGCTTACCGCCAATTTCGAATGCGGGTCCACTTTCGACAGGACCATTTTCACGGCTCCGGCGAGCTTCGTCGCCGTGGGGGCCATCGTCGTCAGTCGCCGCCGCGGGCAACACGATCGAGAATCGCCGTACGAATCCATCATGGCCTGCGGACAAACCGAACGAACCATCCTGTGCGATCGCCAACTGCCGCGCCGCGCCGCCGTGACGGCACAACTCGACCGACGCCGGAGCAGCCGTGAGTGTATTGAGCAGGTGCCATGCGGTGCCCCGATGCGACGCTAGCTGGGCGTTTTTCCCGTACCGAGCCAACAACCCGCGTGCCGCCGGGATATTCCCGTCGTTGAACGCGTCATAGGCTGCGGCCACATCGGCCACATACAGCTCGCGGCTGAGTCGACGCTCGCTCGCGTCCAATTCCTTGTTTGTTTGGACCAGTTGCTCGTTCACCCTCGCCAAACTAACGTTCATGCTCTGCAACTTCGTTCCGTTCCAGACCTGAACCGCGAACGCCGCAGCCACAGACAACATCACGCCCACCAGTGTCGCCAGCGCCGCCCACGGATTGCGTTCACACCAGCGGATCGTATGCACGATTACGCCGGTTTGCTTGACCCGCACCGGTGCGCCCTGCCAGACGGCGCGAAGGTCGTCGGCCATCGCCGAGGCGGTCGGATACCGGTCATTGGGATGCGTCGCCATCGCGCGGGCGATGATCCCCTGCAACTCGATCGGCATCCGCGGCTCCAGCTTCGACGCCGGACGAATATTCCCTTGCACAATGTCATTGAGTATCTGGTGGCGACTGCCGGCAAACGGCTTGCTGCCGGTCGCAAGCTCATACAACGTCGCGCCAAGACTGTAGATGTCGGTACGATGGTCGATCACGCCACGACGCGCTCCACCGGTCTGCTCGGGGCTCATGTAGGCCGGCGTCCCCAGAAAATCACCCGTCTGCGTCAGTTCGGTAAAGCCGTCGCCCAAAGCAGCCAACCCGAAGTCGGTCAACCAAGCATGGCCGGTCGTGTCGATCAAAATATTGGACGGCTTGACGTCGCGGTGGATCACTTGCTTCTGATGTGCGGCGTGCAACGCTTCGGCAATCTCCGCGCCGAGCTTCGCGGTGTTTTGAAAACGATCGTTTTTTAATCCCTCCACACAGCGGATAACGGGACTGCCCGACACCGGCGTTTTGCTCGCGACCAATCCCTCCGACAAGTCCAAAGACCGGTTTAACAACTCAATCGCTTGGTCGACACCGATGCCGTCGATCAGTTCCGTCGCCAAATAACCCGACCCATCAATCACTCCCGAATCTACGATCGAGACGATATGGGGATGTTCTAAACTCGATATCGCGACGGCCTCTCGCCGCAAACGCTCCTGATACATGGAGTGGTTGTGATCGCGATATCGCAGCAGTTTAAGCGCCACGCGTTCACCGCTGTGCCGGTGCTGGGCGACATAGACCAGCCCCATGCCGCCTCGACCCAAAATCCGATCGAGCACGAAATGCCCGAAGTGGGGCGGATGAACCATCGCTTCCGCCTCGCCCACGCCTGCGGGTTGCCGAAACATCGGTAATTGCCTTGCGTTAGCGAAGCCAGCCTCTTCACGGACAACCGCCAAAGCGTCGACGCCAGCGGACAACTGCAGGAACTGCGCGAACTGCTGCCGCAGTTCAGGCGCATCCGCGACGTAGGTTTCCCAGTCCGGTGCCATCCCGTTGTCAACGGCTTCCAGGTAGCTGGCGATTAAGTCATCGATCGAGCGGTGTTTGTCGGCCATCGTGATCTTCTACCCCTCCAAAAGCTCTCGCAACTCAACCGGCAACAATTGCTGCAGATGCTCCAAGCCACGCCGCAATCGCCCCGCAACCACTCCGGTCGAAACCTGCAGATGTTCGGCGATTTCACGAATTTTACGCTGGTCGATGAAACGCATTTCCAGCACCACGCGATAATCGGCGTCAAGTCGCTCCAACGCATCGGCCAATATCAGAGCCACTTCGCCGCTGATCAACTCTTCAGCCGGCGAACGCCCGCCTGCCCAAACGAAAGACAGCCTCGTGTCCAATTCATCGTCGCGGCTTTCACGACGAAAATCACGCTTTTGAGCCGTATGTCGACGCCATTGACCCAACATCTGGCGCTCCAGAATCGCCTCCAACCAGCTTTGAAACTCAACCATCGAGCCCCCGGCGAACTGCTTGAAGCTTTTGAAAGCCTCAAGACACGTGATTTGAACGAGATCGGACTCGTCGAAGCGATGGCTGAGCACCCGACGGGCGTGCCGTGCAGCGACCAGACGCATCAACGGACGGAACCGATTGAGCAGATCGCGGCGCGCTTGCGAATCACCGGCAACAGCGCGTCGGAGAATTAATTCGCTCTGTTCGGCCGCCATTGGAAAGTTTTTTCGAAAGAAGTGAAAAATCTGCGCAAACTTCGCACCGGATGCGCAACTTGAATTGTAACCACCCACCGCGCCCCCTACGACTCACGGCGGCGAACTTGCAAATCAAATGCAGGTAACCACCGACGAATCGCAGCACGATTCTATGATTCAGTCCGAGCTAGCGTCGATCAGTCCCTACCGCAGCGTTCGCGTTGATGGTAAACGCCTGCGCGAGTTGCGAATCCGCAAGGGATTGACCCAGGAAGCGTTGGCGGCTAGCGTCGGTTACTCGGACCGCTTGGTGCGAAAACTCGAGTCCGGCGGCCCGATCCAATACCGCACACTGACCGATTTCATCAGCTATTTTCGCGATTCACTCCAGCTCGAATTGCAAAGTCATGGTTTCTTGTCTCCGCTGGATCGACCTGGAAAGATACCGACACTGGCCAAGTTGATGCCGTTGTGGCTCGATGGAATCTTCAATCAACGCGATCGATCGCTCGTCGAGCAATTCGTCCATCCCGACCTGAAGCTGCATGCCGATGGCAACGTATTGCATGGGCGCCAGGCGTTTCAGAAGCGCCTCGAACCACTGCTTGCCGCGTTCGAACCCTGTCAGCTGACCATTGAGCATCTGGTGGTCGATGCTGCGAGCGTATGCGTCTACTGGAAAGCCTGTAAAATACATCGCGGCGAGTTCCTGGGCGTGGCGCCAACGGGTCGCCCGGTTCAGATTGCCGGGAACATGCTCGCGGTTTTCTCAGACGGCATGATCGTCGAAATACGCGATCGATGGGAGCTGCAAAATCTCTTCGGGCAGTTGAAAAACCGACAGCCCTGAAGCGACGAAAGGTCCGCCTCAATGGGTGCCGTCCATCTTGTGCGGAAAACTTTGACGGTTTGCTAAGGCGAGAGGCAGATTCCGCTGGTACCCCAGCACGCGGCGGAAAAGCAACGCGCTCAGGGCGAGTTCTGGAATCTATGCGGACCTGAAGGCGTACAGGGAATCGCCGAGCGAAGACGGCCGCACTTCAATCGATGGAAGCGTCCGGCGGGGCCATTGCCAGACGGGGGCTAGTTGCTTGGCCTGTCGCTGCGCAATGCAGCGGCGGGCTTTCTTGTAGCGAAATCGTTCGCTTGGGTCACTTCGCTCCTGGCGACGGAACTGACGGACGCAATCTGGATGCGATTCCGACCACCGGTCCGCTAGGCATCTCAGCCGCCGCTCCCAACCAAGATCCAACTCCCCAGGTGCATGCTGACGTGCCCACGCTAGCTCCCCAAGGACGTCCTCCAAGTAGCGATCCGAAATTAAATGGTGACGATTTGCACTGCTCACGATACTAAACAATCGCAGACGACTCTCGGCCACTTGAGGATGGCCCAAAAATAACCAATTCTTACGACCAATCACTAACGGACGAATCGCTCGCTCTGTGAGTTGTCAATCGGTATCCGACCACTGAAAAGCAAAGTGTTAATGCCTCCCAGTGATTGGTCATATAAGTAACCGCCTTGCCAAACACATTCTGCCCTGTTTGGCCTGAACCTCTGCATCGGAATCATCACCCTTGCGTCGCTTCCGCAACTCGAGTTCCAGCTGCTGCTCATCACGGAGCGAATTGCCAGTCAACAACAGCAGTGTCGTGTCATCACCGAGCACGATCGAATCTCGCAGAATCAAGCTATTCATTTGGTTAAAACGCTTGCGCTTGCGACGTTCGCCAGCGACATCGCTGGATCATCGGAGTTAGCAGAATCTCTGATGTTCTGGAATTTGCGTTTCCAACGATAGAGGGCACTGGCTGAGTATTTCTGTCGCTTACAGAACTCAGCGATCGTCAGTCCTGATTGGACCAGGGCGTCAAGGCGAGCCTGCCAGTATTGCTGGTATTCGGGTAGGCATCGCGCAAGATAGATTGCTTCGGGGCGTCTAAGACGCCTTTTCGGATAGGCTCTACGCGAGTATCTCCTGAATGACCTTGCCGGCGACATCGGTCAGTCGAAAACTGCGGCCGTTGTGGAAATAAGTAAGTCGCTCGTGATCGATACCAAGCAAGTGCAGGATGGTGGCGTGGAGATCGTTCACGCTGACTCGATTCTCGACCGCTTCATAGCCGATTTCGTCTGTCTCGCCATAACTGGTTCCCCCTTTAATTCCAGCGCCAGCCATCCACTGCAGAAAGCCTTTGGGATTGTGGTCGCGTCCTTTGCCATTTTGGGAAATCGGCATTCGGCCAAACTCGCCGCCCCAGATCACGAGTGTCGAGTCGAGTAATCCGCGTGCCTCCAAATCGGACAGCAAACCGGCCACGGGGACATCGGTGGCGGCACAATGTTCTTTGTGATTCTTCTCCAGGTTGCTATGGGCATCCCACTCCCCATCGCTGTAGACCTGCACAAACCGAACACCACTTTCGACTAGCCTTCTGGCCATTAAACACTTGGATCCAAACGATTTGGAAGCGGGGTTATCGATCCCGTACAGCTTGTGCATGTCTTGGGTCTCGCGGGCCAGGTCAACCACTTCGGTTGCCTCTTTTTGCATGCGGAACGCCAATTCAAATGATTGCATGCGATCTGCGAATTCAACGTCACGCGTGTGTCGCCGCATGTGTTCGTCATTCAACTTGGCCATCAAGTCGAGTTGGGCTCGTTGGTCTTGCCTGGTAACTTTAGGTTGCCGATTAAGATTTAACACGGGAGTGCCCTGGGATCGGAACAGCGTTCCCTGGAACGTTGAGGGGAGGAAACCAGCGCCCCAGTTGTGCGGCCCGCCTTTCGCGCCCTGGGTGTTACCCATCACAACATAGCCGGGCAGATCCTGGTTTTCGCTCCCCAAGCCGTAGGTGACCCACGCTCCCGCCGTTGGGAAACCTGGGCGTGGCAGTCCGCTGTTGATTTGGTAGATAGCTGGTACGTGGTCGTTCGATTCGCTGTAGCAAGATTTAATAAATGCCATTTTATCGACGTGCTTGGCGACGTTCGTATATTTGTCGCACACCCACTGACCACATTCACCATACTGCTGAAACGAAAACGGCGACTTCATTAGAGGGCCGGGGTTGCCAAAAAAAGCTTGGATGTCGGTCGTCTCACCATCTCGTTTGTCGAGCTCTGGTTTGCGATCGAACATGTCAACCGCGCTGGGGGCCCCTTCCATGAAAAGCCAGATAACCGACTTGGCTTTGGCGGGGAAATGGCCCTGTCGTGGCAGCAGTGAGGGGACCGGATCGGATGCACCTTCGATCGGTGGCCCAGCGAGCAATTTTTCCTCGGCCAAAAGGTTCGCCAAACCGATCATTCCGGCACCGCCACCGGCTCGGCATAGCCACTCGCGACGACTGAGCAAATCAGCAACACGACCACAGTTGAAGAGCGGTGAAGTCTTAAACATATTAGCGGCACTCAATCGACGTAGATGAATTCATTTAACCCGAACAACGACTGACAGTAGTCGGTCAGCGTTTCAATACGTGCCTCAGGCTCGGACCGCTTGGCACGAGCTTCGATCTGGGACTCGATGAAACGAACTGATGCTTCGACTTCCACTACCGAAGGTGGACGCGCGAACGACTTTTCGAAAGCTTTCTCCACGAACGGTCGCAGGTCAAATGCTTCCCCGACCGCTTCGCCTGCAGCCCCCTCGATGAGCACCATCGCGAAATCACGTGCCACCGCGCGAACAAAGCGATCGTTGAGCATCACCATCCCTTGCGGTGCCACGGTTGTGTTCTGCCTGCGATCGCAACTGGTCATTAAATCGGGACGGTCAAAGGCTTGAAACATTGGATACGGAATCAACCGTTTATGAAACATATAGGCGCTGCGCCGCCGAGTGGTCTCGTCATCCTTGGCGTCTTGGGGATAGCCGGCGCCCTTGATATTTCGAGCGAGGTTCGCCTCGGGAGCGATGTACGGTTTGAACCCCGGCCCTCCGGCTTCCAAGTTCAGCGTCTCGCTGACAGCCAGCATGGTGTCACGTAGGATTTCGATCTCAAGACGTTGCGGATTCATTCGCCAGAGCAGTTTATTTTCGGGGTCGATGGCGAATCCCCGCTCGTCGATCGCTGCTCGCGTGCTGGCTTGCTGCCACACGGAACTTGTAAGAATTTGACGATGCAAGGACTTGATGTCCCAGCCACTGGCAACAAACTCGGCGGTGAGAAATTCGAGCAATTCGGGATGCGAGGGCTGATCGCCTTGAACGCCAAAGTCGCTCGGCGTTCGCGTCAGGCCGTTTCCAAAATGATGCCCCCACACCCGATTGACGATGACCCGAGCCAGCAAAGCACCGCCACCCTGTTCGGTATCGGTGATCCAATCGGCCAGGGCGCGACGCTGCAAAGTGCTTTTCGCGTCGCCAATTTCGCCGTAGGCTGCTTTGGCCTGCTGCCAGAAGTCGGCCGCTTCCGCATCGACTGAGAGCATCGCCGGAAAACCAATATCGACTTCGATTTCACGATCATAGAAATCGCTGCGGCGAAACAGCCAAGTTGCGCGACGCTCGGCGTCAAAGTCTTGAAAGAAAAAGCCTTCTTTTCCACTGGGCAACTTGGCTGACACACGGTCGCCGCTGTGAAAGACGCCCAACAATTGGTAATACTCTTTCGCTGAGAACGCGTCATATTTATGGTCGTGACAACGGGCACAGCCGACGGTGATACCTAAAAAACCGGAACCCAACGTGGAGATCACGTCATCCAACTCGTTGTACCGATTTCTGAGGCGTTCGCTTTCGAGGAACGAATCCGGCAATTTAAAAGCTGGGCCGGCAGTCAAGAATCCAGTGGCAGCAACCGCAGCATCATTGTTGGGCTCAAATTCGTCACCGGCAATTTGCCAACGTACAAACTGGTCGTAAGGTAGATTGTCATTAAATGCTTGGATGACAAAATCGCGATAAGTGTAGGCGTGTGGGCGGTCCTGATCGGCTTCCTGGCCGTCGCTGTCGGCGTACCGAGCTACATCGAGCCAGTGCCTTGCCCAACGTTCACCGTAACGGGGCGAAGCGAGCAGTTGGTCCACCAGACGCTGAACCGCCAATTCGGAGTTTTCAGCATGAGCGAGGATAAATGCATTTGTTTGTGTTGGCGTCGGCGGCAATCCGATCATATCAAAATACAATCGGCGGACCAATGTTCTCGCATCGGCGGGTTGCGATGGCCGCAGGCCGACATCGTTAAGCCTGCGCAGCACGTAACTATCGATTGGCCCCTTTGACCAATGATCGTCGGCATGCCGCGGAGGTGCTTCCCCGCGTTTCAGACGCTGAAAAGCCCAATGCGTTTTCGCACGTTCCAACTTGGGATCCACAACGTCGACTCCGTCAGGCCACTGGGCGCCTTGATCAATCCAAGCTCGCAACAGTTTGATCTGGGAATCGCTCAGTGGCTGATTGCTGGCCGGAGGCATCAGGCGATTCTCTTCGAGACCCGATACCAACTGAATCAGCAAACTCTCTTTACTGTTCCCGGGGAGAATTGCCCCGCCACTCTCTCCTCCTCGCAGCGCGATGTCCTTTACGCCCAGATTAAGCCCACCCTCCTGCGTCGTTCCCGCATGGCACTCGTAGCAGTGGTTTCGCAGGATCGGCTGAATGTCCTGCTGGAAATCAACTGGATTGGTTCCAGCAGTGAGCGCCAGCGGAGTGGCACGACGATTCTTCTCGGCAGCGCCGCCTTCTTGGCCGGTTGCCTCTAGGCACGTGGAAATGCTGCACAGCAATCCCAAACGGATTGCCATAAACGCCCAATGCCGATCAAAAAGAGAATTCATGGGAAAAGGATTTTGGTAAATGACGTCAAAATTCAGCTCACAACCGCACGATCGACTCGCCTTCCATTCTATCTTAAGCAGGGAGGCAGGAATGTTCGAGTAAGACGTCGTTAGCCGCTCGGGCGCTAGCCCACTTCCGCCATGCGGTTAATTTGCCGAAAGACTCCTGCTTCCCTGATTAACACTTCCTCCGCTCAAATGTCGTCAACCCGCGGGCCAGCATTTCGTTCTCATTGATCTGGCCGTCGATGATCTGGTCATCCGTGACAGGGGCGTGGGCGTTTACTGGTGAATCGATCTGATCCCCCGCGGAATCGAGATTGCGTTCGCTAGGTCGAAAGGCGATGAAGACTAAGCCGAAAACCGACGCGGGGAATTCAACCATCTTAGCTGACAAGTGAACGATGGTGTAGGCACCGTTCGGTTTCCCCCGCACGTTTTCGCGGGTGACTTCATCGTCGTTAGCGGAAGCAAAACGCAAGATCACCGCTAGCTCGTGCGGCAATCCTTCGTGAGCCATATCCAAGATACCGGTACGCGTCTGCCCCTGTGCCAACTCGAAGTAATCGCCTGTGCGGCCATGCACATGGACGAGGTCGCCTTGTGCGTTGGCGACCACAAGGGGCGGACAGAAATGATCGAGGGCGAACCTCTGCAACAAGATCGGGCCTTGCGTGTCGCGAGCGTTCGAGACGGTGTTGTCGCCTCCTGCGATGCGCGGTTCGCTGGTGCGTTACGACAACGAAGGCCATACCGGTATCGGGTGGCAGGTGGTCGAGCAATTCCTCGAATGCTTCGAGCCATCCCGCAGAAGCACCTATGCCAACGATCGGAAAAGGTTTGGTGATAGATTCTTCACCTGCCAAAGGAGCAGCTGCCAGGAAATTCCTAAATAACAAATCCGATCTCTTTTCGATCCCCACACCCGGTTGGCAAATGCCGCGGCGGGGCTGTCGCATTGCAAACGGAACACTGCAGGTCATGCAGGCTCATCATGCCAGGAAATTCCTGACATGTCGAAGGTGTGGTTTGTGACTAGGCCGATTCCATGCGACGCGTACATTTTCCTGACTCTTGGCTGAATGTCTGTCGATAGCGCAGCCAATGCTTATGGTTAATGCGATCTTTAACTTTTTACACCGGTGGATAATGATGCACTTCCCCCAACTCTATTTCAATCAAGATTGTCCTGTCTGTGGTCGCCGAGTGAAAGTGCGAATCGAGTTGCTTGGAACAAAGATAGCGTGCAGTCACTGTACCGCTGTGATGGTCGCATCTGACAACCACGACCGCACGTGGTACGACTCCCCACGCATCAGTGGGCAGCCAACCGATGCGATTTCGCAACGCGACAGAGAATCGGCACACGGCTTGCTATTTCTCTGATAGCGAAGTCTTGGCGACTTCTGTTACGAAACAAAACTGATAGGAGGAAACACAATGGCGTTCCAACTCACTTGGCCACGTGAACTCAACCGGTTGCAGACCGAATTGGATCAATTGTTCGGTCGCGGCAATGGATCGTCATCTCGCCCGCAAGCGTACCCGGCAATCAACTTGTTAGAAGATGATGATAACTTGTATGTTGAGTCTGAGATTCCGGGGATGGAGCTGGACGAGTTTGAATTGTTCGTCAACGCCGAAAACCAGTTGACGCTGCAGGGCGAACGCAAGCAACCCAATGGCGGAACCACAAAGCGGCATCGCGAAGAACGCGCCTTCGGTCGCTTCTCGCGAATGATTGCATTACCGGCGTTAGTGGATGGTGATGCGACAACAGCCGACTATGTCGCGGGCGTGCTGAAGATCACGTTGCCGAAAAAACCCGAAGCGAAGCCGCGGAGAATTCAAGTCGCGGCTGGTTAGCCAGTGGATCGGGCAGATCAGACGATCCTTTAGATACAAACTTCCACCAAACAAGGGACCAAAATCATGGCAGAAAACACCCTCACCCAAACGGCTCCCGCACGCTCCTCGGCGGAACCGACTCGCCAATCACCGTTGTTTCAGCCTCGCTTCGATATCACCGAAAGCGAGAACGAACTTACGCTCTACGGCGATTTGCCCGGCGTTAGCCAAGATGACTTGGTGGTTCGGTATGAGAACGAACATCTGATCATTTCGGGCCGAGTCGCCGATAGAAATCAAGGATTACAGGTGCTCCGTCAGGAATACGGGGTCGGCGATTTCCAACGCACTTTCACGATCGGTGAGGCGATCGATCCCGAAGCGATCAGCGCCGAAGTCCACAACGGCGTGTTGGTCGTGCATTTGCCAAAAGCCGAAGCTGCGAAGCCAAAACGAATCGCCGTCAAGGCAGTTTAACCCACCTTCAAGGATAACAAACGATGTTCAAGAACCTGATTCCCGGGAAACACCAAAGCGATTCGGAAATGATGGAAGCCGACTCGAAAAATGAATTGGCTCAGTTCCGAGCGAACTTCGATCGTATGCTCAGCAATCTGTGGCGTGGCGACTGGGACGACGCGTGGAACGGCTGGGGTTGCGAAGTGCAGGACGCTGAAAATGAAATTGTCGTTCGTGCCGAAGCTCCGGGCTTTGAACCCGAGGAAATTGACGTGCGGCTGTCCGCAGGGCGACTGGTCATCCAGGCCGAACACAAGACCGAGCAAGAGACCCCGGGTAACGGCTCCGGTCACTATAGCAGCTATGGCCGGTTCTACCGCGCGATGAGCGTGCCAGCGGGCATCGAAGCGGATAAGATCGAAGCCAGTTATAAGAATGGTGTTTTGGAAGTCCACTTGCCCAAGGGCGAAGAGGCGAAATCGAGACGTATCGCTGTCCAAGCGAAGTAGTCGTGTCGTACCGATGAGATCGGTCTGATCGGTCTTAGGTGACTGATCCGACCGATTTTCAAAAGTCAAAACTCTACGGCAGTTTAAAAAGGTCCAGAAAGCGGTCTTCGTAATTTTCGAATAGGCCCAAGCGGTCAAGTTCGGCTTTCAACTCAAACGCGCGGCTGCGATCATCGCTGGCGACTTGGAACAGCGTTTCGATACGCTGTTCATCCTCCGGTGAAATTTGACGTGCAAGTTGCCACTCCTCGCCAGCGGCTTCTTCACCTTCCGCCGGTTCCGGATTCATCCGCCGTCGCATTTCAGCAAAGATTTGGCTCAGGCGATGTTCTGTCTGTTCCGCATGTTGTGCCAGTTCGGCCAAGTCCAATTCAATCTTGGCCATAGCCAAGAATGCGCGCAATACCGCCAGCGATGCTTTCGGATACAGCAATTGGACAAAGATGTGTGGCATCTCGCCGAGCAGGCACACCGCTGGCATCCCTTTTTCTGCGGCCGCAGCCAACAAAACGCCGTTGAGTCCGCCGATGTGACCATCATCGAGGATGTGAACGTCAATCAGCCCCATCGCATCAAGCAACGATTGCTCAGTCGCGGCCGCGAACACACGAGCCTCGGTCCCCGGCTGCATTTCGGTCGCCATCGCCGCGAACGTGAATAGTCGTTCGACGCCGTGGTCGCGAGCGAAGTCGACTAACCGTTCGCAAAACGCCAGCTTTCCAAATTGCGGTTGCGATTCACCAATGAATACGATTACGTCGCGACCACCCGGTGGCGACTTCCAGGCAAACAACCGGTTGCGAGGTCGATGCGGCTTTTGCACCAAACCACCACTGACGATCGCGGCATCAACATCGAACAACTCACCAGCGGACAACTCGGCGAACTGACTCATGCCGAGCTTGGACATCAAATAATAACCGGCNNACTTTGTCATCAAGGTGCCTCCCTGTGAATTGCGATGCAAAACTCGCGCCCTTGTTCGACGATAGTAGGGTTTGTCTACGCCCTGTCTGAAACGCGCTTCGAATTTCGGCTCACGACTTGCATTGCGATTTAGCAATGGTTTTGAAGATACCTCTAACGGAGTCAGCAATCATGACCGGCACGACAGATTATCAAAATGTACATGGTGTCAATGAGTTCTTGATCGTCAATGCGAATGAACCGATCAATCCAGAATCTCGCCACCGCACGAACAAGAACATTCCCACATTTGCGTCCACGGTCCAGAAGACCAAGCAATGGGTCTGCGAACTGATGCAGGAACTGCAATGGGACGATGCCCAGAAAACCTATCGTGGCTTGCGCGCGGTGCTGCACGCGCTGCGCGACCGTTTGACCATCCACGAATCGGCCGACTTCGCGGCCCAACTACCGATGCTACTCCGCGGCTTGTTTTACGAAGGTTGGCAACCCGATGCGGTACCAGTAAAGGACCGAACCAAAGAAGCGTTCTTGGCTCACGTCTTCAAAGCGTTCATCAACGATCAAAGTGTTGATCCAGAAAGATTAACGCGTTGTGTATTGAAAGTTGCTGCGAAACATGTCAGCGAGGGCGAGGTGGAAGACATTCGGGCGATCTTGCCAAGGTCGCTGCATGATTTATTTCCTGACCGATCCTAGCTCGCACCGACCGTTTCATCCGTCACGAGGCTTAGATACCATCGGCCACAGGAGCGGTGGGTAAACGGCGTCAACTGCGCAGCAGTTGGTCCAACAAACGCTGCAGCGGTACCACTGCGAAACCCGTTGCGGCGTCTGACATCGCGTAGGGGACGAAAAGACAGTCGCCATGCATGATCGCGCCACACGTGTAGACCACATTCGGAACATAACCTTCGCGTTCTTGTTCAGACGGCGCGATCAATGGTTCCCGCAAGTCACCGATCACGCGAAAGGGGTCATCGAGATCCAGCAACATCGCCCCGATACAGTACCTCCGCATGGGGCCAACCCCATGCGTCAATAATAACCAGCCCTCGCTGGTTTCGATCGGCGAACCACAGTTGCCGATTTGTATGAACTCCCACGGACGCCGTGGCGCGTCCATCAGCGTGGCGGTTTCCCAAAAGTGAATGTTGTCGGAAAACATTAAATACAGATTCTCGCCATCAATCCGCGAACTCATGCAATACTGACCACCTATCCGCCGAGGAAACAACGCCATCCCCTTGTTCTGAACCGCGGCACCGTTGAGCGTGTGGATGTGCAATTCATGGAAATCGGAAGTTTCCACTAGCTGAGGCAAAACGTGAGTTCCGTTATAGGCCGAGTAGGTGCCGAAGTAGCGAACGGTGGAATCGTCATCAACAAAACGGACTAATCGCAAGTCTTCGATCCCCATCGACTCGTTGTCGCTTTGGGGAAAGATGACCATTTCAGGGATCGATGCGTCAGGCGAAATGGTGACCATGTAATTTTCTCTGGCCAGCCACGTCATGCTGCTGGTTGTCTCGCCCAGCCAATACATATCGGGGTGATCTTGGTGTGCCTTCTCGATTGCGTGTTCAAGCTCAACGATAGTGAATCCGTTCCCCAAACTGTCCATAACTAGATTCATCGCGTCTTCGTCCACCACTAACTCACGCAGCTTGCGACAAAACAACGGTTTCTCAAAGCGGCGATCCGGTGACACTTTCATCCGATATCGATGCTCAGGCACTGGATCAAAGTCGATCTCGTGATTCGCACCGATCACGCCAGTGCGAAAGACAATTGAAGAGACATGCCCTTCGCCGGTTGCACGCAAACTCATGATGAAACGCAGCGAGCCTTCGCCGATACCCGACTGGTCGGGGTGCCAGGTGATCGACGGGTTGAATAATGCCGCCGACGCGAACGCATACTCCATCGTAAAATATGAGCCAATGAGCAGTTTTCGCGAATCGCTCGCACTGCCTAAACTCGGTACCAGCTTGGCGGCTTGGTTGAAATGCTCGTGCCATACTAGGTCGATGTGCCTATGACGCGAGTCAAAGTTCGCTTTCACGTTGGCGAGCATCTCAGCAACATCATCATCGGACAACTCGGCGATGCGCGCACAAACATTCCGCACTCGCGCTTCACCGCCGGGGAAAAATGGACGCGTGACGACCCACGATTCGTCGGCGGAGAATCTAATCGGCAATCGAGTGACAAGATCGCAGTCGCCGTTCGGTAAACAAGGTTTTTCGGATCCCATAGTTGTTTGCATCAGCAAACTACGGGCCAATTGAATGGCAAATCGATTGATGCGAATGGCTTTGTGAAACATTGGTCAGGTGTGCACCTGCCCGCCCGCCTGCGCGCTCGCAGAACTGATTTTGCTCGCCGACTCGCTCCACGGGTTTATCAAAGTTGCGTCGGTAACGACCCGTTCTCAGGTCAATTCGTAACCGAGGCACACGTTTTGCTAACCGCAGTAAGCAGATAACAGTCAACCGATAGTGAAAGCCCCAACGGATTTTGGTTTCGGGCCTATGAGCGATCTGGCGGTGAGGTTCTTTGTTGCCGGGCTTGCTGCCCATTGCGAGCAGGCGTCACCACGATGAAAACAGTTGACATGGCAGACCTACGTCATGAAATGGTCGAAGACCAAGTTCGCGCGCGTGGCGTGCGCGACGCACTGGTGATCAAAGCGATGAACACCGTGCCACGCGAGGCGTTTGTGCCTGAGAAACTGCAAGAGTTTGCCTATAAAGATTCACCGCTACCGATCGCGGCGGGACAAACCATCTCTCAACCCTATATCGTGGCGTTCATGATCGAAACGTTGGCCTTAAGGGGTGGCGAACGGGTGTTGGAAATCGGAACCGGTTCAGGATATGCGGCCGCTGTGTTGGGTGAAATTGCAAGTGAAGTTTACACCGTAGAACGGATTGAGCAACTCGCCGACTACGCGACGAAGACGCTTAATTCACTGGGCTATCACCATGTTCATGTCCGTTGCGGCGACGGCACTCTCGGCTGGCCCGAACAGGCGCCGTTTGATGCGATCATCGTCGCGGCTGGCGCTCCGGCAATCCCGGAATCTCTGAAATTGCAACTAAAGGTCGGTGGACGATTGGTCATTCCCGTTGGCAACGATTTGACCAGCCAGGAACTCATTCGGATTTCGCGAAAGTCGCAGACGAAATTCAAGAGTGAGGACCTTGCAGATGTACGATTCGTACCGCTAATCGGTGAAGAAGGCTGGCACGATGAATCCGATCAACAGTCGATCGCGGCGTCTGCCCGCCATCCGGCACGTTTTGGAGAATAGGAGGCAGCGATATCGAGCCTGATTGCAGACTTTTGCGAACCATTGGACGACATCGAAACGGCTGATTTAAATCGAACGCTCAACCGAATTGGCGACGCGCGCATCGTCCTGATTGGCGAATCACCACATGGGACATCGCTGATCTCTCAGATGCGAGAAATGATCACCCGAACGCTGATCGAAACCAAGAACTTTACGTTTGTCGGTATCGAAGGCGATTGGCCTGACGGGGCACGAATTGATCAATACGTGCGTCACTTTGAATTTCAATCATCCCAGTGGACGGCCTTTGCCCGTTTTCCGACCCGGCTGTGGCGAAATCGCGAAGTAGTCGATTTCGTCCAGTGGCTGCGTAATCACAACACCGCTCTCGGGCCGGATGAACAAATTGCCATCTATGGCTTGGACCTGTGCAACCTGCATAGAATTGCCAGCAATGCCCGACACCTATCCCTTTGGCTTGTAGGCCAAACGACCAGCGTGGAACAACGCTAAACAGGCCGGCGGGATTCTTTCATATGATTGGTCGTATTGTTCGTAGCCACGGTTCATGCAAACTCGGAAGTGTTGGTCGCTACTGCTTTCCGAGCCAAGTCGTTCGCCTGCACTGCCATTCGTAGCGATTCACGACTTGCCGACTCGGTGATTCGCCGTCGGTGACACGCGTTCCGAATGCGTTTTATTTGATCTTCCATCAAGGATTTTACAAGTTTGCCATAGCGCGACATCTTATCTTGTTGCGTTCCGACGGAAAGTCGTATGCGGTGGTCAACTTCAAAATCTTTGTGACGACCGCGACAGTGACGATGCTGGCCAGTGTACGTTTCTACCGCCCCAACATCCGCATTCGGAAATAGCTCCGTAAGTCGCTGTTCGTCTTCTGTGTTGACCACGGCATCGAGACAAAGTTGGGTCGGAATCCAGCCATGTAGCGTTACGTCGCCACGCTCGAATACGATGCGCAACTCTTGTCGATCCAGACGTCCAGGTTGGTGAAAGCCATGATAGAAGTTAACGAGAACGTCGTCGCGATAGCGAATGCTGCATTGCACTTGATCTTCCAGGAACATCGGCTCGCGGAGCGTTCGCTGAGCCGCAACCACCTCTCCATCCCCCAGCCAACTGGCGAAGAGGTCAAAGAAGTGGACGCCATGTTCAATGAAGATCCCGCCGCTCTTGGTGGTATCCCAAAACCAATGGTCTACGCCAAGTTGTTCGTCGGAAGCATAGTTTTCGAAGTACCCATGCAGTGGCTTGCCGATCAGCTCTTCCTCGATCAACGCACCGACTTTATCAGCCAACGGATTGTACCGCTGGATCAGATTCGCCACCACGATGCGATCTTTAGTATGCGCTAGACGAAGCAGATGATCGGCTTCGTCGAGCGAAAGTGCGAGCGGCTTTTCGACCACGACATGTTTGTCTGCGTTGAGAGCGGCTAGGGAATGGCCATGGTGAAGAAACGGTGGTGAGGCAATGTAAACAAGATCAACATCGGGTCGTTGGCAGAGTGAGTTCACATCGGGCTGGGGAATCACGCCGAACCGCTGGACCGCTTGGTCGACAGCCCGATCATTCGGATCGGTCGCTGAGACGATTTTCACACCTGCGATTGAGGCATACTGTTCCATTGCGTACAGTCCGAAACCACCGCAGCCGATCACACCTATTCTGCATTCCATGGTTGGTTCGCCTTTATTCGATGTGAAGTACATGCCATGTCTATAGAACGTCATCGCATTGCAAAACTTGTTCCTCAAGCGTATTCCAGTGAATTTTCTTGGGAATAGTTTGATTTTTTTCGGCACTGCGTTTGCTGGCTTGCTCTGATGTTCTAGCCCTCGATGAGGTGGTGGTATGCAGAATTATGAATCTTTAGAAGAGCGTCGTATTGCCTGCGTGGGAACGTACCCACCAAGGCAGTGCGGGATTGCCACGTTCACCCAAGATCTGTGCAGCGCCATAGAACGACAAAGTGACCAGGGGCATCGGTGTCACATCATCGCCATCAATGACCGTGCGGATGGATACAACTATCCCGCCAATGTTCGTTTCGAGGTGCGCCAACAGCAAGCGGCCGACTATCGCTTGGCCGCGGACTTTGCCAACATTCGCAACAGCGAGGTGATGCTGGTGCAACACGAGTATGGCATCTTCGGTGGAACTGATGGCGAGCACTTGATGGGGTTGCTGAGTCGCGTGCGGATGCCGGTCGTTACGACTATGCACACCGTACTCGCCGCACCATCAGCGTCGATACGCGAAGTGACGCAGTCCATCATCGAACATTCGGACCGTATTGTTGTAATGAGTGAACGGGCGGTGGAAATCCTGGGCGAAATCTACGGCGTGCCCGATGATAAGGTTCGTATGATCCCGCATGGGATTCCCGATTTACCGTTTGTCGATTCGAGTTTCTACAAGGACCACTTCGGCGTCGAAGGACGAACTGTTCTATTGACCTTCGGATTGTTATCGCCGGGTAAGGGCCTCGAGTACGTTATTCGTGCTTTGCCAGATTTAATCAAAGAGCATCCCGAATTGATATACGTCGTGCTGGGAGCAACGCATCCCCATGTGTTGCGAGAACACGGTGAAGAGTATCGACATCAATTGCAACATTTGGCCGAAGACCTCGGTGTGCTGGAACACGTGCTGTTCATCAATCGGTATGTAGAACTCGATGAGCTTTGCGAGTTTTTGATGGCAGCGGATATCTATGTCACTCCGTCATTGGGCGAACAACAGATCGCGTCGGGAACCCTGGCTTACGCACTTGGGGCCGGCAAGCCGATCGTTGCTACGCCTTATGTTTATGCAAAAGAATTGCTCGCTGGAAATCGCGGCCTACTGGTGCCGTTTCGAGACTCGGATGCGATTGCTCGCGCTGTCGCGGAACTGCTCGACAACGAACAAGCGACGCTGGCCATTCGCAAACGGGCGTATTTGTATGGCCGAAAGGCGATCTGGGCCGAAGTGGCCGGCGCGTATTTAAGTTTGTTCGAGGAAGTGATTCACGGGCCGTCGATCGCGACCCAGCGTGACCGTTCTTATCATAACGGCGCGATCTCCCCCTTGCACGCGGTTCCGGAAGTCGATTTTTCGGCAATGCGAGCGATGACCGATGATGTCGGGATTTTGCAGCACGCTCGCTATACAACTGGGGATCGTCATCACGGTTATTGCACCGATGATAACGCGCGGGCCTTGGTGGTGGCGCTGCAGTCTTATGAGTTGACACAGGATCGTGAGATGATGCGACTGGCGCGAACCTATTTAAGTTTTGTTCATCATGCGTTTCGAGCCGACGGCAACCGATTTCGCAATTTCATGGCGTTCGACCGACGATGGTTGGAAGACGTAGGGTCGGAAGATTCTCATGCGCGGGCATTGTGGGGACTTGGCGCGGCAGTCGCACTGGCACGCGATGACGGGATGAGGGCGCTCGCCTTGGACCTGTTCGATCGTGGACTAGGTACAACCGACCAGTTTACATCGCCACGGGCTTGGGCCTTTACGCTTGTCGGTGTTCATGCCTACCTGAGGCGGTATGGCGGCGATAGTGAAGCGAAACGGATACGTGAGAGTTTGGCGAATCGATTGTACGAACAATTCACAAGCAACGCAAAAGACGATTGGCCTTGGCCCGAGGATACCTTGACCTATTGTTGCGGAAAAATGCCTCACGCGATGTTGCTTGCCGGGCAATGGATGAAGCACGATGGTATGATCGATATTGGTCTGCGCTCGCTTGGTTGGTTGCTGGAGATTCAATCGAGCGAGGACGGTCACCTTTCCCTAATCGGTAACCGCGGATGGTTTCCTCGTGGTGGCACGAAGGCGATGTACGACCAGCAACCGGTTGAGGCGCACGCGTTACTGGAGGCGTGCTTGGAAGCCCATCGGTTGACCAAGGATGACCAATGGTTTGTGGAAGCGCGGCGTTGTTTCGATTGGTTTCTGGGACGCAACGATCTCGGGCGGCCGATCTACAATTATGTTACGGGCGGTTGTCGCGATGGATTACACCGCGAGGGTGTGAATGAAAACGAAGGCGCCGAATCAATCTTGGCGTGGTTGATGTCGCTGCGTGCGATTCGGGCAGCAAAGGTGGTTGAGAAGCGCTCCGTGACAACTAGGCATGTGGTGGAAATCAATGGATAGTTCTGTCTTCACTCGTTACAAGGCCAATCCGATTTTGACAGCGGATGATTGGCCCTACCCTTGCAACACGGTGTTCAATCCGGCTGCGGTAAGGTTGAAAGATGGCACCACGTTACTGCTGTGCCGGGTTGAGGGTCATTGCGGATTTTCGCATTTGTGTGCGGCCCGTTCGATCGATGGACTGACCGGTTGGGTAATCGACCCCGAGCCGACGCTTGTTCATGATCCGATAAATCATCCGGAGGAAATCTGGGGAGTCGAGGATCCGCGAATCACGTTTGTACCGGAACTCGATCGTTACGCGGTGGTCTACACCTCCTTCTCCAAAGGTGGGCCGACTGTTTCGCTGGCGCTGACCGAAGACTTTCGGCACTTCGAACGCTACGGTGCCATCATGGCACCTGAGGATAAAGATGCGTGTTTATTACCGCGCCGTTTCGGCGAAAACTGGGCGCTGATTCATCGACCGGTGGGCAGCATCGGCGCGTCGGGAGCACATATTTGGATTTCGTATTCGCCCGACCTGCGCCACTGGGGCAGCCACAAATTGTTGTTGCCCGCTCGTCAAGGCGGATGGTGGGATGCGAATCGGATCGGCTTGTCTCCGCCATTGCTTGAAACCAACAGGGGTTGGTTGATGATCTATCACGGCGTGCGCGCCACCGCAGGCGGTAGAGTGTATCGAGTTGGGCTAGCACTGCTCGATTTGCAGCAGCCTGAAACGTGCTTATTGCGAAGCGATCGGTGGGTGTTCGCGCCGGAGACAGATTACGAACGTGGTGGTGACGTAGAAAACGTGGTTTTCCCCACTGGCGTCACAATCGGTGATGATGGTGACTCATTGCGGATGTACTACGGCGCAGCCGATACCAGCGTCGCCGTAGCAACGGCTAGTGTCAATGAACTGCTCAATTGGCTGGACGCAAATGGTCGCCATGACTGGCAGCAATTCCTGCTGTGAGAGCCTATCCGAAAAGGGCCAGCCCCCTTTCGGATAGGCTTAAAGTGGTTCGGTAACCAATCTACGAAGCGACCATCAGCACCTTGGTCCCTTTGACTTGACCCATGCGAAGGTCAGACAAAGCTTCTTGGCTTGTTCAAATTAGTCAGTCGTCACTTCCGGACGCAACCCAATGCAGGTGCCAATCGCTAGGACGCCGTAAACCCTCAGCAGCGTCAAAACGCAAACGATTTCAATGAGGAAGACCAGGCAAGCAACTGTTGCGACTAACGATAATGCGAGCAGTAAACGCACAACTGTGCGGAAATGACGGGTCACGGAATGTGCGTCAGATTCGTGTCGTTACGAAACTGAGTGTGTTTTGGGTTAAAGTCTCATGGAATTTCAAATCTGATTGGCAGTTGCCAAAAAAATAAGCAAATTCGGTGGCAAAATAAGACGTTCCGTGCAATCGGATTACCAAATTACAGATCTTGCCTGACAGACGGGCACGCAATGTGCTTTAACGATGTCTCGACGCGGCGAATCGACTCTTCTGAAGCACTGTGAACTGAACCGTCGAACGACGCGGTCGATCGCCAGGAGGTGATGAAGCCAGCAACCGACGAATCACCCGATTGATACGACGACCGTTCAAATGCCATCGGAAGCCAAACCAAAAGAGACACAGCCTTATCGGAAAGTCTCTTAGTGCTATGGTAGATTCATGAACTCGATACTAGACATAAAATTTGGGAGACATTGTTATGAAGAAAATTGCACTGGCAATGATACTGGCCCTCGTAATGACAGCTTATAGCGGTTCCGCCGACGCTGGTTGGGGAAGCAGTGGCGGTTATAACGCCAGATACGGAAGTTCAGACGCTATTTCCGGCGGTAGTTCAGGCGGTAGCAGCGGATCTGTAGCACGCAGCCATGGCAGCAGCGGTGGTAGCGCAGGTGGCATTATCTCGCGAATTCACAGTCGCATCGCCGAACACCGGGCAAGCCACGCAGCACGCCACGGAAGTTCTGGCGGCAGCAGCGGTGGATCATCCGGTGGATTTGTCAGCGGCTACCGAGGCTACGGCAGCAGCGGTGGCAGTAGTATTGGCAATGGCAGGGGATACCACCGCGCTGGCAGTTACGGTTCATCTGGTCACAGTCGGTAGTGCCGCTGTCACAGCGGCAAACCGAACGCCCGGCAAGCAGAAATGGTCAGACCAAGAAGTTTTGGCTGGCCTGCCCGATCTTTGGTGATACGATCAGTTTTTAACATTGTGGTTGCGAAAGAATGCCACACACTTATGAGCAAACCACTGCCAATGAAGCCGATTCTATCGCGTCGCATCGATTATCAGCCACACTGCAAATGATCAGCGGTTTGGAACACCAAAGTCGCAATGCATTGCAACGTGCTGAGGCCTGTTTGGGACTGCTGGAGTTGGGGGCTAGCGAATCCGATGAGTATCACCAACTGATTGCCGGTGTTCGAAGAGCGCTAACCGATTTGAATCGGACATACGAACAGGTGAGGGTTTATGCTTCGCCGATTTCTCTGACACGCACCTCGGTAGACTTGAAACAGCTCTGTGAAGCGGTATTTTTTGAACTGGCCGAATCACGCGTTCACTTTGATGCGTCGTTGAAGTTTATTGACTGTGGTGGTGTTGGCAAAGCGATACTTGATCCGATTCAAATGAGAATCGTTTTGCGGCATCTTCTGGACAACGCTATCGCCGCCAGTTGCTCAAACGCATTGATTGAAGTTCGCTGTTACTGCGCGTCGGCAAATGACCGAGCCGCGACTCAGTTATCCATTCGCGACTACGGCAGTGGGTTCGACTCGTCGATCGCGAGCCAGCTTTTTGAGCCATTTGTGACTACAAAGCAGCGTGGCGCGGGCCTTGGATTAGCCGTCTGTCGCCGGATCATTGAAGCTCACGATGGTAAGATCAACGCCAGCAATCATCCCGAGGGTGGTGTCGAGGTGCGTATCACTTTTCCGACATAATGGAGTGTGCGGATAGGCGCGCCATGTGTGCGGATCCGGCAAGGGTTTTATCGTTGATCGGGGGCCAGTATACCGCCATGGGGAGGGCTGGTTGCTGAGTCGATTCTAAGTTCAGATGAACGACGAGGATGTTCAGTCGACTGATACCAACCCACTCAATATGAATACGGTACATCATGCCTGCGAAAATGGTGAAGCTGCTCTTGGTGGAAGACGAGGATGACTTTCGTGATGCCTGTGGCAAGTGGATGCGGCAAAGAGGATTCGACGTAGAAGAGGCGGGTTGTGGAGCCGATGCGATCTCAAAGCTCGAACAGATGAGGTTCGATGTGGCGGTGCTGGACATTAACATGCCGGGAATGTCCGGGTTGGAACTGTTGCAGCGGATTCGCGATGAAGATTTTGATGTCGAAGTCTTGGTGTTGACTGGCGAGAATAGCGTCGCCTCGGCAGTGGCGGCGATGAAGTTGGGAGCTTGTGACTTCCTCAGTAAGCCATGCTCGTTGCGCGAGTTGGAGCATCACATCGGGCTGGCAAGTGATCGTGGGCGATTGCGTCGCGAGAATCTACAACTGAAGGCCGTGATATCGCGTTCGCAGCGTAAGCCCGATCTGATTGGCAAATCGGTTGCCATCAAAGACACATTGCGAATGATTGAGAAGGTTGCGCCGACCGATTCGCCAGTATTAATCCAGGGCGAAAGTGGAACGGGCAAGGAGGTTGTCGCCCGGATGATTCAACGCTCCAGCCAGCTTTGCGGTAAGTCGTTCGTGACGATCAACTGCGCCGCATTGCCGGAACAATTGGTGGAGAGCGAGTTATTTGGGCACCAGAAAGGTGCTTTCACCGGCGCGACTGCGGAGAAGGCAGGGTTGTTTGAAATCGCTGATGGAGGGACGCTGTTCATTGATGAGATTGGCGAACTTCCGCTGGCACTTCAGCCAAAACTGTTACGCGTTCTGGAAGACGGTTCGATGCGGCGCGTCGGTTCACATCAAGAACGCCGGGTCGAAGTGCGTTTAATCGCCGCGACGAATCGAGATCTGAGTCGTGAAGTGGCTACGGGCAACTTTCGTGAAGACTTGTACTATCGAATAAACGTATTGTCGATCGATTTGCCTCCATTAAGAGACCGGCAGGGGGACGTCGATTGCCTGATCGATCATTTTTTACCATCGCCGTGGACAATCGATTCGTCCGCACGTGAAGCGATGAATCGCTACGCTTGGCCGGGAAACGTGCGTCAGTTGATGAACGTCTTGCGACGGGCAACAGTGTTGGCCGAACACGATGAGATCACGTTGGATGATCTACCACGCGAACTTGACTATCACGAACCCATGACACGATTTGACTTGACCAGCGATCTGCTTGATCGATCGGCGGTTGGCAGTTCAAAGGTTAGGCTCGACGAGTTAACGCGAGTGCATGTGTTGGAAGTGTTAGCAAATGAAGGCGGTAACAAAGCTGCCGCGGCCCGCAGATTAGGGATTCATCGTCGCAAGTTGTACAGAATGCTGGAACGCTTTGGCACTAACCCGGAAGACTTGGGAACGCATAGCCAAGATCAATCAGAAGTTTGTTCGAGCGAAACTTTACCAGTCGCTTGATTGGCCGGTATCGTGCTCCACAATTCTAGGAACGTCTGTCGCTAGGGATACGCAATTGCTTTGGCCTTAGTTTTCGGCGTGTCATCGCACAGATGGCGTGGCAGTGTAATGGCGATCGCTGCGCCGTAATTGGGCTGGTCTTCCATTTCGATTGTTCCGCCATGCGCTTCGATGATGCGACGGCAGATCGCTAACCCTAGACCCGATCCGTGGCTTTTCGTCGTGAAGAATGGTTTGAATGCTAATGTTCGTTGCTCCGCCGTGAATCCAGAACCGTTGTCTCGCACTGTGATGACAACCATTTCTTGGTCGCTTGAAGTATCCACGGTCCAATCGACCTCGATACGTGGGACCGCATCGCAGGCGTCGATTGCATTTTCAAACAAGTTTCGCATCACTTGTTCGATCCGTATCTTGTCGATTCGACAAAGGATCTCTTCGGCGGGGACGACCAGGTGTGCACCAGCAATGGTTCCACCGTTTGTTAAGTTGTGCCAAACGCGATTCACGAGCTCACGGATTCCACACGCTGTTTTTTGCAGTATGACTGGGACACTGAACTGACATAATTCCTCGAAATATAATTGCAGGTGTGCACTTGCGTTCTCGATTGATTCCAGGTCTTCCAGTAGATTCGCATCGTCGGTGTGCATCATGCGAATCAGTTCAACTCGCGAGCGGATGCATTGTAAAGCGCCACGGCTTTCGTGAGCGACGGAGGCAACAGCGTTTCCAACTACGGCCAGCCGCTCTGCTTGCGAAGCCCTTCGCTGCGCGGACTGCAGTTTTCGCGCGCGCCGCACGCTGCCAAGCAACAATTCGGGGCAAATCGGTTTAACGATGTAATCGCTTGCACCATGGTGCATCGCGTCGATAGCATGCTCAACATCGGAGCAACCGGTGGCGACGATCACCGACGCGTCGGGAGCGTGGCGGTTCAATCGCCGTAATAATTCATTGGTGTTCATGTCGGGCAGGTGCCAATCGATGATGATTAGGTCGAATGGCATCAGGTTGATTCTTCGGATCGCATCAGCAGCCGTTGTGGATACGTCCGTTTGATAGCAGTCGGTCTCAAGAATACCGCGTAGATTCGCACAGGTTTCCGCGTCGTTTTCCACAATCAATACTCTGGTTGCCATTCTGAGCCCTTCGTTGTTGTGTTGAAACAGAATATGTCCTTGCCTGCCGAAATGGTATTGATGTGATGGCGCTGCCCTAGTCGCACACTTCCTCGCTTGCGCGTGGGAAATTTCCTGACTTTTTATTGCGTAAAAATCGGATATCGCTTTTCACAAATCTCGGCAGGTCAAGAGTACTCGATACCCCGTCCAATGATGTTATGATACAATACCGATTAAACAGAGCGGAACTTTTGAGGGCCGGATGCGTTAATATAATTCTCGTAAGGTATCCGTCGTCGAGCTTGTGACGCGGAATTGCTTTTAGGCAAAGTGCCATCGTGCCATGTAGCGATGGAGTGACCTAAGTTGCCTAGCTGATTCCTTGAAACGCATTCATTAAGGACACTCGTCCACCACCGATATGAGCTTATCAAGTAAACAAATTATAGTCGTTGACGATCATCCCTCGACGCGCGACGGACTGATCACTCGCGTCGCCATGGAACCAGACTTGGAAGTCGTCGGTGAAGCTTCCGAGGTCGACGAAGCGATCAGGTTAATCGAAAAACTTCAACCTGATCTGGCGGTGATCGACATTTCGCTTAAAACGAGCAGTGGTATCGACCTGGTCAAAACGGTCAAAGAGCGTTACCCACGAGTCAAAATGTTGGTGTGGTCGATGTACGAAGAGTCATTATACGCCGAGCGTGCGCTGCGTGCCGGAGCGATGGGCTACATCAGCAAGCAACACGTTACCGACAAAATCATCGAGGCGATTCGTACGATCTTGCGGGGGGAACTATTTCTCAGCAAAGAACTGTCGGCAAAGATGTTGCATCGAGTGATTGCGGGCAAGGAATTGGTTGCCACATCACCCGTCGATGGATTGTCCGATCGCGAATTGGAAACTTTTCGCCTGATCGGCCAGGGAATGTCAACCCGAGAAATCGCTAAAGCGATGTCACTGAGTCCGAAGACAATCGAAACCTATCGCGCAAGGATCAAAGAGAAGCTAGAACTCAATGACATGGCTTCGTTAACCCGTGAAGCGACTCAATGGGTTTTGGAAAACGGATAGTGGCTTGAGTATCCCATGAACGGTTGCCTACGGTTGCCGCTTTGGGTGATCGTGCGATCTGTTCCGCATATCACACGAGCGGATTTTGCACGCGAAATTCGACTAAATCGTACTGCGGACCACCGGAATGCTTGGCCATGCACTGCAAATGGTGAATGGGCTCCTCGGTTGTGATTCGAAGATAGCAAGGTTCAATCCTGCTACTGTAATGTTGGTAGTAATGACGCTTACGAAGGCCGCCAATGATCGCGGATGATCAGTACCAGAAACGCATCTTTGATTACGATCGATAGAGCTCTTATCACGAGGGGACTGCTCTTATTGCGTCACTTGTTCGCCGGTTCCGAAATGATTTGGCCGTTGGTGTCGAGAATTTGGAAATGATGGATCCCGACAGATTGGCCATCGGAATACGTCCAAACCACTTTTTTATCGCGATTGACTTCGATCAATTTGGGGGCATGTGGATCATGGCGCCCGCCCGCGTAGCTGGCGATCACCACGTTCCCGTTGGGCAGTACTTGGCCGCCACAGGGATCTTGCAGCCATGGCCCTGGCAAGTCGTCGTTGGTGAGTTGCCAGACAATCTTACCTTCGGCGTCAAAGTCGACAACGCGGTTTCCGTTGGTGCAACATACAAGCGTGTGCCCGGCGCCATGTCGGATCGCTGTGAACGGCCAGGTGTGAATCGACCGTTGCTTATCGCCTTCAACACTGGTATCAATCATTCTAAGAACGTTCCCTTTGGCGTCATATTGCTTGACAGCAAAGTCTAGCAGGTGGGGCGCCAAGTAGGTGCCGTCTGTTAACTTCCGAGCCATTCGAGTTTGCATATGATGATTCGGCTGTTGGCACGCCAGTGCGAACTCCACAAAGATATTACCACCCCGGTCTAGTTCCAATAATCGTGGATTCGGTCCCGCCTCTGTGATTACATACGTCGCCTGGGCGGTTGGATGCGCGCTGTTCACTTCGGCTTGAGTTCCTTTCCAGATCAGCGTTTCCTGTGCGTCAACGCCAATCTCGATCACCGCACCACCGGGGTAATCGCGTGACTTGCTGAGCGTTAAGACCATGCGGCCATCTTCGAGCACATAACCGTCTCGCGTGCTATGCGGGTAGGTCCAAGACGGGTTTCCGTCCGCTTCCATGATGTAAGTCTTCGATCCACACGCAAGAAAGCGATGGGTGATCTCCTGGGCACGCGTTGTCGGGGCCATAACGCTTAACGCGATGACGACCAAAGTGCAGATACGGTTCATCGTTGGTTAACCCGTTATGTGTGAATCCGACCGGTTCTGTCGGGTGCAATGATAGGATCTTAGCGTAAAAATATAAACTCTTTGGTGTTGAAAAGGGCGTGAGCAAAATCGCTCCAGCGTTCCAAGTCGCCTGGTCTCATGGTCTCACTAGAACGATCGCTCGATGTCCCTGGCGATATGGCTAGGAAGTCCACAGCGACCTGCTTTTCCAGATCCGATGGCGACCGACCGAACGCTGACTGGTACATCCAATCAATGCTCGCTTCGACACTCGCCCCTTGCTCAAGCACCCGCTCAGCCCATTTCTTTGCCTGGCTAGCGACAAACGGATCGTTCAACAAAATCAATGATTGTGCGGGGACATTGGAAACGTTGCGACGTCCCATCGTGCTGAATGGCACAGGCGAGTCGAATGTCAGCATGAACGGCGATAAGAAGTTTCGACGAACGGCGATGTAGACCGATCGTCGGCCATCGCCGTCAAGCGGCCCGTTGGTCCGTGGCCGACCTCGACCGTCCATGAAAGGCGTTAAGTGAATCGGAACCGGTGCACCGAAAAGTTTGGGGTCCAATCGCCCTGACAATGCCAACAGTGAATCGCGAATCGCTTCGCCCTCGAGACGTTTGGGCGGCCGATAGTGCCAAAGCATGTTTTTCGGATCAGCTTCCATTGCTGCGGCGTCTGCGTGGCTTGACATCTGATAGGTGCGTGACAACACGATTCTTCGAATTATCCGCTTGACGCTCTGGCCATCGCCAACAAACTCACTGGCCAAATGATCCAGCAACTCGGGATGCGACGGTCGTTGTCCCAACACGCCAAAGTCATCGGTCGTTGGCACGATACCGCGTCCCATCAAGTAATGCCAAATGCGATTGACGATCACTCGAGATGTCAGTGGGTTGCCCGGGGCGTTGATATGGTCGGCAAGTTCGAGTCGCCCGCTGCCCGCTTTGATCCGCATCGGCGCATCGCCTGTGATCGCTGTCAAAAAATGACGTGGTTCCAATTTCCCAGGCTTGGACGAATTACCGCGAATCAAAACATAGTCATCTTCGCCGGTCCCATCCATCATTGCCGGGGCGACATGTGACTTAAAAACAACATGGGATCGAAGTTCGGCGCGTTCCCGACGCCAAGCGTCAACGATTCGTTGAACCGTCGGGTGCCCCTCGGTACTACT
>DIUH01000105.1:39929-47477 GCA_002428205.1 Planctomycetaceae bacterium UBA6163
TGACCTCGATGGGCTCCACCGCCAACGAGAAACTCGATGGCATCGAAGTCGATCGTAAAAGGACGCGACGTCATCGTTCCGGTCAGGCTGTCGCCCTGACGAACATCGCCGCCATTTCGAATGTTATGAGAGTTGACGAAGTATTGGCCGACCGCGTTGATCTTTCCTTGATAAGAACCGATGGTCGTAAGTGTCTGAGGCATTTCGCCAAAGGCTTCGCCAGTGACTGTCCAATCTTCATAAGTCCCCGATTCGAAGTCTGCGAAAACTTCTTCGTCGAACGTTGCACCAGAGCCTACAATTTCTTCAGCCGAGCGGGCGTATTGTTCGAATTGACGGTTGGTCGCCGCAAGTCGTCGATCGATGTCGACTAGCTGGCGGTCGTCCAGTCCCTGTGCAACCATCCGTATGGAAAGCTGGGAATCCTTTGCGGGTACGAACTCTAGATGCAAACGATGGCCTAAATATCGTGCAAGATCGAGTGTCACCCAAGCGTTGTCCTTCGCATCAATCGCCTTGATCGTTTCACCGTGAAGCGGTCCGGCGACGAGGCGATGCGAGTCAACGCAGGCAATGACATGGCCCGTCCCTTGCACGAGCGCGCTGACCCTGGCACTTGTTAAATCGAAAGTTGGAGTTCGCAGCGTCCGCCCGCTCATGGGAAGCGTCGCGATCTTGCTTTGGTCTTGGACGTGTCCTGCCGTCAGCGAATCCAAGCCGTTCCAAAACGCGTCGCTGGTGGCTGCACCGTGTGTTGCAATTCGCAAAGCATTCAGTTCATCAAGATAGGCTCTCCCTTCACGCCGGGGCGATTGGCCAAATACGAAGCCATCCTGGATGTAGTGTGAAGGCGCGATGTTGCTATAGTCGACGACGATTGCCGGGTCGGCCAGATAGCTCATTTGGCTCGGATGCGTGATCCCCTGGGCGTCAAGCAGGCCTCGTATTTGGCGCTCGTACTTTAAATCCAAAGCGGCAAGTTGCTGTGCCACCTGACGGTTCGTTTCGATCGATTCGAATCGAACCTGTCGATAATCGCTGCTCTGCAAGAAACCCGATAGCGAGTAATAATCGGCTGTTGAGATGGCATCGAACTTGTGATCATGACAGCGTGCACAGGCGACCGTCATTCCTAAAAAAGTCTTCGACATCACATCGATCATATTGTCGAATCGATCCGACTCGTCTTTGCGAATGTCGACCGGTGAATGAACCCATTCGCCCAGGAACCAAAAACCGGTGCCCAAGATCGACTCATTAAAACCCTGATCTGGGTTTAGCCGCGGCCGGGCCAGTAAGTCACCGGCAATGTGCTCACGCACAAGTTGGTCATAAGGCACATCCGCGTTCAAGGCACGAATCATATAATCGCGATACTGAAACGCGTTGGGCGTGTCGTTATCAAACTCGTGGCCGCGCGACTCTGCATAGCGAACCAAATCCAACCAATGTCGGGCCCAGCGTTCGCCGAAGTGTGGCGATTCCAGCAACCTGTCAACCAACCGCTCGATCGCGCCGGGCGATCGGTCCGCCATCACTTCGGTTAATTGCTGCGGAGTCGGCGGGAGACCGATCAAATCGAAATAAAGTCGGCGTACTAACCCGGCACGATCGACGTCATCGGCGGGCCTCAGTCCCGCCGCTTCCAAGTTCGAAAGGATGAAGTAGTCAAGTCCGGCGCGAGGCCAGTCGCTCGATCGTACGGTGGGCAACTGAGGCGTCGACACATCTTGCCACACCCAGTGCTCTGATTTGCGTTTCTGCAGATCGAATTCCGGGACGGTGCTTGAATCGATCGGCGTATCACCCTTGGGCCAGGGTGCTCCCATCTCGACCCACTTTTCAAATGTTTCGATCGCGTGATCGGCCAGCTTTCCTTTTGGCGGCATTTCGTACGATTCATAACGCACCGCGTCGATGAACAGGCTGGCATCGGCATCCCCCGGCACGACGGATGGTCCCGAATCACCACCGCTCAACAGCGCCGTACGGCTATCGACTCGAAGTCCCGCTTGCAGTTTTTCCGCGTCCCCGCTGTGACACGAATAGCAGTGCTCGACAAGCAACGGACGCACTTTCCGCTCGAAAAACTCGATCTGCTGCGATGTCGGCTCAAGTTCGCTTGCCGATGCTGCGTGTCCGGTCAGTGGTACCACGAACACGACACCGGCCAGGATTAAGTCGAGATGTCTTCTGTTCACGTTGTTTTCCTTTCGTTTCACGCTCGACAACCCGAAGTCAAGTCGCGCATGCTTTAGAGTTTAACGAAGCACGGCATCATTTGGGTCACGAATTGAATCAAGTGAGGGTGAATTTACAACCTGGTGACGATTATCGCTTGTCGAGATGAACGCTGGCTTTCTGAGAATCCTGCCGGTCGCGAAAAGACTCGTAATGGTAGATTCGATCCGTCATTGCAGGACCTTCTGCGCTGTAGGGCTCGTTCCCATGTGCAACAGCGGAGTTTACACAGAGCTTGCGAAGTCGCTCGAGTTACATTGGTGACCGGTAACCGACATAATTAAAAGCCCTTTGGGCCACGTCGGATGTCGGCACCTTTCAGCTTCCTGCTGGCCCGAACACGATCACACTCCAACCGCTGACCATGCCGGGCGCTCAAGTGATGGAGTTCAAACAAATCAAATTGACGCTCGGTTCTGCACATTGAAACAGTCACGATTACACAACCGTTTTGGTTCTCGTATCAGCTATTAACACTCTTTCATTGCGGCGCCGCGCTGCCACGCCAGAATCGTTGCGAAGATCGTCCGCGGCGATGAACAACACGTTCATTCGCTCGTTTCCCGCCACTACAGACGCTGGAAACAAACAACACGAAAAAAGAATCGCGATGACTTTATTCACGTTGGGCGTCATTGTCTGGTAGCGTGATGGACTAGAATGCTGGATCGACGTTTTCATCGTGACCTGCCTCGCGAGCTATCCTGTCCTGCCCCACCTTTTGAGAACATCGCATGAACATTCGATACGTTAGCTGTCGATTGCTGGCCATTGCCGTATTACTCTGTTTGTCATTTGCGGTCACGCCGTCGACACGAGCCGCAGATCGCCCCCCAAATATCGTGTTTGTGTTGGTCGATGACATGGGATACGCCGACCTGGGCTGCATGGGGGCAACGGACATCAAAACTCCGAACATCGACTTGTTGGCGACACAGGGGGTTAAGTTCAGCGATTTTTATGCGAACGCCCCAGTATGCTCACCAACACGGTGTGGTTTCATCACCGGGCGTTGGCAGCAGCGAGTCGGTTTTGAGTGGGCGCTTGGGTACACCGCCGAGAGACGCCGACTGATCGATGGCCAATGGAAATCGGTCGATGGAATGCACCACGGAATCGGGCTGCCGGCTGATCAGCCGGGGATTGCCAAGATGTTGAAGTCGGTCGGATATGCAACCGGTGTTTTTGGCAAGTGGCATCTGGGTTATGACGACGAATTCAGTCCGATCCATCATGGGTTTGATGAGTATTTCGGAGAACTGCTCGGCCATGCCGACTACTACCGACACATTTACTACGATGGTACCTACGCACTTCGTGACGGTTTAGAAATCTCCAAAGCGGAAGGCTATCTGACCGATTTGATCAACCAGCGGTCCGCGGCGTTTGTTGACAAACACGCTGACCAGCCGTTCTTTCTTTATGTTCCGCACCTGGCGGTTCACGCACCGTTTCAGCCACCCAATCGGCCCGACCCCAAGGTTACAGCCGACAACATGCATGAGGGCAGTCGCGATATTTACAAGGCGATGTTGGAGCGTGTTGATCAAGGGGTCGGAATGATCATGAAACGACTTGAAAGCCATGGATTGACCGAGAATACGATCTTCGTGTTATCGAGTGATAACGGTGGCGAGCGCTGGTCCAACAATCTTCCGCTGTTTCATCACAAGGCAACGCTTTGGGAAGGAGGGATTCGCGTTCCATGTCTGGTTCGTTGGCCGGCCAAGCTGCCTGCGGGGAAGGTGACTTCACAACCGGCTATCACGATGGATCTGACAGCGACTTTTATCGCTGCCGCCGGAGCGGAGCCGCCTGCTGGGTATAAACTGGACGGAATTAATTTGCTGCCAATCATTCGAGGCGACCAGCCTCAGGTGGACCAGCGTTCGTTCTGTTGGCGAATCCAAAGATCCAATCGCCAGATGCGAGCTATTCGATTCGGAAAGTGGAAATACCTAGATGACGGCGGCACCATGGACCTGTTGTTCGATTTGGAAAACGACATCAGCGAACATCAGAATCTTCATTATCGGTATCCCGAGATTGTTCGTGATTTAAAGGCACGTTTGGTCGCCTGGGAGCAAGAGATGGACAGTGAGCCAAAGACATTTACCGTCCGTTGAATCGATTTTCAGTCGTCACGAAACTGACCGCGGGCCGGCGTTGCTGATTGGATGGGACCAAGCCTGCTGTGGAACTCATATTGGTGGCTTCGGTACAAGGTTCGTTCCCACCATAGCGGTGTCTCGTCTTCGAGATAGCCGATGGAGACCACTTCCAGAGCTGGAGACTTAGGTGTGGTCCGCAGATGTTTCGCTTCGCTTGCTGACAACAGCACTGCGCGGATCACATCGTTCGCGCCGCCGATCTTTAAAGCGTGGGTTTCAGTCCAGGCTCGATACAGCGAACCTTCTGACTGCGTCTTCGTCAACTTAGGGCAATGCTGATGAACCACATAACGATGTTCGAGAATGACCGGAATCTGGTCGGCGAAGCGAATTCGGTCCATTTCCCAAAGCACCGCTTTTGGTTCGACCTGCAATGCCGCTCGGATGGAATCTTCAACTTCTGCAGCGGCCAGCTTTCCAAAGGTTAAGAGCTCTGTTGCTGGCTTCTTCCCGGCGGCGCGAGCCTTTTCTGTGAAGCTTACCAGCGAGCGGACGTCGTAGTCGATCACATCGCGCCGCACGAATGTGCCAAGTCCTTTACGAAATTCTAGGAAACCTTCAGAAACCAGGCTGGCGAGCGACTTGTTGGCAGTCGCGCGGCTGACCTGAAACTTCTCGGCGACTTCGCGTTCGGTAAGGAACTGGTCTCCTGAGCGATACTCCGTTGCAAGCGCAACCCGCAATCGCTGATTGAGTTGCTGATAGACAGGGCTGCGAACAAGTGAAGTATCCATGCTAGTAAAGGCTCCTCAAAAGGTTGACGCGGTGGCTTAGCCACTGCATCGTAAATCGATTGGATTTGCAAGACAGGCGTCTCAATTGTCGCCACGGTGGGATCCGCATTCAGCTAGGATCGAAATGTTTCCTCGAGAATTCTCAAGAACTGATAGTATGGAAATCTATTCCGCGTGTACCTGGAGCGACCCATGAGCAAACTTCTTTGGTTCGCGTTCATCGTGATGCTTAGTATGCACCAGACAGCGCGGGCGTTAGAGATTCCGTTTCATCCCACTGGAGCGCCGATCGTCGAGCAGATCATCGCGGTCGAGGGGCACTCGGTGGAAGTGGCTGAGGTTCCCGGTTGGGCCAGGGGCGGCGTCTTCAATCGCCTCAAGGATTTGGGGGTCGAGACTACTGGACTGAAGTCTTGGGGAGTTCAAGGCACCGAAAACAAAGGGCTGTTCTTGAGTTGCATTTTCGACTCCAGCGGTCGGGTGTTGGCGCTCCACGGTAACGG
The DNA here is from genome assembly GCA_002428205.1 of Planctomycetaceae bacterium UBA6163. Lineage (GTDB taxonomy): Bacteria > Planctomycetota > Planctomycetia > Pirellulales > Pirellulaceae > UBA6163. The sequence continues at coordinate 45,579 of DIUH01000105.1, forward strand.
CCCCTGGCTGCGAGACGAAAGTCTCCGCGCTCTGAAAGCGATGCCGGAACTAAGGCTCATCAGCTTTGATCACAACGGCTTCCTGAGAAATCATCCGATGTCGCCGCTCTACAGCGGTGTCGGGTTCGATGCTTTATCGGACTCGAAACTCCTGGAGATCAAGTTGACCCTGGGCATCAATGATGCTGGAGTGGAGCAAGCCGCCAAGATCAAGGGGCTGAAATCGTTTACCGTCGTGCATTCGCAAGTCAGCGAAGCAGCAGTGAAGTTCTTTGAAGGTCACCCGAGTCTGGAATCATTCACGGTGGCAGAGTTTGGCAACGTTTCGCAGGCGGCTCTGGCATCGATCGCGAAGATGCCGAAGGTGACACGTGTCGGCTTTCAGGAGGCGTTCGTAACTTATAAGAACGGATTCCAGCATCTGCTGCCGATGAAAGGCCGCCTGAAAACCCTGGATCTTTCGATGACCGTTGTCAACGCTGACGATCTGAAACGTGTTCAGGCCGATCATCCCGACGCGAATATCATTATGATTGCCCCGGCTGAGATCGTGAAACGGCACAACTACGTTGCAGCGAGGCTCGCGGGAATCGCGACGGGAGAGGCCGCCGAGGAACTGAAGAAGGTGATCGCGGAATACCAAGCCGACAAGAGATAGTTGCTGGTAAAACTTACCAGTGAGACAACTCCGAAAACGCCCAGAGCACCATCAAGGAATTCGTATGATTCCGAATCGGACCGCATCGTTGTTTGATTGCCTAGTCATAAGACTGCTCGCGCTTAGTCTGCTGATGCTTGCATCCGCGAATGCGGAAGAGACAGTCGTGGCTCCGCCGGTCACCGCGTTTTTCCAGAACTACTGTCACCAGTGCCATGGGCCGAAGAATCAGGAGGGTGACTTTCGGGTCGATCAATTAAAGATCTCTGCGACCGCTGCGGATGCGGAGAACTGGCAGATGGTGCTCGACAATTTGCACCTCGGCGAAATGCCGCCAGAAGATGCGATGCAGCCCAAGACAGCAGAAGTCGAGAAGGTCACCGCATGGATCCAAAGCGAAATTTCACGTGCTGCAGCAGAACTCAAGGGCACCGGTGGCGAGGTCGTGTTAAGGCGGCTGAACCGCGTCGAGTATGAGAACACGATTGCCTCACTAACCTACGAATCGATAACTGGTCAGCGACCACGATCGATCGCCGCAGCTATACGCTCGGCCGCTTCATCGCCTGGTGCGCCGAACGTAGTGTCGACTCACCCGAAGGTTTTGCAGCTGCTACGAACGACTTGCTCGAAGCCTACCGTCGGTCGCTGTACCATCACCGCAATCGTCGTGGCGACAAGCCGATCAAGTTCGCCACCCAAGCCAGTTACCTGATCGCAGTCAAACATTGGCTACAGTGGATGGTCGAAAAAGGTTACTTAGAAACCAATCCCGCTGAAAAAATCCAGTTACCAAAAGAAGAGCACCGGTTGCCGTCAAAACACCTGAGCTTAAGCGAAGTCAAGATGTTGCTTTCATCAATCGATCTGACAACAGCTAACGGAGTCCGCGACCGATCAATGCTGGAGACGCTTTATTCGACAGCGATCCGCAGGGCCGAACTACTCAAACTGAATCTGGACGACGTCGATCGCGAGCGAGGCTTGGTGGTGATTCGTCAAGGGAAGAACCGCAAGGACCGTGTAGTGCCGATCGGCAAGCGAGCGATCCAGTGGTTAGAAAAATACTTACAAGAAGTCAGGCCACAGTACCACCAAAACGACAAGCCGACCGAACGAATCTTCTTGTCATCGCTTGGCAATCCGATTCATCCAGCGACGATGTCGGCAATCGTTCGTGGCTACTTAAACGACGTGGGAATCAATCGTCGCGGCAGTTGTCACATGCTACGTCACACGGC
>DIUH01000105.1:47522-49277 GCA_002428205.1 Planctomycetaceae bacterium UBA6163
GCGAAGTGCACGAGAAAACGCATCCCGGAGCGACCGACACGCCGCCGCCTGAGCCACCCGCGAACGGCGGCGAAACCCCGGACGTCAAACCGCCCGAAAAGACGTGACATCGTCGGTGAAATGGGCTAGTCTGGGGGCATGGAACCCTTGCTCCCCATCCGTCGCCGAGCATCACAGCATCCACGCCGAGCAAATCGCTCGCCGCGTGGCACGCGACCGTCATGCAAACTCACCGCGCGCCCCTGCGCGGCAAGCCAGAAGGCCGCAACCACCCCGCTCACCAATCACAAGAAAAACCCCCAACCGCGTTTCAACCGCAACCAACAATACAGCATCACCGTCGTAAGTGACGGAGGAGGATCAGTCGTAGAACGCTATGCGTATAGTGCCTATGGCCAAGTCACAATCGCCGACGCGTCGGGATCTGTGATTTCAGATTCAGCGATTTCAAATCGCTATACGTACACCGGTCGGCAATGGGATGAAGGATTGAGCCTGTATCACTACCGGACACGGATGTATGACGCGGTGGCAGGAAGGTTTGTGAGTAGGGATCCGATTGGGTACAAGGGGAGTGCATGGGGCCAGTATGAATTTTTAAACTCTTCACCAGTCATGTACTTGGACTATGACGGGAACGCGGCGTTTGTTTTACCGATTGTAATACCTGCTGGTATCGGTATCGCAGCCTTGAAGGCTGCCGCGATTACGGCAGGGGTAAGCATTTATGCGTGCCTGCTGATGCCCGAATGCCTAGGGGACGCAAGGAATATAGCTCTCAATGACATAGAAAGGATGATCGATGATATTGTTATCAGGATACGTCCTAAACCAGAGCCTAAGTGGGATCCGCCTTATTTTCCACCAGGCCCCAAGAATGACGATGGAGATGATGACAAGTGAATGATTTACCACTACGATGAGTGTGGAAAATCATGTGTTAAGCCGAGCGATTACGTAACTGATCGCAGATTGATTTCGTCGTACGAGCCGTCTTTGAAGGAATGGGGCGAAACGATATTGATAACCTTTATTCCGGATGTTCGGTCTAAATGCAAAAAGATATGCGAGTATTCTATGATTGATCCGGGGGTTAGTTTCGATGCAATGGCCCCTGTTCGTCCTGGAGTCCGGCAAGCATTTCTAAACACAACTATTTGCAGACCGGCTTTGACATCATCCCCACCTATTAAAATGCCTCCACTAAAATAAACTTTTAAGAAAGACGCACTTATGGTGCCCGATACGCTCGCAAGAACTGGAGTGGTTATTCGCGTCAAGCCCGGTGCCGACGTGTGTTACGACTTGAACGAACGGGAATCGGGTTACCTTGATAGTCACTGTGTGTTTGAGATGCTCGTTTCAGGTGTATTGGCAAAAAATGGCCATGTCTATGGTGTTTATGGACCAGTGATTAGTGGGCCTATCCAATACACAGAGTTGATTTGCAGTTTGTTGATGAGAGCGCTCCCGCTGAAAGATTGGAATTGCGTTTCCGAAGATCACGTTAATTTCAAGATCGGTCCATCTGTGGCCGAAGAAAATCAAAGTATCTGCGAGGCTGAACTAGGTGGTTTAAGCTTCTACTGTCATCCCGACGGCACGATCGTAAAAGGCTATCCGCGTTTTTGTCGCCTTGGCTACGCTACAGTAGTTCAAAAAAACCAGAGTCCGAGTGAATCTACGGCTGAAGACGGACCGTAGGCTGGGTTGGTTTCTCTTGGTATGTCCGAACTGGGTCAAGCACGCGCTGGT
>DIUH01000105.1:49291-49465 GCA_002428205.1 Planctomycetaceae bacterium UBA6163
CACCAGCGTGCTCCACGAACGGTGCAGCATCGCGGGATGCGGTCTATGATGTGATTGAACTATTTATAAGTACCAGAGTCCGAGTGAATCTAGGGGTGAGGACGGACCGTAGGCCGAGTTGACTCTTCTTGGGATGTTCGAATTGGATTGAGCATGCGCTGGTGTACAGCCTTT
>DIUH01000105.1:49640-51325 GCA_002428205.1 Planctomycetaceae bacterium UBA6163
GGGCAACGCTGAAGGTTTTTGGTTTTTGGGCGACCGGCCCCTACACCCGATGGGGGTGCAGATTGAATGCAGGATTTAGTGTCTTGGGGTGTGATCCCTTCGTTTTGAATGCTTATGTGATTCCTCCGAAGCCCACTTCTTGNNGTCAATGGATATCGCTACGCAGGCTCGTGTTTTGATTACGAATTGGGGTGATGATTGACGTTGCTTTGCAGCTGCTGAGATCAACGCGATTAATTACGTAAGCTTATGCATTGGTTCGGCATGCGCTNNGGGAATGTATCAAGAATGATTCTCGCTGACTGTTTCACATACTTGGCGGCTAAAGCCTGGACACCAGCGCGTACCGAACCTCGGCCACGGTGACTGGAGATGGGAGCCAGGTGGCACTTTTGTTACACCGATCTCTGGGCTGTGATTACAAGCCTGTTGCCGTCGTGATTATCGGTAGTTCAGAACCCTTTCAATTCCAGGATCCAATTGTAAAGTCTTCGTGCACGGAGCTTATAACCGCACTCGAATGACCATTGTTTTGCAACCTGCGCATGCCGTCGCAAACGATTGTGAGAAAAGTTCGAAAGCCACGAATCTGGCGAAAGGTTGTAGCCCCGGGTAAGCGTTGGCGAGCACCGCGAGCCGAGCGCACCCCGGGGCTTGTTTCAATCAGCGCCGGCGACGAGCCATCGATTCACCAACCCATCAAAGATTTCCGAGTCGCAATCCACCATTGCCGTTTTATCGCTGCTTCGATGTTCCTATCGTCGCGTTGCGACTTTCATGCCCATTGTTCTGCAATCCTTGCACTTGCGTGCCAGGCTACAACCTATCGCCGCTTCGCGGCTTTCAATCTACGCATCACCAGCAAGCACTGGCCCCAGGTGTGCAGCACTTTGAGGATTCCGATTTCACAACCACACTCCCTATCATCCGCTTCGCTCAGCACATCGCTGCCGTAGCTACGATGCCGGTGGCTTAAGATTTTTTGGTGAGCCGACTGTCCAGCAGCGAACCGATCGGCTCACGCCACAGTCGCGAATACCATCCGCCCCATCGCCAAAACGCTCGACTGGAACAAGCAGCGGCAAATGTGGAATAGGTTGCGTAAAAGTACAATTGGCTTGCAGTGAAAAACGAACTCATCGAAGTTTTCGGCAACAGTTGGCAGTCAATTGAATGCCGCGGAGCTGGCAAGTGAGGCCTCAGCGGCTTCCTCTAGTCGATGAACGTGACTGTTATGTCGATAGATGCTACAATGAGANNTCATGACCCAATCCATCCAAACATCCGTTGACCGAACCGTTAGCGACATTACTCCCAATCAGCGTCACGCTATTGAAGAGCTGGTCGGAGGAGATCTGGCTCCTGACCAAAGGATCTTCGTTCTTGCGTATCGCCCGGGTGTCGAACCGAACGAAGCTGACAAATCTGTTGCTCGAAGTCGGATTGACGAGCTACTCACCAAAGCCCATGAAAATGCCAAGCAGCAAGGTTTGGCACCCGCCGAGATTGAGGCCGCTATCGACGAAGCTATTCAAAGCGCTGACGAGTAATGGCAAAGATCGTACTCGACACGAATATCATCGTTCGTGCTGTCGCTTCGCCTTCTGGGCTGGCTTCTGAACTGTTGCGCCGCACGATCGCAGATGGAAATTTGCTGTGCACGTCCAACTTCATGCTGGCGGAAT
>DIUH01000016.1 GCA_002428205.1 Planctomycetaceae bacterium UBA6163
GCCAGACGCTTGGACAAATTCGTCTCGCAGTCGCTATCGGCCTATGGTGATGATCGCAATCACCCTGATAAGCGTGCGACCAGCGGGCTGAGCCCCTATCTGCATTTCGGCCATATATCACCGCACCAAATCCTTCGCGCCGTGTTCGAGCAAGAATCATGGACGCCCGATCAAGCTTCGCCGCCCAATGGCAAGAACAACGGCTTTTGGAATACATCCGAACCGGCCGAAGCGTTCCTCGATCAACTGCTGACTTGGCGTGAACTCGGCTTCAACATGTCATTTCGAAACCCTAAGGATTACGACCAATACGATACGCTGCCCGATTGGGCGCTCAAGACGCTCAAACAACACGCCAAGGATGCTCGACCCGCGATCTACTCGCTGGAACAATTTGCACGAGCCCAAACGCATGACGAAGTCTGGAATGCCGCTCAGCGGGAATTGGTCACCACGGGCGTCATGCACAATTACTTGCGAATGTTGTGGGGCAAGATGATTCTCCACTGGACACGCACGCCACAAGATGCCCTAGAAATCTTGATCGAGTTGAACAATAAATACGCCCTCGACGGACGTGACCCCAATTCATACAGCGGCATCTTCTGGACTCTCGGACGATATGACCGAGCATGGGGGCCGACTCGGCCGGTATTCGGAAACGTCCGTTATATGACCAGCGACAGCACCAAAAAGAAATTGAAATTGAAAGGTTACCTAAACAAGTTCGGTGCCAAGGCAACCCTTTTCGATTAGAGCCGCAATTCAATCCTTCACGCTCATCGCTTGAAACAGCTCCAACCATCGCAGTGTCATCGCTTCGCCAATCGATCGGCTGGCATCGAGTTCCTGTGGCGGCGTTCCCCAATAAAATCCGAACCAACCGCTGGCATGGCTGCGAGATTCATTAATAAACGTCTCAAGCTCACTCGTCTTACATTTCAAAGGAAAGATTTCTTCAATCACGACCGGTTTGCCGACCGCCGCAAACGCGCGCAGCGTATCCATCGCCTCGTCCAACTTTCCCGACTCGGGATAAATGTGCACCGAAATGAAGTCGAGCTGGTCGGAAACCTTATCGGGCGTAAATCCGGATGTCAGGCCAGGGCGATCAAGACTCCAGTCGACCATCCCGACCGTAATCAAGCGACGTGTATCGACTTGCCGAATCGCGGCAACCAGTTTCTCAATCCAACTTCGCGCGACTTCATGTCGAACTCGCCCGTCACGGTCGAGCGAAATAAACTGGACAAAATGCTTGCCACCAAAGCCGGCCCCCAACCAATCGTCACGCTTTTTGTCGCCGCCGGGAACGACGGGCTCATTCATCAAGTCGTAACAGAATACGACGGAGCGATCGGCACACACCTCCGCAATCGCTTTCCAAAAGACGGCTTGCGCGTCCCATCGTTGTGCTTCGCTAAGTTGATCGTACCATGGCGGGACATCCTGTTTGTGATAACACCCCAGGCCGGTCAAGTTCAGATACAGACCTGTTTGGGACGCCAGTTCCAACAATCGTGCAAGTTGATCAAGTGATCGCTGGCGGGGCGCAGTTGGCGATTCCATAAACGCGCCGAACTGCAAATGGACCCGCACAACATTCGCGCCCAGCGCTTTCATTTCCTGGAAATCTTCTTCAACCGTTTTCCACTGGTCGATCCAATAGTCTTCGATCAATCGCCCTTGAGTATCACGATCATAGTTGAATCCCCAAGGGGTGAACGGCTTACCCGTCTCGGATTCGACAAACCCTGCTGCATCATCAGAAACTCGAATCCACGGCATATCCGCTTTAAGCCAGCCACCGGAAACGATTAGGCCGAAGAAAAACAGGAGCAGCATTCTCATGGGACACCCGATTGCCAGACATTATGCAATGTCGAAAGAAAAGAATCTCGTTACCATGTAACATAACAAAGCTTCGAGCGGCAACAACCGATCGCTATTGCCGTTTCGCAGGCTGCGCAGGTTTTGATTCCAGTTCATCGGCATCCCAAACCCGTAACCGGCGACAACGTGTGATGAAATCCTTAGTGCTGTTGGCTTGGTCGAGCGACACCAACTGGTCCTGCTGAGGTTTCAAGCCGGGCGTCAGTTCCAGCAACGACTTTGAGGCATCATTATGAGCGATAAACTTGCGATGCGCGATGGCATCGGAAACAAAATCTCGAGTTGCGATATCGCCGGCCAAACTCTTCGCCCCCTCTTCGGTCACCAGCAATGCGACGGCGTCGAACAGCACCGACGGGCCACCGCCAATCTTCTCGTCCGCTTTAAAGAACTTATCGTTGCTCGCTTTCACTCGACCGACCTGCGGAGCGACAATCTTGGCCGAAGCCCCTTCGTCTTTGATAGCCTTCAACAACGCCTGCAACTGGTCGATATCAAATCCGTCTGAAACCAAGATACCTACGGTGCGTCCGGCGAACGACTCCGGCCCGTTCTTCAAGATGCTGAGGGCTGGCGAGGGTTCAAGGTCATCGCGAGTTGGCTGAGCCGCTTCGGCCGGTTGCGGCATTTCTGATAACCCCAAACCTTGGGCGACATTGACTGCTAAATCTTTGTCGATATTCAACAAGTGAGAAACCATTTTCACGCGGATCGGCACCGTCTGCACTTTGCTCAACTCGAACACCAAAGCATCGGCGATATGGTGTTGTTCGACCGCGGTTTGACTGATGTAGAATTGTCGGGCTTGGCTGTAGTGGTCCGAGAAGGTTTCCGACCGAACACGTTGCTTTACGCCTTCCTCTTCGCTGGGAAAGGTCTTGAAAGCCTTTTCAGGATTCGCCCGTGGCCCGATTTGCCATGAATTCGGTTCATAATTGACACGGCCTTTCGGATTTTTCATCGCCATGTGACCGTCTTGTTGAAAGTGGCTGACCGGGCACTGTGGCGCATTGATAGGCAGGTGCGTAAAATTCGGGCTGCCAAGCCGCTTCAATTGAGTGTCCAGATAAGAAAAGTTTCTGCCCTGCAACAGCGGGTCGTTGCTGAAATCGATCCCCGGTGGAACGTTCTGAGTACAGAAGGCAACCTGTTCGGTCTCGGCGAAAAAATTATCGACCCGTCGATTGAGCACCAGACGTCCGACTGGCCGAACCGGCACCAATTCTTCGGGGATGATTTTCGTCGCATCCAGGATATCGAAGTCGAACTTGTCAGCAAATTCGTTATCAAACAACTGCAACCCCAATTCCCACTGCGGATAATTCCCAGTTTCAATCGCTGACCATAGATCGCGACGATGATAGTCGGGATCGGCGCCGTTGATTTTCACCGCTTCATTCCAGGTCACCGCTTGCAGGCCCTGCATCGGTTTCCAGTGGAACTTGACGAACGTCGACTTACCGTCTGCGTTGACCAGACGAAACGTATGCACACCAAAACCTTCCATGAATCGAAAGGACCGCGGGATCGCCCGATCGGACATGATCCACATCACCATATGCATGCTTTCCGGGGTTAAAGAGATAAAATCCCAGAAGTTATCATGCGCCGTTTGGGCTTGCGGAAAGCCGCGGTCTGGTTCCGCCTTGGCGGCGTGAATCAGGTCGGGGAACTTGATCGCGTCTTGAATGAAGAAGACGGGTATATTGTTACCGATAAGGTCCCAGTTGCCCTGTTGGGTATACATTTTAACGGCAAAACCACGAACATCCCGAGCCAGGTCCTGAGAACCTTTGTTTCCAGCGACGGTCGAAAAACGGACGAAAGCGGGTGTTTTTTCTCCAGCCCGCTGGAACAGATCGGCTGACGTGATTTCCGCCAACGATTCATAATTCTCGAAATACCCATGAGCGCCAAATCCACGTGCGTGAACGACTCTTTCTGGAATCCGTTCATGATCGAAATGAAACAGTTTCTCGCGCAGTTTGAAATCTTCTAGCAGGGTTGGGCCCCGCTGGCCAATCTTTAGCGAGTTCTGGTTATCCGAAATCGGTATCCCTTGCTGGGTCGTCAGTGCCGGTTGGTCACCGCTGGCGGTTTGTTGGATTTCACCGCCGTTGCCGCGAGATTCTTCGGGTGTATAAGATATTCCGGCTGCATTGGTTGCCGGTGTTTGCTGGGATTTTGGGCGTTCTGGTTTGTCGCCGTTTTGTGCCAGCAGCGGTGTCGGTGCGAGGGAGAACAACAACAGCAGGGACAACAGATTGCGATAAATGGACATCCATCTAGCCTTTCGGATCAGTAACCTCGGATTGGGGGACGCCTGAGGGGTTTTGGTTACACGCTCGAAAGCAAATCGAATGCCAGGAGGGTTCTAGGTAGCTTGTGTCCTAGCGATGGCCTCCTTCCCAAGGCGAGAACTCAGCGTAGACCGGCAGGTGTGGAGTCACCTTTTCAGCTTGCGAAATACTTAGATTATGAATTCTGAGGAAATCAACAACTCCGCCGCGCAACACCGCTTCGGTGGTCGTTCGTCGATCGACTATCAGATTACTGGTTTGAAACTTTGCATAAATATCGGTCGATTTATCATGCGTGGCGAACCAGTAATTCGCGCCGCCGAAGGTACCGTTCAAGTAGCTGTGGTCGGCTTGCATCAGGCCCGCGAAGATGATGTCATCTTCGCCCCGACCATCGGTGCCGATGACCGACGCCAAGCGAGGCAATTCATAGACTTCTTGCCGAGCACGCGATACATCCACCCGCATGTTGACCAGCGAGAAGGTCCACGCGCGCTGGGGATCGACCTGTGCGGCTCGAAACCAAGCAACCAGTGGTTTGTGGGTCAGACGGTTGTCAGGGTCGGCCACGGTATAAAGTTGGCTGCGGTCGCTGACCACGCTGGTGGTATCATAAAGGAACGCCAGTTGTTCGCCGTCACCGGAAAGCGTTCCCGGTGGCGAAGCGGGATTTCGTCCCTGCAGCGGCCCGGCCAAATAGTCATAGGCTCGGCCATCACGGTTCAACATCGCCACCAGATTCGGCAGGAAATCACGCTCAGACGCTCTCACCTGTTGCAACGCAACGACGTCAAATCGCCGAATGCCATCGACCAAGATTCTCGCCAACTCGGGGTCGCGGAGCTGTTGCGGACCGAAACCATTGATCGCCCACGACGCGATGCGAAGGTTGCCGGACGGAGCCATTTGCTCGGTCGATCCGCGTGATGCGGTTGCATGACCGACAGGACGTACGGGTGTGCCGGATTCGTTTTTTGGCATAGCCAGCGAGACCAGCGAACCGACGATCGATTTGGACGACGAGGTCGGTTCGGTTGCGACACTGACCGGTAAGGCCGCAAGCTGTGACTGAGGGTAGACCGACGATAGCGCCAGCGAGTTTTCGCCGGAGTCGGCCTGATTGCCGTCAAGATAAACCGACAGATGCTCAAGACCATCGATCTTGACGACTCGGTTAACTGTATATCCTCCGACAGCGACCGCACATAAAGCTAGGGCGCGCAGTGAGAGGATCCCGCCGTAATTGAGGGACATGTGTTTGCCAGACGCTTGCCTTAACGTTCTGGTCATTCCATGACAGAGACGACAAAGATCCTTCTTAAAATTGCGATCGGATCAACAAGGTGCCGGACAATGAGAATTCAGCGATTTTTTTTACGGTTTCAATCTTGATTACCCTGTGGCAACGCGATTGACGGATGTATCAGTTGTTCCAACAGAACGATGAGTCGCGTGGGGACGCCTCGGTTGTACTAGCAATAAAAGTGAAAATAGGACCGCCATCCAGCTCGCGATGGCGACCACCAGCGACGGTGTTTTCCAGCTTGGCGAATAGACTAATTGCACTTCAAACCGACCCGCCGGTAGCTTGATCGCTGAGAAAAGATAGTCACATCGATCAACCTGAGTTGCGGGTGCATTTGACGTGCCAGGTTGATCGAGATCGCGAACGATTGCGCGAAAATTTCCGTCTTGGTACTGTTTGATATAAATCAGTCCGGCGGTGGGTGCGTTGATCGTGATATTCCAATGCCCGGGCTTGGGGTAAGAAACGTTTAACGATTCTGCCGCTTTGCCTCCAGGCGGCTCAGGCGATCGCGGCGATTGAGTTTCGATCCAAGGCACACTGACCAATTGATCGCCGGAAACGACAGCCTGAATCCGCTGAGTAAACGATTCGAATGAGACTGAGTCAGTCGGATCGATTTCCCGCCAAGCACTGTGCCACGTGACCATCGGCGATGGGTGGGCGATCGACGTTCGCTTCAGCGATGTGATTAAGTGCTGAGAGTCGTCGGTTGGTAACCGGGCAATCAAGTCGCTAACAATCATGTCTTGGGGTGTCCACGATTGATCGATCGACAACCACTGCATGATGTTGGTCCAGTATCGGTCTTGCTCATCGGTTGCTAGCGTTCGCGACTGGGCATTTGCGGCCATCCAAAACGATCGCAAGCGGCCCGGTGGTAGCGATGTGGGCGAATTGAACACTGCCACTTGATTAGCGAGATGCCACCGGCCAAACAAGCTGTTTCGCATACTCGTTTCGGCGGCCAAAATCCGTTGGTTACCGGGCGAGGGGATGCTGCGCAAGTCACGGGGCCAGCCACGACCGGTAAATCGCATCGCTCGCATCGGCAATCCTGGTGTGCGATTCTCGGTGTTGGGGGCCGCAATATGATTTTCGGTTGAGTCGATCCATTGCAATTCGCTGGCCCGATTGACGGTTGCAAGTGTCGGTCGTGCTACGATCCACAAATCGATCGCAACCAAGAATAGCAAGCAATGAAAGGCCGTTTTTCGGTCGATAGCTAATCGTGGTAGGGTGTCGAACAGTTTTGCGAAGCAAACGACAGCCAGCGTCGACGTCGCCACCATCCAGCCGGCTGTACCAAAATCGATCGGCCCCCAAATCGAATCGCTCCGCCGGATGCTGTCGGGCGACCATGCCAACATCACGCTCAAGATGACCACGACGGATGCGGCGGCCACAAAACCGATCATCGCGATCGTGATTGCGATTCGAGATGCGGCGACGTTCGTGGCATGCGAGAAACGTCCCGCCTGTCGTGACGCGGCGACGATGATTCCCAAGGGAACAAAGACGAGCCATTTGGCGGGATAGCGAAACCCGTCGTATCCGGGCAACCAGGCGACCAGCCATCCATAAGGGCTTAAGATTAGATCATCCGCCCCCAACAACCATTGTGGCTGGGCCCATCTTATAAACGCTCCGATTGAAAGGTTGCCCATCGCGAAGACCAGGCCGATGGGGGCGACGCAATCCCAGCCGTCGAGTCGGTGCCAGCGAGTGCGAATTCGCAGGAGATTGCTCGCACGATTTTTGCATCGACCGAATAATCGCGGAAGTAAAAACCTTCTATAACGAAGCATCGCCAGCGACAATGGGATTAATCCGCTGTAGAGCGTTATAACCCAGGTTCGACCATCGCCCGGCAACAAGTGACTGATTCGAGCATATTGCGGGAACAGGGTTCCTGAGATGAACGGCACGACCAATTCAGCCCAGTGCCACGGCGCGACGCTGAAGGCAAACGTTTCACGCTGTGATGAGCCGTCGGATTCGACATATCGAACGCTTTGTGGTGCCCAGTCGATCGAGGCCGCGATCTGTGGCGCGGCCAATAAAGTCGCAAGCACAAGTGCGGCAGCCAATCGGGTCAAAGCCCTGAGCGATACAAGCAAAGAATCTGCGATCGATGCCTGGCGAAAACGGTAAACGGATAGAACCGCTTTGGTTATCCAAGCGAGCGTTCCGATCAACACGACATGGACGGCCGTTTGTGGATCACCCGCAAGAATCATCAATGCCAGCGCTGCAGCGGTCGCCACCAGATCGCTCAAACGGAATGAACGCAGCAGTGCAAATCCGCCACCGAGCGCAAGGGGCAACCAAGCGGCGCCAACTAGGAACGGCGGGTTGGTGTAAAGAAACCAGATCGGTCCTGACAGCGGATAAGCGATCATGGCCAGCGAGGCACCTTGGCGGGTCGCGCCTGCCCTGCGAGCCGCCCAGGCGGCCGTGATTCCGGCTAACACGAGGTGCAGCGAGATGTACCACGCGATGGCCGTCTCGGGAGAATCGACCACGCGGAAGATGATCCGTCGAACGGGATAGAAAAGTGCCGTCGTCGTTTCGCCGGCCAGCGGGATCCCGGCGTGGTCAAGATCGTTATACAGCGGTAACCAATCGACCCGTTCACGCGCGGCCACGTATCCATACAGCGGCGTGTAAAAGTGGCTGACATCACGAAACGCGAGGCGGTCAATGCCGACCAGACAATTTCCGACCAGCGTTGCAATTGCACCGATTAAGAGCGCCAGCGGCAACAGATAGGGTACACCCAACCATTTTGTAAACGTTGATGCATCGCGACCGCTTGATGATCGCTCAATTGGCTGACCCGCACCTAGCTGACCCGCACCTGGTTGAACCACGCCGATCGTCTAGACACCCACCAAAGGTGAATGGCTGAACATGAGCAGTCGTTTGTGTTCACGGACGACGCGCAAGAACTGCTCTTCGTCGACTGGCTTGGTAATGAAGTCGTCGATTTTCATCGAATCGCATCGTTGGCGTGTTTCGGTATCGTCCGAAGCGGTGAGGACGACAACAGGAGTCGTCGCTCGGCGATCGGGGAACGATCGCATTTCGCTTACGATTTCCAGCCCATCGCCGTCTGGCAAGCAGAGGTCGAGCAGCAGTAGGTCGGGCGCGGGAGCTCGGCCGAAGACGCCTTCTCGCTTCAGGAACTGGATCGCTTCGGCAGTCGTGCGAACGAGAGTCAATCGGTGGTGAACCATCGATCGCCGCAGCGCATGGATCGTAATCTTGGCATCCATCAGGCCATCCTCGACCAACAGAATCTCCATTGGCTTGGTTTGGATTTCACCCAGCATCGCATACCTCCTCGCGTATGAACCCGAAACAACGTACTTGAACCGTGGCAATGCACTACGATCGCGTGTGCGACGCAGGCCGCGAACAACGGATCAAGTCCGCTTCCATCCGTTCGTGATCTCGGAACCGCAGTTCAAACTCACGAACTTCGGCCAACAACATGTCGACCTTCTCGCTGACACAACCCCGATATTGTAATTCCTCAGCCTGTTCGGCCAACTCGTTCACAGCCAAGTATAGCGTGCAATGTTGCGAACGGATGTCCTGCAGCAAGTGAATATTCACCGGAGCCACCGCGGTGGGGACTTCCATGTAACCGTAGGTTTCTTCGAGTGCGAATTGCAATGCCAACAGGTCACGCAATTCACCCAGCAGTGGTACCAAGCAGTTGAGCGTCCTGGATCGATCCTCGTCGGGTGTGTAAAGCGATTCCAAACGATCGATCGCCTGCCACAGGCTCAAGTTGCTGTCTTTGATTTCCTGCAAAAACGCGGGGTTTACCGTGATCGCCGTCACGGGAGTGGAAATACTCATGGGAACGTGCCTCCGTCGAGTTTGTGGCCACTGTGCTTACGAATCAGTTTACCGTGGTCTAGCCATGCGAGAGGCGGGGAAAACCGCTCTGCGCTGATTTGCCTCGCTTTCGACGCCAGGTGATTAGCAGCGTCCGAGTCTGACGGCCAACCGGCCCGATGCCGATCACAGCTAGAGTTTTTTCTGGCCTCTGGATAACGCATCTCGTTGAATAGACTGTTAGATTACCGCGTCAGGGCAACCTTCGTCAAGTTTTTTACGTCTAAATAGATTGCCTATAGCGACTTTAGCGGCACAATCACCGCCTCAGTAGGCCGTAGCGGATAATGCACCCGATTGCCGCGACGCCATCACGCCAGCCGATTTTTTTCCCTTCGGCGTACCATCGATGCTGGTAACGGATCGGGCGTTGGGCCAATCGCATGCCACTACGCACCCATCGCGCCGTCAGTTCGATTTCGATTCCGAACCGGTTTTCTCGCAATTGCGTCGCGATCATTTGCCATGACCGCCGGCTTGCCATCTTGTAGCACGTTTCGATGTCGTTCAACCGTACGCCGAGGCAGAGGTTTGCAAAACCGGTGATCAGGGCATTCACCGATTCGTGCCACAGCGGCGACACTTGGCGATCGACATGGCCGTATCGTGTACCGTAAACGATATCGGCACGACCCTGCAAAATTGGCTGCATCAGGAAGCGAAAATCCTGCGGGTCGTATTCTTGGTCAGCGTCTTGGATCACGATGATGTCACCCGTTGCGGCATCCAATGCCGACCGAATCGCCGCGCCTTTACCGCGATTTTTCGTGTGGCTGAGGATCGTGATGTCGGGTTGTCCGGCGTAGGCCTTCAGCCGCTCCGCCGTGCCATCGCCACTGCCATCGTCGACCAAAATGATCTGCATCGGAATTGCGGTTTCCCGCAGTCGTTCGATCACAACATCAACCGTGGCNNTCGGTCGCAAATCGGCCGTCCCAGCAACGTTTCGCATCGGGCAACGTGTTCGGACGCCCAAATCGAGCCTGTCGCCGTATCGAGCGATGGCTGGTCCCGATCGGGCGGAGTCGACGATGGGGACTGGTTCATGGCGATTTTTTCGTAGCTCAATTGGGATCGCGGTGGACAAACGTAGCCGCTGTTAGCGATCTGAGGGTGATCCACAGGCGATCCGTACCGGCGGTGGCTTTGAGCAAAAATGTAGCAAATTTTTTTTGACTTCGTAAACCGCGAGTAAAACGCAAGAACTGGTGGGTAAAATGTTCATCGATCGCAAAGTCTTGCTTGACAAGGCACCCCGCTAATGACAACACTTCGCACCATCAGTTCGATCAACAAGTCAGCCAACCGTGATTCGCCAACGCGAGCACCGTTGACTTGACAAGTAATCGAAATGACACTGATAACTGGTATTGAATCGTTGCTAATTCGATGATCAACTTGTAATGTTTGGATCGTCAAAACGCTTCCATTTTTTGCCGGTCTAAGAACGCTAATCTGTCCTGTCATCAATACATGTTGAGCATGAATTGATGACCCACATTCGCTCAGGAATCATTGCGATGCGAAGATCACCAAACGTTCACCGTTTCGGCTATCTGCAGATCAAGCTCGTGAATTGTCCTACTCGTCTTTCCACCAGTTGACCTTGGTGGATCCCGCTGCGACAAACCGCTCAAAAGACTTGAGAGGATGTCTCACGTCGCACGGATTCGCGGCGATTTAATGTTCTTTTGGGGGCGTAACCGATGGATCGACACGGTGATCACTCACGCTCATGGATTGACCCTCCATTTCGAACACTTCCAATTGTTCGCGTTCAGTATTGCAGTCGCATACTGGTCGCGAGCCCGCCAGACGAAATGCGGCATGGTCGCCAAGTTTCGGCTGGTTGAATGGATAGGTAAGTGACGCCGCTGTCACAACAGGATGCTGTGACAGCGGTGTTTTTTTCCTTCTATAAGATTCGTACCTTTAAGAAGTCGGCGATCGATTCAGCAGGACAGTGGTTTGTGCCAACCCTGCCGCCGTTCGGTCGCAACCGATGTTGTATGAAGTTTCGATTAG
>DIUH01000014.1:0-6951 GCA_002428205.1 Planctomycetaceae bacterium UBA6163
GCGCAGCAGTGTGTTAGAGGTGAATTGCCCGGTCGGAAAGTCGTAGGCGAATGCGACGCAGATAATGATCGCTAAGACGCGAATGTTTTTGGAATAGCGTTGCGGTTGGCCGCCAAGGACTGCAAGGGCGACGACAATCACGGCACCCAGGGCAGTGAAATCGTTGGCAATTCCAGGAAAGAACGCCGAGCCATCGCCAGTGAAGTAAAAGTCTTGGAAGCGAACTGAAACACAGTGCAGTCCAACCAGATAGACAACCGTGATGATCAGATCAAGCAGCAGGGTCCAGGTAAGCTTGAACGCCGACTGCCGCGTCTGCAATTCCGGTTGCGGCTCGAATACCGGTGCCGCAGGTGCATAAGGATTCATGAGAAACTGACACGACCATGTCACTCCCACCGAGTCGAGATCCGCGGTTTATTTGCCACCGGCTTGGCCGCGAGCTTCGGCCAACATGCTGGTCACTTCGGGAACCACCAACGACGCCGGTAGTGCGTAACTGACTACACGGCCGGCGCGGGCAATGTTCATACCGATCACACGTCCCGAGGTATCGATGACGGGACCGCCGCATTCGTCGGGGTTCAACACGGTATCGTGCTGCAAGACGCGTTCGAATCCGCTCAACCGAACGCTTCTGGGGCCGTTTACTTTCGTGTCGTTTTCGGTTTCTTGCATCACGCCAAAGTCTTGGATCTTAGCGACCAGGTTCAACGTTTCGCCTTCGCGATTGATCGTCAGTTTGACGCTCTCACCAGGGAACATGCCTCGCAGAGCTTGGATCACCGCATTGCGACTGGTTTCGTTACGGTCATCGATCGCAATGATTTGGTCGCCTTGTTTGATCCCTGCGGATTCGGCGCCACTGTCCGGCCAAACGCCACGAACGGTGGCTTGGCCACGTTCGTCGACCAACACGACACCTAGTCGTCCGTTGTGCTCGACCGTGCGCGGCCGCACGCTGACAGCACCTAAGCCGATCGGAACACCGGTCCGTCCGACGCTGACCAAGAAAGATCCGACGACGGCTTCGGTTTCTTGGGCAAACGTGATCGGCTTCAGATCGCCGCCGGCACCTTCAATGCGGATCAAAGCCAGGTCGCTTTGCCGCCGAACCGCAGCGACACGCGCGGGCAACAGCCGAGCGTCGGCTAAGCGGACGCGGATCGGGTCGCCCGACAGTTCGCTCCGTTTGGTCAAAACATATCCGTCGCTGGAGACAATCGTACCGAGCGATACCGGCGTGCCGTCCGAAACGATTTGCACGACCGACGGCGCGAGCGCTTCGGCCAGCGGGCGGATCAACTGGATCATGTCGCCGTTGTCGCGACGGTTGGACGCCCGGATGCTGAACCTTTGTCGCAAGAACGCCGGCAATTCGGTGTCGTCCGCATGAGCCGCCTTTTGACTCAGCAGTGCATTTTCGGCCGATGGCATTCGCGGCGAAAGCATCATCGGGTCGCCGATCGAAACGATGATTGAACCGATCGCGAGGCAAAGTCCGTAAGGAATCAAGGTAAAGCGTCGATTCAGAACGAAATGCGGCGAATGAATGGCATGCATGCTTGACGATCCACAACGGTTTCACAGGAACGGAATCGACACATCGACGGCGATCGGACGAGTTTCTTAGTTTACCGACCCGAATAGCCGGGGGCAATGTTTTTAAGGGTAAACTCTGATTTGCAATCGACCATCGCGACGGTTCCAGCCAACGATTTCGCCGCGTCCCTGCCAAATCGCCGAATTGGCCCGATCGAAATCGTCGCCCATCGTTTGAGGCACGTACAATGACAGCAACAGCGGTGGGGAATCATATTGCGCCCAAACCAGGTGTTCGTCGGCGGCGATTTCAGGATCGTCGCTGCCACCCCCGAGAAACCGACGCTCGATGCGTGCCGAGATATTCATCGGCAATCCGGCAACAGCATCGACCAACATTTCCACCTGATCGGGCTGGTCGTGGACAGACCAAATGTGCCCAACGGTTTCGTCAAACGTGATGGTGGCTTCGCCGGGACGCTCGGGTGCCATCCCTGAATCGTAGTCGTCGATCGAATCGCCTGACTCAGCGAACTTCGCCGCATCGAGCGCGGGACCGAGTTTAGCGATCACGCTGGGGTCCGAGGGCGGCACAACCGTCAACACCCTCCGGTCCTTCCAGTCGACCAACCCTGGAATGCCGACACGCAATTCGGTCAGCCACTGCAGTTCGTTGCTGGTCAGCTTGATCGAATAAGCGGCCACCGGTGGCAGACGTGTATTGATCTCATAACGAACCGTTTTGTCACCAGCGAGTTCAGGCTGGTTGGCCAGCATGATGTCACGTTGAAATATTTCGTGACGATGTGTTTTGGCGTTACTGCCACTGCCGGAGATACACGTTTCGGTAGCCGTGATCCTCAGCCGAATGTACTCCGGTTTAATCGTGCGATTAGGCCGGATCGAAAACGACCCGGATAACGATTCACCAGGGGAAAGTCGTTCCGGCTTCAGTTCATAAGTGACTTGACCGACATACATCTTTGGCAGCCACTTGAATGTCAGCAATAGACCAAGGATCAACAGCATGATGCCGACCGGGGCGATGGCAAGCACGATAGGATTGGGGCCTAACATCATAAGCATCGTTACCAAACCCATCACGCTGAAAACGACCGCAACGGCGACTTGAGGGTATTTCCCCATATCGATCGGCTTGGGGAAATCGGTTTCGCGAGTTTCACCCGGTAAGACGTGGATCGGCGTCGAAACCTTAGGGTCGAATGCCCACGGAATATCAGCAGTGGTTTCAATAAAGTGTTCAACACTGAATTGATAGCCGTTATAAGAAGGTGGCCATCGCAGCGTTTCGACTTCAAACGGGAATCGCATCGATTGACCAGCGCTCAAGTCGCCCGTAAACAGCTCGACCTTAGGACCTAATTCCTGAGCGACGTTTCCTTTTCCTCGGGTTCGCCAACCGGCATAAACCGTGATCGAGCGGCAACGCACGTCGGCATCGGCGTCGACACGGACGTGCCCACGCACCTTATCGCCGCCCTGGAGCGCCGGGTCAACTTCTTGAAGTTCAATCGACAAACCGCATTTGGCCATTACAACCGACCTGTTGTTGGACTTGATGATAAAGAAACGATTCGATCTCGCGCAAGTCGTCGCCAAACCGCGCGACCAAACGCTGGGCATCTTCGATCGATAGCTGGGGAACGTCGGCCGTGGTCAACCGAGCGGCAGACAGTCTTGCNNNGCCCTGCGAAGTGGCCCGGTCAAGTCGCGATGCGTGCCGAGCACCAGCGGAACGCGGCGACGAAAAATCGCCTGACGCACCGGTGGCGGCATCCGCTGGGCTTCGTCGATGACGATCGGTGCGCCGGTAACTTGTAATGTCTTTTTCCACCATCGCGGAACTGCCCAAGAGAGCGGTGGCAGATAGATTGTGGCTGCGGCGGGGATCGCCAAATGCCGCTGCACGGCGAGCAGGCGTGTGGTTTTGCCGCGTCCACAGGGGCCGATGAACTGTACCGCCGTTTGGCCCTGGGCAAGTTGATGAGCGATCGGCTGGGCATCGAACACAGCCACTGCCGCTCGTTCGGCAGGCGTCAATTCGCCAAACGGGTTGTACCGCAGGTTCCAACGTGAAAACGGCAGCCACGAGGTTTCTGTCATCAGAAGTGAGCCGATGCAGCGAGTTGAGGCACGACAGGGGATTGCGATAGTGAACTTGCGCCCCAAACCAATCGTCGTTGGTATGATGGCGCAAGCACGGTTAGGTTAGGATCATGCGGGAAATAAGTGGCCGGTAGCTTTTGCGAGGAACNNCAAAAGGTACCGGCCACTTATTTCCCGCACTCCTTCCTGCGCCGCATGATAACGTGATCGGCCTGTTGCTGGGGGGCCGACCAGGTTAAATCGCGGCCGCGAAACTGAATGTTTTGAGAATGTATCGGAAAACCATTCGCCGCTGTGCGGTTTTTGAATTGCCTTGACAACCACTTTACAGACTTACAAAAGGTGTCCTACGAACCGATGAGTGCCGCGACGCCACGATCGACTTTCTATACCCCCAGCGGAATGGTGCCGCCAACAGCTTGGATATTGGTTGTAACTATTCTGATTCCGATTTCTGCGATCGCTGGCATGCTTTATTCAGCCGGGATCGTGCACGTACCGATGGTCAAATTGCGATGGATCGGGTCCGTCGGACTCGGCTGGGTAATCGGCATATTGGCGGCTAAGGTTTGCCGCGTGGGTAAGGTCCGCTCGCCGCTCTTTACGATCGCCACCGTCACGCTCGGTTTCTTGGTTGCATACTATTCAGCTTGGGGGATTCACCGCACATTGCTGGTGCTGGGCAAAGTGAATGCAGCCAATCCGGCGATGTTCGCGTTGCAAGGATTCCTGCCCAACGAGATCGCGAGTTGGATGTCGGTGCTGGTCAAGAACGGGAACGCCGAAGGGATCACAGGATTCGCACTGATTGTTGTCTGGCTGATCGAACTCGGCTCAATCGCCTATTTCACAAAATCCTCATTCGAGACGGTTTGGGACGATCGTCCTTTTTGCGAAGCGTGCGACCAGTGGAACGACCCGGCCGAATCGCTACTGCAATTGCCAGTATCGCCTGACGATCCGGCGTGGCAGAGCGTTCGCGAAGGGTGGCTGGATTCGATTCGGAAATTGAAGATTAAAGAAAATGCGAATGAGACCGTTGCAGTCACTCTGTCATCGTGCCCCCACTGCGACCGCTCGCATTTCTTGACGGCGTCTGGAATCGGATGGCAAACCAATGCCGCTGGCGAAGCGAAGTTTATTGAAACAAAAATCTTTCAATTCATGTCTGTCACTCCGGCACAGATTACGGAACTGAAAAACTTAAGTGAATTGCTGGACGAGGCTTATCAAGAATTGAATGAAGAGCCCGATGAGCCCGATGAGCCCGATGAGCCATTGGTAAGCGAACAGGCATAATGATAACACATAATTCGTCCCTTTAATCGGCTAACGCCTACCCGGCAATTGACCACCCGTTTCTATGCCGCCTGTCAGCTTATATGCCGCCTATCAGCAGGTATTTCAGTTCTAAAAACTCTTCGATCCCATGATGCGAACCTTCGCGGCCGATCCCCGATTGCTTGACGCCTCCGAAGGGCGCCATCGCGGAACCGAGCGATGTGGAATTGATGCCGATCATGCCGTATTCCAACCGCTGGGCGACGCGAAAGGTTTGGCCAAGGTCGCGACCGTAGAAGTATGCGGCCAACCCATAAGGTGTGTCGTTGGCGATTTCGATCGCTTCATCTTCGCTCGAAAATCTGATAACCGGTGCGACGGGACCGAAGATTTCTTCGCATACGATTTCCATTTTGGATGTAACTCGATCGAGCACCGTCGGTTGGAAAAAGGTTTTGCCCAGCGAGTGCGGCTTTCCACCGGTCAACAAACGTGCCCCCGACGCAATGGCGGCATCGACCAGGTGTTGAACCTTCTGTAGCGCCGCTTCATTGATCAGCGGCCCCTGCTGGGTTTCCGCATCCATACCATTACCTACTTTCATCGCCGCGACTCGCGCGGACAACAGGTCGACAAAACGGTCGTGAATCGAATCGTGAACCAGCAACCGATTGGCACAAATACAGGTTTGTCCCATGTTGCGAAACTTGGCCGCGATCGCACCCTCAACGGCGGCATTGAGGTCGGCGTCGGCAAAGACAATCAGCGGCGCATTGCCGCCTAATTCCAGAGCGACTTTCTTGACCGTGGCGGCCGCTTGGCTCATCAACAGTTTGCCGATTTCGGTCGAACCGGTGAAGCCTAGCAGTCGGACTCGCGGGTCGGCACACCAGGCTTGACCGATCGCTTTGGCATCGCCGGTGACGACGTTCAACACGCCAGCGGGAACGCCGGCTCGAGCGGATAATTCGGCAAGGGCGAGTGCGGTCAGCGGCGTTTCGGGCGCGGGCTTGAGTACGACCGTGCAGCCGGCGGCCAGCGCCGGAGCGCACTTGCGAGTGATCATCGCGGCGGGAAAGTTCCAGGGCGTGATCGCGGCGCAGACGCCGATCGGATGCTTGGTGACCAAGACGCGGCTGTTGGGCAGGTGTGGCTGCAGGACTTCGCCTTGAATCCGCTTGGCCTGTTCGGCGTAGAACTCGACAAACGACGCCGCGTAATCGATCTCGCCGCGTGCCTCGGCGATCGGCTTGCCTTGTTCGGACGTCAGGATCGCGGCCAATGTTTCGCGATGTTCGCGTATCAGGTCGAACCAGCGGCGCAGCACGGCGGCACGGTCGGTTGCCAGTGTGTCGGACCATGGTGCCAGAGCAGTGTAAGCAGCAGTAACGGCGTCTTGGGCGGCTTGCTGGCCGAGGTGGGGAACGCGAGCAATCGTTTCGCCGGTCGCTGGATTCACGATCGCATCGTCGGCGTCGCCGATCCAGTGGCCGTCGATGTAGGCTTGTTGTTTGATCAGCGAAGACGCAGAAGAGGTTGAAGCAGCCATGTTGGTCGAGTTAACACAAGGGGAAAGCGGTGGGAAAACGGTTCACAGCGAGCAAACGCGACGCCAAAAAAGTTACCCCGTTTTCCTGATTTCTTTACTTGTCAGCAGAGCCTGGCGAAGAATAATGGTTCCAACGGGTCGCGATGACGCGTCGCGATTTACCTTTCTAGCAATGGCCGGCTCACTCTGGTTGGCACCCGAGTCGGTGGTTGTTTTCGTGGTTAATTTTGAAAGGAGGTGATCAAGTGGATTATTGCTGTACTTGCCAACGGGGTGGTAACCCGTAGTTGAAGTCGGCGGGCTGCACTGATGGGCAGCCACCCCACTCGCGATCATCATTCTACGAGAAACGCGAGCAATAGCCTGGCGGTTGTGATTCCTTAAGGTTTCACGGCCGCCAGGTTTTTTCGTTTTCTATGATAAATAAGTGTCCGGTACCTTTTCTGCAGAGC
>DIUH01000014.1:7106-7382 GCA_002428205.1 Planctomycetaceae bacterium UBA6163
CGTTTGCGGCGCCAGTCTTCAAACGGCAGCGGATTTCTGCCTGATGCGAGCCGCGCGGCGGCGAACTTCAATTCATACAACGACGCAATCGCCGCGACCCACAACGGCCGGAGCGTCCGAGGCAAGCGATGATAGGCACGTTTGATTTGGCTCCACCTGCGACTCGCGCCGCCTTGGTCGTGATAAATCGCCAACGCCAGCCATCCGCCTGGCGCGACAGCTTGACAGGCCATATCGATCGCTTGCCACAACTGGCCCGTGTGATGCAGCACTCCC
>DIUH01000088.1 GCA_002428205.1 Planctomycetaceae bacterium UBA6163
GATCGGCCGAACAACCAATAGACCAAGCCCATCGCGAAGAAGTTCTTGCAACGTTCGGCTTCTTTGTTGCCCAGGCCGAGCGCCGATACGGCGTCGCGGGTCAAACGCGTCATCGGCACTTTGAACAGGCGATACGATTGCTGCAGGATGTCGGCTTCCAGCGGATTGGAATCGACCTTGGCCAGCTTGTATTCCTTCTCGTTAAAGCCGTCTTCGTTAGCGATCAGGATGCCGCCTTTGCGAAGGTCGCCGATGTTCGTGACCAGCGCCGCCGGGTTCATCACCACCAGCGCGTCGAGGACGTCGCCGGGGGTGAAAATCTCTTCGCTGGCGAATTGCACCTGAAAACCGCTGACCCCAGCCCGTGTGCCGCGCGGGGCGCGGATTTCGGCAGGAAAGTCGGGGAAGGTTGCAACGTCGTTGCCCGCCAGCGCGCTGGTGTTGGTCAACTGTGTGCCGAGCAACTGCATGCCGTCGCCAGAGTCACCGCAAAGCCGGACAGTGATGCCCGCGACGGTGTGAATATTTTTGCCGTTTCCGGATTCCGAAAGGATCTTCGTCACAGTGAAATTGCGTGTTGAAAGTTGGGGGGTATGCGTACGGCAGAAACATCACGGGATGCGCCGCAGCGCAGTCTGTAACGTTTGTATCGATCAATCCGAATCCGCCGATTGAGACAATAGTTTAGGATTTTGGAAACCGGCGACTAGGTGAAAGTTCGCCTGAGGCTCCCTATTTTCCCTACTTTTCCGACACCAAAACCGCTTCGGCCCACAGGCTCGGGTCTTCGACCACCGGGTATTCCTGGCTGAGTGTCAGCGTCTGCCATCCTAGTTCGCGGTCAATCACGGCGTAATAGAGACTCAATCGAGGATATTGGCCGCTATCAAAGCCGGTCATCGCCGTTGCCGCGATTCGGCCGGATAGACGATATCCGCCCGGATGCGATTTGGAATAGACCTGGATACTGCCCGTAGGCGGCGATTTAGGGTTTTGCCGCGCACGGTTGATCGGCATCAGTGCTGTCATCGGCTGGTCTTTGCCGTGGCCACCACCGGACGGCATGAACAAAAACCAGTGGCAAAATTGCGTCGCGCGGTGGATCCCGGGGCTGCAGCGTGTATCGAGCCACAGGTGAAACCCGTCGCTGTCTTCCAATCGGGAATCTCGACACCAGGGCAACGTCTGTTTGCCGGACACTTCGATCACGAAGCCGATTCCGCCGCTGTCCCAAGCGATGCGAACATCGGCGAACGATCGGCGGCCCGCCATCGCGGCAAAAGAGGGGATGCGACAGCTTTCGGGTAAATCCAACCCCGAAGCGGTCCATTTGCAGTCATGTTGGCGGATCGACAATTCAAACCGAAACAGGAAGGTCGGGTCGATCAGAGTCGGCGGTTTGGCGTTCAGAGTGCATCATGGGGTTGGTGGCGGCTTTGGCTGCTGCATTAAACCAGACCGGCCCCGATACTGCACCCCGCTATTTGAACTCCTGGTCAAAAGCCGAGAAATCGTCTTCTCCGGCCGGAACATCCTCGCCAAAACCAGCCATTTCGTCGGGCATCTCGTCGTCCGCGCCAGCACCTTCGTCGGTCATCTCGGCTTCACCCAGCTCATCGCCGCCCGGTTCCGCGGGTTCTACGGCAACTTTATTTTTCTTGTTTTCGAGCACGTAGACGACCGGTACCGAAATGATGATTGCCGCCAATAAGACGACCCAGGCGTAGAAGATCAGCATGGGCAGGGATCCGAGGATACGGGGAATGAGTTGCCAATGAGTTTAATCGCCGCAAAGCGATCAGCGCCAGAAATTGTTGCGAAATGGGCCGCGATCCGCGTCGGCGATCAACCCGTGCCTTTTTTACGCCACTTAGGTTGTCCGTTTGCCACGGTTTTTTGAGATCGACACTATCGAACGCGACAAACCTTTTGCGACGTTGGGCTAGTGCCGCAACTTAGAGATAACCTTGATTGGGAAGACAAGAAATCACAACCCGCAGCGTTACGGGCGGTTGATTTATTCGAAAATTGGCGATTTTTGGTCAGTTCTACCCCCTGTCCCTCGCTCGCTCCAAGCGCAGCTTGAGCCCGGTTGATTCGAGGCTCGGCTGGCTTGAGCAGGCTGATGGGGGATTACGATGATGGGCACTGTCGGTTCGGCGGGTCTGAGCCGCTGGTGATCAACGACATCAGTTGCTTTAGGTTGAAGGCACTGCAGCGCCACAACCACTCGTCGGCCACACGANNCGAACCAGGCCACGCGTCAAAGCGGCGTTTAGTGGGTGCCATCCATTGAATGCATGCAGCTGGGCTGGTTTGCGTAAGGCATATGTTTCGGGAACCGCGAAGCGGTGAAAGACTGTAGCCCCGGGTGAGCGCTGGCTTGCCTTGCAAGCCAAGCGTAACCCGGGGACAACCAAGCAATGGCGTTGGGCGACGAGCAATTGACTTACCACTTCGCGATTTGATGCCGAGTCGCAACCACCGACTCCGCCGACATGCCGGACGGACGCCGTCGATAATGCCATCATTCCAATCGGTTGCGACTCGGCGTGATTCCAAGGGTTTGCCTATCAACCTTTCGTCGCCGGTTCGGTCGTTCTCATAAACCCCGGGGTTACGCTCGACTCGCGGAGCTCGTCATCGCTCACCCGGGGCTACAGCTTTTCGCCACTTTGTGGCTATCAGAGCTCGGCTTTGCTTGGCGACGGGCCGGCTTGTCCCGGCAACGCCGCGATACGTTTGGTGCACTAGAGCATAAATGTCCACGAGCCGACGCTGGGCCACGACCCGAGCTTGTCTCGGTCGGGCGGTGATCAAAACCAGACCAAAACGCATCACCCCACATTCGGTTAGGTTGGTGCCATCCATGTTCGGTTATCGCCATCCATTGAATACATGCAGGCGGGCTGGTTTGCGTAAGGCATTTCGTTCGGGAACCGCGAAGCGGTGGCACCTCGTAGCTCCGGGTGAGCGAAGACGAGTTCCGCCAGTCGAGCCTAACCCGGGTATAACCAAGGCGTGGCCCAACGCGCTAAGATGACTCGGCGGCTTCCATCGGCAATCGCCAGTGTCTACGTTTTACCCCCAGCCTTTTAATCCTCTGACACAACGATTCGGTATCCTGTGAAACTGCCGTTGGTTCATCGTTTGCCGAACGATTTCAATATCGAAGCCGCTTTCCTGCGTTTGGTCGGTCGTGGCGGCTGTCTGTGGTTCGATTCCGCGGCTCCGGGGCCGATGACGAGTCGCCCCATGGCAGCAGAACGGGCGTTGATCGGTACTCCTGCGGAAGCGGGCGGTCGACCCGCAACACTGGTCGAGCCGATCGGTCGCTACAGCTTTTTGACCGCGGATCCGGTCGCCAAACTGCGGGCTTTTATCGGCGGCGAAGATCCCTGGCCTGAGCTGCGTCGATGGGCGGCGCTGCTTCCGCCCGAAAAATCGGCTGATTTGCCGCCCTTTCAGGGCGGAATCGCCGGGCTGTGGGGCTACGAGGCGGCGGCCTGGCTGGAAGATGTCGGTGTCGCGGTCGTTGATGATCTGCCCACACCCGCGGTCAGTGTCGGAGTTTACGATTGGGTGATCTGCCACGATTCGATTTCAGGGACCAATTGTCTGATCAGTCAAGGATTTGACAGCCAGCAATTCGTGCGCGATCCCCAGCGGGCTCAAACGCGGCTCGATCAAGTGCTCGATTGGTTGGCACAATCACCAGCCGATCGACCGCCGGTGGTATCCGATAATTCTGCCAGCGACGCTGATCGCGCGGTGCGTCCGGTGCCAGTCGCTTGTGCTTTCGAGACCGATCGCGTCGGGGTGACCAGCAACTTTTCCTCGACCGGGTTTCGTGCTGCGATCGACGAAATCATACGCCGGATTCATTGTGGCGATTCCTTTCAAGTCAACTTGGCCCAGCGGTTGACGGCCGACGCTTCGGTCGACCCGGCCACGCTTTACATGCGGCTCAGGCAAGCCAATCCGGCACCGTTGGCAGGATTTTACGACGGCGGCGATTTTCAAGTGCTCAGCTCGTCGCCCGAGGGTTTCCTGCACGTTCGCGATTCTGTTGTTGAAACCCGTCCGATCAAGGGGACGGTTGCTCGGACCGGTGATGCGGCGGTCGATCGTGCGGCGACCGAGTCGTTGAAAGCGAGCGAAAAGGATCATGCGGAGAACGTGATGATCGTTGACCTGATGCGAAACGACCTGTCGCGAGTCTGTGAGGACGAAAGCGTTGTGGTCACGCAGTTGTGCGAGGTCGAGCATTATGCGTTTGTGCAGCATTTGGTCAGTGTCGTGCGTGGCCGACTGCGTCCGGGTGTCAGTGCGATCGACCTGTTGGCGGCCTGCTTTCCGGGCGGTTCAGTGACCGGTGCGCCGAAGATCGAAGCGATGCGAACGATCGCCCAGTTGGAGCCGACGCGCCGTGGCCCATACTGCGGTTCGCTCGGTTATGTGTCGGTCGGTGGCGATGCGGAGTTCAACATTCTGATTCGTACGTTGACGGCGACCGGTAATCGTTGGCAAATCCCGGTCGGTGGTGGCATTACCGCGCAAAGCCGCAGCGTTGACGAAGAACGTGAAACTTGGGTCAAGGCGGAGGGTATGTTGCGAGCTATGCCCGGCGGTATCATGCCGACATGATTCTGGTTATCGACAATCACGATTCGTTCGTTCACAACCTGGCGCGATACGTTCGCTTGGCCGGGATGAATACCGTTGTCGTGCGCAGCGACCGAATCGATGTCGCCGAAATCCGGCATTTGGCGCCGGCCGGTATTCTGTTGTCGCCTGGGCCGAAACGTCCCGAAGATGCCGGATGTTGCATCGAAGTGATTCGGCACTTGGGCCCTTCGATTCCGATCCTGGGCGTTTGCCTGGGCCATCAAGCGATCGGCCATGCCCTTGGTGGCCAGGTGATCGAAGTCGCACCGGTCCATGGTCGATCGAGCTTGATTCGACACGATGGCCGGTCACTGTTGGGCGGTTGCCCCAACCCGATGCGTGTGGCGCGGTACCATTCGCTGGCGATTGCGGCGGAGTCGATGCCGGCGGAATTGATCGTCGCGGCGACCACGGTTTCGAGCGACCAACAGGCGGATGCGGATGCGTTTACGGGTTCGGCGCCGTTGGTGATGGCGATTCGTCATCGCCAGTGGCCATTGATGGGTGTCCAGTTTCATCCCGAATCGGTTTTGACGACAGAAGGCTTTCGCATCGTCAGCAATTTTGTCACGCTGGCCAAATCGTTTGCATCCGCACAGGGTGGCTGCGACGTTCGTCACCCTTCCGATCAATCGCAACTCGTCCCGTGATACTCGAATCGATCGTAACGACCGTCGATAGCCAAGGGGTTGTCAACATTGCGCCGATGGGTCCTCACGTCGATAACGAATCTTTTTCGGCGATCACGTTGAAGCCGTTTCGATCCTCGCGAACCTACGCCAATCTGATACAAACTGGCACAGCCGTTGTTCATGTGACCGATGATGTCGAGCTGATCGCTCGGGCGGCGCTCGGCCCGGTTTGTGATGTTGGCTTGACCGTGCCGTTGCTTGACCGATGGCACAAATTGGTCGATTGTTGTCGCTGGTTTGCCGTCGAGATCGAGTCTTGGCAAGACGATCCGCTGCGGCCGCTGGCCATTTGCAACATCCTTCATCAAGGAAACCAGCGTCCGATGTTCGGCTTTAACCGCGGCAAGCATGCGGTGATCGAAGCGGCGATTCTTGCGACGCGATTGGAAATGTTGGGACGCGACGAAGTGCGGCGCCAGATGAGCGAATTGGCCGTTTGGGTGCAAAAGACGGGCGGCGTGTCCGAGCATCGGGCTTGGGCGTTGTTGGAGTCGTTTGTCGATGGCTGAACCAGGTCTGGCGGTTAGCGTTCGAACCGGATCGCGATTGCATTTCGGATTGTTCAGCACGCAGTCGCCCTTCGGTGGCGTCGGCGTGATGATCGACCAACCGCAAACGACGTTGCGAATTACCGCCGCAACCACATTCGACGCTGGCACCGTCGACCGCCAACGCTTGACCGAGATCGCTAGCCGATTCAGCCAAAGTTATTTCAATGGCCGATTCGCTGGCAACCTGCCGCCTTGCAAGATCGAAGTTCTCGCGTCAGCAGACCCACACTTCGGGCTCGGCTCAGGAACGCAGTTGGCGCTGGCCACAGCCGCCGGGCTGGCAAACTTTTTCGCCACCCAAGCGTCTCGTTCGGACCTGATCCACCGTATCGCCCAGCGTGGCAAACGGTCCGCCGTTGGCAGCATCGGCTTTTTTACCGGTGGCATGATCATCGAAGACGGTTCCGGCGAAGATTATGATTGCGGATCATGGTGGCAACGAGCGGAATTGCCTGGCCAATGGCGTTTCTTGTTGATTCGCCCGCCCACAAACACGATTTCGATCAGCGGTGATGTCGAACGCCACGCGTTTGCATCGTTGCCAGCGGTAGGTGATTCGACACGCGAAAAATTGAGGCAATTGGGCGAAGCGATCTTTGGTTCCGCAGCGGCCAGCGACTTCAAACGCTTCGCCGAAAACGTCACCCGCTTTAATCGGCTCAGCGGTGCGCTGTTCGAAGCTCATCAAGGTGGCTGCTACAACGGCCCTGCGGTCACAGAACTGATCGACCATGTTGCCAGCCTGGGCGCAATCGCTTACGGACAAAGTTCCTGGGGCCCGACCGTCTTCGTTGCCACAGAATCGCAAAGCCATGCTGAACAATTGGCGTCACAACTAAACACCAAATACTCCTTCACCATTACCCAAGCCAAACTAACCGCCGCATTGATAAGCAAATCAGGCTAGCCGGACAGCGTCAGGTTGGATTAGCCCATGCCAGACTTTATGGGTTCGTCCTCGTGCCATCGGGGACGGTGATCGGCGAAGCGGGACCGGGGTCGACGAAATCGCCGCTGCCAGCACCGTGTCGTTGTGCCGGATCGGGATCGGCGGCCGGAGGTTGTGTGATCGGCGGTTGCGTTTGCGGAATCGCCTCTGGGTCGTTCGCGTTATCGTTGCAACCAAGGATCAAAAGGCCGACAAATGCGAGCGCCGATGCGAGGTTTCTTAGATCCATTTTCTCGTTACCACAGCTTTCCAATAAGGGATTAAGGATCGTGCGGAAAATAAATGTCGGTTCGAACTCACCTCTCCTCAGTGAGAGGTCGGGCTCCCAGGCCCGGGAGAGGGCTGATTTTTGAGGCCCATACCCTCTCCCGCCGCTTAGGCGTCGACCTCTCCCGCAAATCCGGGAGAGGTGGAAGGTCTCGGAGAGGTGGAAGGGCCCGACACTTAATTCCCCTGAATCCAAAAGCGTGGCAAAGAGCGTGCCAGCGAATGGCGTCGCAACGGCAATTCAGCGGCATGTGCGGCGAACTCGCTGGATTATCGCCGCCGAAAGCGGGCATCTTGCGAGCAACCGCGCACCAACATAAGCAGCGACTCCAGAGAACTCTGTTATCGATGACCATGGCCGGTGGAGCGCTGTTGAACACCACCTTGCGCTCGATCGGTTGCGTGACTGGCGCCTAGGCATGCAATCGATCGAGGACGCTGGCAAGCAGTTTTCCTAAGTCGCGGGCTTTGTCGTGTTGCTTGGGATCGATCAAATTGCCCGCGTCGTCAAAGGCACCGCTGGCCGATCCGATGGCGAGTTGTTCGGGTAAGACCAAGACGCCGATGTTGGCCAAAATCGAGCGGACGTGGACCAGGCCCCGAAGTCCGCCCAGCGCTCCCGGCGACGCGGACATGATGACGGCCGTTTTGTCGTTGTAAGCGGCGAGCGCCGAACGGGTGCTGTCGGGACGCGAAACCCAGTCGATCGTATTCTTCCACAGCGGGGTGACTGAACTGTTGTATTCTGGGCAAGCGAGCAACAGCCCTTGATGGGTTAGAAACAACTCTTTCAGCTTAAGGGCGTTCTCGGGGGGGCCGGATTCCTGTTCGAGATCTTGATCGTAAATCGGCAGCGGAAAATCATCTAAATCGATGTGCGTCACGTCGGCACCCGCTTCGCGAGCGGCAGTGACGGTGATCGCAAGCAATCGTCGATTGAACGACTCGCGGCGGGTTGATCCGGAAAAGGCGAGGATTTTTGATTTCGGCATGGTGATCTTTCCTGTCCAGCTAAGATGAGAGACGATAGCTCGCAATCTATCGGAAAACCAGGTTTCGGAAGTCTCGTCGATCGCAGAACTTAGCAGGTTTTGACGATTAAATTGGTCAACGCCGAAACCCAGCCCGGCTAACTTGGTTACAATTAAGGACCCGCGCACCACGAAGTGTTGCGGAGCCCGCCAAGAATATCCCTCCCTCACAATTCATTTGACAATGATTCGAACCTGCCCCATCGTAGCCACCGCTACATTAAGACCCGTTGTTTCTGGGCGAGTTAACCGCTTGGCGATGCCGTCCGACCGGCGACGTGGCTTTACGTTGTTGGAACTGTTGCTGGTTCTGGCGATTTTGGTTGTCCTTGGTGGAATCGTGCTGGTCAACTTCGGTGGTGCCCAGGCGGACGCGAACGTGAACGCAACGATCACACAATTGAACTCGCTGAAGCAGGCCGTGCAGTTGTACAACATCCGCATGAATTCGCTGCCCAAGTCGCTGGACGAATTGAAGGATGGTCCGAGCGATTCGGCCAAGAAGGCGAAGTGGACCGCTCCTATTTTGTCGTCCATTCCTGACGACGCGTGGGGCAATCCGATCACTTACACGCTCAAGGGCAACAGCTACGAACTGCGAAGTGGTGGTCTCGATGGCCAGACCAATACCGAAGATGACTTGGTCGTAGACAGCAACTAGGTTCTCGATGTGTTTCCTAAATCGCTGGCAAACGAACGCGCCGATGCGACGCTCTGACCGACCCGGTGGCTTCACAATCGTTGAACTGCTGTTGGCGCTTGCGATTTTGGTCACTTTGGCTGCAATGGTTATCCCGTCGTTTACCGGCTTGTTGGCCGATCGGCGTGTCTTGCGAGCGGGCGATCAAATGCGGGTCGAGTTCATGCAGGCTCGATTGTCGGCGATGCGGAGCGGTCGTACGTACATGGTGCAACTGAGCACCGAGACTCATCAATTGCGAATCCGTCCGTGGGTTGATGCAAGCGACATGACCGAGGCGCTCGACCAGACCGGTGGCTCGGCGGCCCTGTTGACCGGCGGCAATGCGATGGTCGCGTCGATGCAGGATGTCGATGTTACGTCAAAGGCTCGCGAGGTCGATTTGCCCGAAGGCGTTGCGATCACCAGCTTGAACGTGCAATCGTCGCAGCGGAGTTTTATGATCGAATCGCAGGTGCAAGCTGAAGCGGCCATCGGGTGGGGCCAACCGATTTTGTTCTACCCTGACGGGACAACCAGCACTGCTGCGGTGACGGTAACGTCCGAGGGTGTGGGCCAGGTGATCATTCTGCTGCGGGGGTTAACCGGCGAAGCGACGGTGACCGATGTGTTGCCGATTCCTGAGACAGCGGGAGCGACGGGTTGATCAATCGCAAAGGGTTTTCTTTATTAGAAATTTTGCTTGCCTTGGCAATCCTTGGCGGATCGCTGGCGGTGTTGTCGCAAATCGTTGGTACCGGCGGCGATGCGGCGCGAAGTGCTAAGGAATTGGCGATGGCACGTTTGTTGTGTCAATCCAAGTTGGCCGAGGTGTTGGTGACCGCGACGTCCGTGATGCCAGCCGCTGTGCCGGCGACTCCGATCCCTAGCCCCGATTCCGAATCGGACACGGTTTTCAATTTCGCGGTCGATGTCGCTCCGGCGGCGATGGACGGTTTGTTGGCAATCCGGGTTTCGGTCGAAGCGGTCAATCCCCAAGGCGATGGCCCGGCGGTTGCTAATTACAGCATCACGCGATGGGTGATCGATCCGACACTGGGACTGGAGCAATTAGAAGCAGAGGAAAATGCGGCCGCGCAAGCGGAAGCTGACGCGGCGGCAAGTGCGACCGACAGTGGAGCGATTTGATGCTGGTCAGAAACGCAAAACCTCAGCGCGGTTTCACGATTCTTGAAGTCGTTCTGACATTATCAATGGCCGTTGTATTGATGTCGCTGGTCGGCGCGACGATGCAGTTTTATGCAAACAATATGAACGTGCGCGATATGGACATTCGCCGAATTCAATTGGCCACGTCGGTGATGCAAATGATCGCGGACGATTTGCGAGCGACGATTTATACCGAAGAGTTTGACAGTTCGGTGTTAGAAGGTTTTTTGACCGGCGCGGTGGGTCAAGCGGTTGCTGGTGCGGTCGATCCGGCAATGAGCGAAACGCTCGGACTCGATGCGGTTGATCCATCGATGTTGACCGGTGATGGATCGACATTAGAAGACCCGGCGGCAATGGAGACGCTCGACCTGATGGCATCCACACTGACTCTGCAGCGTCCGGGCATCATCGGCAATCAGTTTGAGATGCAGTTCGATATCAGCCGTTTGCCAAGATTGGAGCAATGGCAGCAGACACTCGGCGAATCGACCGCTGAATTGGCGGATATTCCCAGCGATCTGAAAACGGTTACCTATTATGTCCAACCGCCGGGCGCGGTCGGCGGCGTGTCGGATCCGCTGCAAGGGTTTTTGCCTCAGCAATCGGAAAACAGCAATCCGGTGCCAGGCGGCTTGGTGCGTCGTGAACTCGATCGAGCGGCCAATAAATGGGCGGTCGAATCCGGTGGGATGGCTGGACTTCTGGCCACCGGCGACCTGGTTGCGGCCGAAGTGATCGCGATCGAGTTTGCGTACTTCGACGGGGCGATTTGGCAAATGTTTTGGAACAGCGACAACATGCAATCGTTGCCCGTTGCGATTCAGGTGAAGATCACGATCGGCGATCCGGCGGCCATCCAAAGCGGCGATGTGGCGGCCGCGGCGACAACCGAAAACGGTGTCGTGGGTGCCCGCAGCTTTACGCAAATCATCCAGATTCCGGCCGGCCGAATCGTGCCGCTCAATGCGACGACGGGGGTAATGTGATGGGCGCATTTCTTATAGTTGGTCGGAACCGAAAAAATCGAAATCAATGCCACCGGCGGCGCGAAGGTTTTTTTCTGGTTGTGGTTTTGGTTGTCGTTGCGGTCGCGACCTTGGCAGCCTATTCATTCACTGAGACGATGCTCGCTTATGACGAAGCGACGCATCTTTCGGGCGATCATGTCCAAACTCGCGCCGCGGCCGAATCGGGTGTCGAGATGACCCGTATGTTGTTATCGCAATCGGCTGAGATGCGTGATTCGGTTGGCGGAGTGTTGAACAATCCGGCGATGTTTCAAGCGGTGACCATCGTGTCGCCGGAAATCGATGGACGTGCGGTTAATTTTTCGATCATTTCCCCTGGCATGGATGAAATGGGACGCTTGGCCGGCGTGCGGTTGGGATTGCGAAATGAGTCATCAAAGTTGAATGTCAATGCATTGATCGCCTTGGATAAAAACTCGGACCTTCTGATGCCGGCGATGGCGCTGATGGGCGGCAGCAGTGAAGGTGGGATGCTGGATCAAGCGACCGCAGACTTGGAAGCGAGCGAGTTGTCGCTGGCTCAATCGTTATTGATGTCGCTGCCGGGGATGACGATCGACGTCGCGGACGCCATTTTAGATTGGCTGGATGAAGACGACGAAGCGCGGCCCAATGGTGCCGAACTGGAGTTTTATACGACGCTGCCGACTCCGTACGCTCCGAAAAACGGCCCGATCGACAGCGTCGAGGAATTGTTGCTGGTCCGCGGAGTGACGCCTCAATTGTTGTTCGGCGTCGATGCCAATCGCAATGGCGTGATCGACGCGGCGGAACAGCAAATGTCGATGGCCGATCCGAACTCAATGGCATCGCTGGGCTGGGCCGCCTTTCTGACGGTTCATGGCCAAGAAGGGAACAAGCGTCGCGATGGCACACCCCGCATCAACATTAATCAGGATGACCTGGAAGCGATGTTTGACGAAGTGTCTTCGGTGATCGACAACGCCGACTATGCGACCTACATCATGGCCTATCGGGTTGCCGGGGCCGCNNGTGGCGGGGCAACGGGTGGCGGGGCAACGGGTGGCGCCGCCTCAGGATCGTCTGGCGGCGGCGGGCTTGGCAGTGGCGGCGTGCTGGGGACGCAGCGGCAATTGCGTGGACCCGGCGAATCGGGTGGCACACCCGCGGCGTCGCTGTTGCAAAGCAATCGGGGCGGCGCGGCACCAGGTGGCGGCGCCAGTGGAGGTGCCAGTGGAGGTGCGTCCGCCGAAATTTGGACTGCGGATGCTTTTGACCAAGTCGATTTGACCGGTGGTGGTGGAACGAAGTTTTCGCAGGTGTTGGACTTGATCGATAGCAGTGTGACCTTAAACGGCACGACCTTCATGTCGCCATTTACGTCCGACCCGGTGCAGATGGCTGCCTACATGCCGCTGCTAATGGGGTCGTTGACGACACAAAACTTCCAGAAAATGCCGGGGCGGATCAACATCAACGAGTGCCCGGCAGAATTGTTGTACGGCATACCGGTGCTGGATGCGGAAACCGCAGACGCAATTCTGGAGGCTCGTGCCCAGTCCAATGAAAGCGAAAATCGGCTTTACGAAACCTGGCCACTGGTCGAAGGGTTAATCACAATGGAGACGATGCGAACGCTGATGCCGCTGGTGACCGCCGGCGGCGACGTCTATGCCGCCCAAGTGATTGGATACCATGAAACCGCGGCAGCGGCCACGCGATTAGAAGTGATCATCGATGCGACCGGGCCGAACCCGCGCGTCGTCCAGTACCGCGACCTGTCCCACCTCGGACGCGGATTCGATTTATCGGTGCTCGGCATCCGACATTTTATTCCCGACGGAAGTTGAAACGACTCATGGCTAATTTGATCGCGATCGATTGGGATTCGCACGAACTGAGGGCCGTTGTTGGCCGAACCGGTTCGGGCGGAGTCACCATCACGGACACCGCGACCGTTCCGCTTGCTAGCGAAGAGCAAGCGACGATCACTCAAACGCTCAGCGACTTGATGACGACGATGGGGGTCGCCAAAGGGAAGTACAAACTGCTGGTGGCGATCGGTCGCGGCAAAGCGGAATTGCGTCAATTGTCGTTGCCGCCAGTGCCACCGAACGAATTGCCGGCCCTGGTTCGCTTTCAAGCGATGCAAAACTTCAGCAGCGGTGGCGATGCCGTTGCGGTCGACTATTTGCCGGTCGAAGTCGCTGATCAGTCGACGTCCGTGATTGCAGGTGGCGTTCCACCGGCGACGATGAAAATGATCGCTGCGGTTGCTGAATCGGTCGGGGCGGAATTGAAGCGAGTTGCGTTGCGACCGGTCGCGGCGGCGGCGCTGTTCAGTCTGAAATCGGGCGGCGGCAGCGACATCGACGGCGATTGTGTGTTGGTCGATTTGTTGGCTGACGACGCGGAAATTGTTGTCTTTCGAAACGGTAAAGTTGTTTTTGTTCGTTCGGTTCGGATGCCGCAACAGACGGCTGGGCGAACATCACAGGTTGCCGGTGAGATTCGCCGCAGTTTGATGGCCTGCAGCACCGAATCGGGCGGCTCGGTCCAACGCGTGATCGTTTGGGGGCAGGCGAAAACTCACGAGCAAGACGTCGAACAACTGCAGGAATTGCTGAAGTGCGACGTCCAGACGCTCGATCCGATGTCATTGGTCGCCAGTGATTCGCGTCGCGGAGCGGCGGAAAGCGATTTCGCTCGCCAGCACACCGGGCGTTTGGCGCCGTTGGTCGGTTTGCTGGCCGCCGATGCCGCGGCTGAATCCACCGGTGGCCAATCGGCTTTGTTGGTCGATTTCTTGAACCCGCGTAAATCGGTCGAAGTTGAAAAAGATAATCGCGTGCTGATCGGTGGCGGTGTCGCAGCCGCGGCCGCAGTCCTGTTGGTCGGTTACATGGCGTGGTCGTCGATCAGCGGCAAGAATGCCGAAATCGCCCAAAGGCAAGCTCAGCTGGCAGATTTGAAACCTCAGGTCGCTCAGGCCGACGAGAGTATTTCGCGGACCGAACGGGTCGACCAATTTCTGGATGCGAGCGTCAACTGGCTTGACCAATTGCGTCGCTTGGCCGATCGGATGCCACCGTCGGATCAGGCGATTGTCAAGAACATCAATGGCGCTTCACTTTCTCGCGATGGTGGTGGGCGGCTGACATTGACCGCCGCTGCTATGTCGCCGGTGATCGTCGACGAAATGGAATCGGCATTGCGGGACGAAGTCCACAGCGTCGCCGGCACAGGTGCAAATGATTTGGGTGCGAAAGAGACTTATCGTTGGGGTTTTTCTAAAACGATCGACCTACTGCCCACGGCGGTTCGCGAAGCTCGTTACGAAGCGATCAATCGCGCTATGGAAGCGGCCGAAACGGCACCTGAAGAAACCGAATCGAAGCCGGAAGAAACCGAATCGAAGCCGGATGCGGCAATAAGTACTCCGACTTCCGAATCGAATGAAACAGCCAACGAACCGACTAACGAACCGAATAACGGGCAGGCATCATGACACCACGTGAACGAGTTCTGGGGATCGGCGTTGGCAGTATCTTAGCGCTGGCCGGTTGCCAATATGTTTTTATGCAATATCGATCAGCGGTTGCTGCTCGCCAAGCACGCGTCGATGCGCTCGACCAACAGATCTTGGAAGCCCAAGAAAGGTTGTTGCAAGGCGCCTATGCCGATCGCATGATGGGTGAATACCTGGTGCGATCGCTGCCCAGTGATATCGAAAAGGCGCGAGCGGATTACACACGGTGGTTATATGAAATCATCACCTTGGTTGAACTGCGTGATGCATCGGTCAGCTTTACTAATACGCTGCCGGCAGGAGATTTATACAAGCGGCACCAGTTCAAATTGAGCGGTAAAACGGACCAGCGTGGTTGGGTGGAATTGATGCATCTGTTCTACACCAAGGATTATCTGCATCGCATTTCGAATCTGGCCGTTCGACCGTTTCGCGAAGGCGGATTGTTTGTCGATATGACGATCGATGTGATCGGCCTGGATGCGGCACAGCCCGATTTGGCCGCGCCGACCGCGGCATCGCCGATGGTCGATTCGTTCGCAGCCTACGCCGATCCGATTCTGAACCGCAACTTTTTCTCGCCACCGAATCAGTCGCCAAAGTTCACAACGCCCAGCCGTTTAACGGCAACGCTTGGTCAATCGCCCAACTTGGTAATTAAAGCCGAAGATCCCGAAAAGGACAGTGTCCGCTATGCGATCGTTGGTGATGCCCCTGAAGGCTTAGAACTCGATTCGCGTTCGGGGGCGATCAAATGGAACCCCAAAACGCCGGGCAGTTATCCACTGGCCGTCGAAGCGATCGACTCGGGTTACCCGGCCCGGCGAATCGAACAGCGGTTTGAGATCGCGGTGGTGAATCCGCCACCACCGCCACCACCGGCTAAGGAGCCCGAGCCAGCCCCCGGCTTTGACGATGCGACGCAAACCGTACTGACGGCGCTGGTCCAAGGAGGCGGCGATTGGACGGCTTGGATGAAGGTTCGCACGCAGGGGACAACCGTCAAACTGCGTCCCGGTGATAAGTTTGAAATCGGCAGATTGTCGGGAACCGTGGTCGATGTGAACTCGCGCTTTGTAACGCTGGAAAGCGAAGGCCGAAGGTTCGAACTGCGCCCGGCGGGTAACCTGGCCGAAGCGGCTAAGGCGGCCGAAGGGCCCGCGAAACCAGAGGAAAGTTCAGCGCCAGTCGAGACGCAGACGCCCGTTGTGGCAGTGGCCGAAGAACCATCACTAGTGGCTGAAGTGGCCGACGCTGCAACTACACCCCCAGCGCCAACCGGCGAAGCATCACCACCGGCCGGCGCGTCCCCTGCTGCAGAGCCGACACCGATAGTAACGCCGGCGCCGCAACCTTCTGAAACGCCAGCGCCGGAGTGAAATCAGTGAGTGGAAAAGCATCGCTGCAGAACTAAGGACCAGTAACCACCAGTTCGACCTCTGCCATCCCAGATTTGACATCGAACTCAAATCCTGATGTCATCGGGCTAGCATACTTTTGGTCAACAATCCACTCGTTCGGCTTTTCCTTTGCTGATTGGGTGCCGACTTCGACACCGGCCAGCATATCGGCGGACTCTTCTTCACCGCTTGCTGCGGGACTTCCTCCGCCAACAAGCTTGCTGGGGTCTTCCGCCTTGTTGACGATCACTTTGTTGATTCCAGGTGTCGCGCGCACGGTGAACCGTCCCGCTGCGTCGGTTAATGCGTGCGCGACTTGGCCACCGTTGTTTCCGATGAAACCGACCGTCGCACCCGCCAACGGCGCATCACCAAGTTTAACCAACCCGCTGACCGGAATCTTTCCGTCGCCGGAACCGCACCCTGCCAACACAGGGATGATCAAGCCCAGGCATAGGCTCCATCTCAGCACGTCGCCGGAGATGGATTTATAAGATTGTGAGAGATGCATATTGCTTAAAACTCCACCGATTGTGGGAGGCCTTCGGCTTTTGAACCGAGTCGATTGTAAGCGATCATGTCGATCGATTCCGTGAAGAATCGGACCGAGCCGTCACCCAGCAACATATGACAACCACCGGGGTGAAGCGATTTGAAACCGACTTCGGTATTCCAATTGCAACGCGCTTCGCATCCTGTTTGGCCCGCCGCGGTCGCTGATGCTACATCCGGAAAGCGGGTATTCCAGTTAATCGGTATTTGTGTGAAGACACCCCAAGCATTGGAGTGGCTCCAGCCGGTTCTCGCATGCCCAGACCAATCGCCGATCACTTCACCGATGAAGATGGTGGACGATAGACCGTCGGTAACGTCTTGGAAACGTCCGATATAACCTGGGTTACCACCAATACCGGTCGGTGCGACGCGACCGCGACGCGTGAACGCACCGGACGGTCGGTCCGGATTCGTACCGGGCTGTGAATAAACGTTAAATGTAGCAAACAAGGGGCAACTGCAGGCCGCGTTATTGCTTAGTGAATTGGTTGGCCCCATGCTGAACTGGTAACTGGACGGTCGGACCGTTGACGCGACCCCATTGATCGTCGCGGGAAAGCCTTCGGTGGAAATATCAGACGGGCAAAGGTAGGTGGAAACACGAACGCCGCGAAGCAGTTCGCCATTGGGGTTACCTGGCGTCGGTAACGATCGTGCGTCATCCGTCGGGAATACATCGTTCTCGAATTGCTCGTACAAAGTGGTCGCTTCGATAAACGGCAAAATGCGCACCAGCAAGTGAGACCGATTGAATTGTCCGCCGGCAAATCTACCGCCAGGGCCGACGCCCGTCAGATTGGCACCTCCATAAAATGCCGATCCCGGCGGAAGAAACTTATAGGTGCTCTCATAGTTGTGAATGCCCAGCCCAATCTGTTTCATATTGTTGCTGCACTGCATTCGTCGTGCTGCTTCACGAGCCGCCTGAACGGCAGGCAAAAGTAAGCCGACCATGACGCCAATAATGGCGATGACGACTAATAGTTCGACGAGCGTAAAGCCGCTCTTCCGATTACGGTTCATAACCCTGCTCCGATCAACTTGTTGAAAATGATGAATCAAAACGAAGCGATTGAAGCGGCCAACGCCACGATTTTCACCAGGGGGGATGTGCCGCTCTGGCGATAGGGTATTGCTTTCTTTAAGGGTGGTCAAGCGACAAAGTTGCCATTGCAAAGGGGCGATCTCGCTCTTAATGCGCTGTCGCATTCCAGGCGTATCGGTGGCATCGTTGATTTGTCGCGATTGATCGGTCCGCAACGGGTGGGAAAAAGAAGGCGGGCCACATCGGTCCAATGGCGCCACAGTGGAGACAAAACGACCGCGAGTAAACGGTCCCGTCACGTACCAAGATTCTTTTCGGCACGCTTGCGTGCGATGATGTAGACGTCGCTGTCGAATTGTTGGACATGGTCGATTTCAAAATCAGGCGAATCGACCAGCATCCGAAAGCCGTTGCCCGCGACCGGTCCCGGCGACTCAGCACCGCCAACGATTCGCATTCCGACGTAGGCATGCACTTCATCGATCTGGTCGGCGGAAAGAAAACTGCCCAGTAGACCGCCGCCACCCTCGACCAGCACGTTGGTCATTTGTCGCTTGCCGAGTTCTTCCAACAGTTCGTTGATCATCGCAACAGGGTCGGAGGTGCCACAGCGAAAGATTTCGGCACCCGCCGCAGTAAGTGGTTCGACCGACGAGGGGTAAACTTGATGAGGGACCACGACCATCAACGGCGCTTGGCCAATTGTCTGTACCAAACGGCTTGCGACAGAGGGCAAACGGTTGTTGGCGACAACGATTCGAGTCGCCAGTCGCGGGCCCGGTGGCCTTGCCGTCAGCGTCGGGTCGTCGATCGTTGCGGTACCGCCGCCGACAATGATTGCGTCGACCAAGCCACGCAATCGATGGACTTCACCGCGCGAGACTTCACCGCTGATCCATTGGCTGTCGCCGGCGATGGTCGCGATCCGACCGTCCAGCGTCATTGCCCATTTGGCAATCACCCACGGGCGTTTGGATCGAACTCTTTTTAGATAGGGAGCGCATAATTTTGTCGCTTCCCGTTCGCAAACACCGACTTCGGTTTCGATCCCTGCTTGTCGCAACTGTGCCAGCCCTCCGCCGTTGACCTGTGGAAACGGATCGGCGATCGCAGCCACTACGCGACCCACGCCGGCATCGATCAGCGCCGCGGTGCAGGGGGGCGTTTTGCCAGTGTGGCAACAGGGTTCAAGCGTCACGAAAGCCGTTGCGCCGCGTGCAAGCGATCGATCTGCGATCGATCGCAGCGCATCGACTTCGGCGTGTGGACCGCCGAATCGCCGATGGTAACCTTCACCGATCAGTTTGCCGTCTTTGACCAGCACACAGCCGACCATGGGGTTGGGTTCCACTTGGCCGCGTCCGTGCACGGCCAAGTCGATCGCTCGCATCATCCAAGCCTGGTCGCTGGCGGAAGTTTGCACATCAGTCTCCCATGATTGCCGCCAAGACAAATCAGTCCATTCCGGGGACCCACAACTTGCTGCCGCCTTGACCGGGCGCTGCACCGGCCGATGCGGGCGAACCGCTGTCCGGTGTCCACAGACCCGAGCTGGATGCTGGTGGCGAAGCCGCTGGGCCGGCTGACATCGCGCCGGGTGCCGGGCCACCGGTTCGCGGCGAACCGTCGGGATTGATCAGGCCGATCGAAACAAGGATTTGCTGAAGCGCCGCCATCACCTCTTCACGACCACGGTATTCGGTCGTCAGGGTTCGCATCAAACTTTGGAAGCCTTCGGAATCGCCCATTCTCACGCGAATCGGAACTTCCATCAGCAACAGTTGCGCCTTATCGATACCGACTTTGTCATAATAATTTTTCGCTTCGCCGATCAACTTCACCGCATCCTCGGGCGAAGCATTGGTCTCGATCAGCATCAAATAGGCGGTCGCCTTCAGATCGGCGTCTTCGGCTTTCTCTTCTCGCCCAAGCACTTCGGTTGCCGCTTTGCGGATAGCGACAACCGCATGAATCAATTGGGAACGCTGCATCAGATAAGCCAGCCCATCGGAATCGAGCTGCGAGCAGTCGACACGGGCCAGATCGGCATTGTCGACTTCTTCGATATCGTCTGAGGTTTTCGCGACGATCAACGGCAACGGATCCAAGCCGGCGATCTGGCGGACTTCGTCCAAAACGGTAGCTTCCTCCGCGAGCTGCTCGGTATTTTCCAACACCCGCAGGACCGCTTCTCGCTGCAGCCGGACCGAATCGTCGCCCGCGACATCCCGCAGCGAACGCTTGCCTAGCGCTGGCAACGGTTGTTCGGCAAGCCGATGGCCGAGTCTTTTCGTTTGGAATTCGCCGATCAATTTGTCGACTTCGACTCGGGGCAGGCGACGATTGATCATCGCCGCGCGTGGTTCGCTGGCGGCTGTGAACGGCACCGGGAAACCGGTTTCTTGCTTCAATTCCAGTTCGCCCAAGGCGGCCTTCAGCGTATCGCTAACGCTTTGGACGAAACGTGGCAGGACCGAGGGAACCTCGATTCGCGCCGCCCGGTCGGTCTGTTTGCCGAACAGCAATACGATCGCGGTCGACTCGGAAATGTTGTCAATCGTCAGTGGGACATCATCGGCCGGGATCTCCTGGTCCATGATTTGGAACGCCGAACGTGGCGGCACGTCATCCT
Organism: Planctomycetaceae bacterium UBA6163; assembly: GCA_002428205.1. Lineage (GTDB taxonomy): Bacteria > Planctomycetota > Planctomycetia > Pirellulales > Pirellulaceae > UBA6163. The sequence goes on from DIUH01000088.1 coordinate 20,161, forward strand.
CTCGTTGCACAAACCCCTTCAACATCCGTTCGGGAATCGGCGCGAACAAAGAATGAGCCTGTAATGCGATTTCGGCCTGCGAAATGTCCTGAACTTCTGCGGACAACGACACCAGGTCGATCGCCAGCTTGCTGGATTTTGTCTCAACCAAATAACTAGTCGCCAGCATCTTGCTGCGGGCGATCATGTCGAGCTGTTCACAACGGCTCAGCTTTTCCAAGCAATCCGCTTGGCCTTGGTCATTAGCGCTCCAGATGGCGCACGACAATAACCCGGACAGGATCGCCGGTTCGCCAGGATAGGCTCGCGCCAGCGAAGCAAACTTGGTCTCGGCGAGAGCAATACGATTGCTGCGTAGCAGTCCCAGCGCCTCATCAAATCGCTCAGCCCATTCGACTCGTTCCGGACGAGGGCGATTGGGTGGCAACGCCTTCAACAGGTGGTTGACCGCGGGGCTGCTGTTCAATTCCTGCAGCACATGCGCCGCAGTGCGTCCGCCGTCAAACCCTTCGGCGCTCAATGCCAACGTCGCGTACGCACGAGCGCTGAGGAATTTGCCCGAATTGGCCAGCGCGAACGCCAGTACTGAAACGATTTCCAACACAAACGAATCGACCTGCCGATTGCTTTCGCTCAACGCCTCGAGAATCGATTCGGTCGCTTCGGTGATCTGCTCGCGAAAGACTTGCGAGGCGGCACGCTGGGTCAACGCCAGCGGGTTGGTCGGTTGCAAGCGGACGAACCGCTCTGCGTTTTCCGCCAAAGATGTGTATTCCTGCAGGTTCAGCAGGATTCGCCCCTTGATCGCCAGTGCCCATGCGGCGTCGGGGTGTTCGTCCAGGACACGATTAATCCGATCGAGCGCCGGGACGATCTGGCCGCCGTCGAGCATCGTCGTGATCCGGTCAAGTTCCGGCAAAGAGTCTTTGCACTTGCAGAACTTGATTTTCTTGCCGTTGCCGCAGGGGCAAATCGCGTATTGATCAACCGTCATCGTGGTATGCCGCCTCCGCGGTCTCTTTCGGGAATGGGGACTCTCGTGGAGCCTTCAGCGAGCCGAATACCTTAACACGATTCACGCCATTGTGCATCGCCATCAGCAATTGGCGTTGTAACTTGCCAATCTGCACCGCACCCACTCGGATTGGTGCTGTTTCACCAGCCCGCTAGACGCTGATCGTTTGCGAAACCGGTAATTTCGCGATTTCGGGATCGGCCGATGGACCATTGCCGGACTCTGGGCGAGGCGTTACAATCCGAGCCCGTTTTGTGGAGATTGTCGTGGGCTGATCTGTCCTTGCAGACCGATATAGCTCTGATGTATCGTTCCGCCTCGAATAAATTATCGAAACAACAGTCAGCCTCGCAGACTCGAGTCAATTGCCATGAAAGTTGTCAGCAGCATCGGTTCACTTAAGCATCGCCACCCGGATTGCCAGGTTGTGCGTCGCCGCGGCCGTATTTACGTGATTTGCAAGAGCAACCCGAAGTTTAAGGTTCGCCAAGGCAACGCCAAGACCAAGAAAACCCGCCGATAGTTGCCTTTCGCTCCGCGTAAGTTGTGTATTTGATCGCGGTTTTCGTGGCTTGACGGCACTCGGAGAGTGCCTGCTACCTTTGGCCCAACCATGCGTTCAGATCTGATTCGTGTTCGCGGCTGTCGGGTTCATAATCTTAAAGGGATCGATGTCGATGTCCCTCGCGGCCGATTGGTCGTCGTCTGTGGACTTTCGGGCAGCGGCAAAACCAGCTTCGCCCTCGATACGTTGTACGCCGAAGGGCAACGTCGCTACATCGAGAGCTTTTCCGCCTACACGCGGCAGTTTCTTCAGCGGCTGGATAAGCCCGATTGCGATTCGATCGACGGCATTCCGCCCGCAATCGCCGTGACTCGTGCCGGGGCCCAGCGGACCAGTCGCAGCACCGTCGGCACGGCAACGGAAATCGCCGATCACCTGCGGTTGCTGATGGCCAAAATCGCGACCCTGCGTTGCCACAGTTGCGGTCGCTCGGTCCGCAGCTATGACCCGCCGCTGGCCGCCACCGAGATCGCGTCGCTGCCCCAAGCGGCTCGGTTGATGATCGGTTTCGAGATCGAATTGCCCGATCGTAAACAGGCGAGCGAATTGCTTCTTGGCCTTCAACAAGACGGTTACCAGCGGCTGATTATCGGCGAAACCCAGTACCACTTGGCCGAATCCGAACGGGCCGCGATCGCAAAGGCCGTCGGCCGTTCGGGTGCCGTGGCGACCGTGATTGTCGATCGCTTGACCGGCGAAGCGGAGTTGTCGCGGATCACCGAATCGCTGGAAACTGCGATGGCCGAAGGCTACGGCAAAGCGATCGTGATGACCGACCAGACGACTGCGGTCGGCGGCGATGAAACGCTTCCGTCTTGGTTGGTCGATTCGTCAATGCGATCGGTCGACGGCCGCCAATGGACTTACGCTCGCCTGAGCACCCAGCGGCGCTGTGACGCGTGCGACATCGATTTCCCCGAGCCCTCGCAGCGGCTGTTCAACTTCAATCAACCGCTCGGCGCGTGCCCGCGTTGCGAAGGGTTTGGCGATGTGGTCGATGTCGACATGAGTCTGGTCGTTCCCGATCCGGGGCTGTCGATC
>DIUH01000172.1 GCA_002428205.1 Planctomycetaceae bacterium UBA6163
TTTACCGACCTGCGGGTCGAAATCGCGACCAATCCCGAAGCGGCAAAAGCGAACCGGCAACAGTTCTTAAACCATGAGAAACGGGAAGCCCTGGATGCTCAACTCCGCTCCAGGCTGGCGACCTATCGCGGCGATGATGACCATCGCCCGAGCGTTTCGACGATGTTCATCACCGACTCGCTTGGCACCATCATTTCGATCGTGCTGGACACACCGGTCAGCGATGAAAACTTAAGCACGGGATACAACTTTGCCTTCCGCACCTATTTCCATGGCGGACGCGACGACCTCGATCGCGATGTGCCGCGCGAATCGATCAAGCCGCTGGAACATCCCCATTTGTCAGCCGCATTTCAAAGCACGGCAACCGGGCTTTGGAAAATCGCTTTCAGCATGCCGATCTATCTCAATGGAAATACCGAAGAGAACCAACCTGCAGAGAATCGCCAGCCTGATGGCGTATTCGTAATCACGACCAATCTTGGCGACTTCGAATCGATGCGAGACAGCCAATTGACCGACCAACTCGCGGTCGTGATCGAAGCCCGTGATGGGCCGCTGCGTGGAACGGTACTGCAACACCCATTGATGGACCAGCAAACCGATACCGGCGACCAACTCGCTGGTAAGCGGTTTCGCATCCCCGATAGAATGCTTGACGAATTGCTGAACAGTAACGACGTCAATTACATCGATCCAATGGCCAGCGCGACTAACGGCCAACTTTATTCAGGCCCATGGCTCGCAGCGATCGCGCCAATCGGTCTACCACGAGAACTGACAACCACCAACGAACGAAACGGCAATCCGAACGAACCAACCTCTGACTTATTGGTACTGGTCCAGTACCGTTTATCCAAAGTGAATGAACCTGTTGGAGAATTGAAACGGCAACTTCTAATTCAAGGCTCGATCGCCCTAGCGTTGATCTTCGGGCTGACTGTTGCGATGTGGATTTATGTTGACCGCATCACCGATCCGACACGCTTTGATGATAAACCCGAGACCAAAGGAACATCAAAACCCAGCACCGCAGTCGACCCAACGATCGCAGTTGGGTAAGGCGGTTCTAACGCAAGATGCAACGGCGCACTTTTTAAGCGTGGCAATTCAGCGTGAATGCTCCGTATCCCAAAGAGGTAAAAACACTTCCCTGGGCTGTGAACCTACGCCACTTTTTAATCACTCAACTGCCGCGATAGGTTGAATAGCCGAAGGGTGATATCAGCAGGGGAACATGGTAATGCGAGTGAACGTCCTCAATCAGGAAGTCGATCGAGACTTCGGGATAGAACGTCGGCTTTTTTTGAGCAGCAAAATAAGATGCGACTTCAAAGTGAAGGCGATATCGGCCGCGAAGCAATTCCCACTCCGTGCCGATCTCTTGTGCTCGCCCGTCTTGATCGGTTGCCGAAGCGCCAATCAATATCGCCTGGTCACCATCAATTCGAAACAGTTGCACTAAGATCTCAGCAGCCGGCTTGCCGATCGAAGTATCGAGTACGTGTGTAGTGATTGAGGTCATGATAATGCAAAATCGGGTTGGAGTTTGTCGATCCGAAGGTGGGTTATTTTTCGCTGCTCGGCACTCGCATTTTGAATCTCCGCTTGGCGGTCGTTTCCAAGACGACTGTTCAACATGTCAAGCATCTGTTCCGCTGACTTGCCGGTCGCGCATACGATAAAAATGAATCCGAACTTGCATTCATACAACTCGTTTTGCTGGGCTAAACTTGCAAGCGTCCGCTCCTCCGATCGAGCGACTTGCGATTGCTCGGACTTTGACCAGAGCTTGTCTCCCCCAAATTTGATCCGCAATTGGTCGATGTCGCCAATCTTGGGATGACCCGCAAACGCTTCCAGCCAATCCGGTTCACTCAATTCGTTGAATGCGCGATCAGCAGCCACGTGCAGATCGATCCCGTCGGCGTAAGGGCGCTGGCCCACCACGCGGTCGACCCATGCGGTCGAACTGCAACATCGCGATAGCACACGGCTCAATTCTTGGTCGGTCAATTGCCTGAAGGAGTCGACCACTTGTTGATCGATCATAAAGAATGCCTGTCACGAGAACGAAAAATGATTTTACCCTGCCCCGTGACAGCTGGTTTACCACGAATCAAGGTCGCCTGGACCGCGCCACGCATTACCCTACCATCATACGGCGTTATCCGATGGCGGTGAAACAACTGGGCGGCATCGACACAAAATGTTGCGTCGGGATCAAAGATCACCAGTGACGCCGGATTGCCAACTGCGATGCCCGCACCAATCCCGAAGACACTTCCCGGTGAATGGCTCATCCAGCGGGCGACGTCTTGCAACGAAAAACCTCGCTGGGACGCTTCGGTCCAAACCGCCGACAATCCCAACTGCACGCTGCTGATCCCACCCCATGCTTGATCGAATCGCCTGCTATCCAGCGCCTTCATCGTCGGCGGACAGGGCGAATGATCCGACGCGATGAAGTCGATCACCCCGTCACGCAGCGCTTTCCAGAGTCCTTCGCGATTTTTTGTATCACGAATCGGCGGGGCACACTTGAATTGCGTCTGGCCATCGGCGATCTGTTCGGCGGTGAAGGTCAAGTAGTGCGGACAAGTTTCCACGGTGATCGGCAATCCGGCGGCACGTGCGGCTTGCAGACGGTCGACCGATCCGGCATCAGCGAGATGAACGATGTGGGTGCGACAACCGGTTTGGCGACAAAGGTCGATCAACATCTCGATCGCGTCACGTTCAAAACGTGGCGGACGCGACGCCAAGTAATCGCGATAGGATCGCGGATCGGGCATCGGCGGCACGGGCGTGGCGATCTCGGCATGCGCCAGCAGCACGACACCGGCATCGGCTAGCTGTGGCATCGCGACCTCCAAATGCTCACGCGACACATTCGGAAAATCGTCGATCCCACTGTGGCAAAGAAACGCCTTGATACCGATAACGCCCGCGTCGATCAATTCCGCGACAAGATGGGCGTTTTCTGGCACCAATCCGCCATGCAAGCCGACATCAATGGCGATGCGACCGCTCGCCGCAGCAACTTTCGCCGCCATTGCCGATGCCGTGGTCGTGACCGGCGACGAGTTCAGCGGCATATCGACGATCGTGGTGATGCCACCGGCCGCAGCGGCCAGCGTCCCGCTTTGAAACCCTTCCCAATCATCGCGTCCGGGATCATTAAAGTGGACATGCGGATCGATCAAACCTGGCAAAATGGCCAGCTCGCCAACGTCGATCACCGGCACTTCAAAATCGTTGACGCTCGGTAAAATCTCGGTGATCACGCCCTGGCGGACGACTACGCAGGCTGGCGCGATTGCATCGGGCAAAACGACTCGCTGGCTATGAATCGCAAAGGCGTCACCAGCGTTTGCGAAGTCGCTCGGCCCTATGGCGGCTTTTCTGGACATCATTTCCCGCTATCGTTTGTGGCAACCATATCCTCTCGTTTAATCTTGGTTATACACCCCGCATCCCCATCGAACAGGTCTAAGCAGAATGAGTGCCCGATTGGTTCAACAGACGTATGGGAAACATCGCGTTCGGATCAGCAAGATCAAACGCCCTCGCGTTTCCCCACCCCGTGATGAACGACACGAACTGGTCGAGATCACGGTTGATGTTGAACTGCAGGGAAGCTTTGACACCGCTTACACCGACGGGGACAATTCATTGGTGATCGCGACGGATACCTGTCGCAATACGATTTATGTGCTTGCCAAAGACGACCCGCTGGACTCGATCGAATCGTTCGGAAATACGGTTGCCAATCACTTCCTGCGGCAATACGCCCACGTCAATCGCGTGACAGTCAGCCTGAGCGAACGGAAGTGGCATCGCTTGCTCGATTGTCCCCATGGTTTTCTGGGAACGGATAACGAGACGCCAACATCANNACGATCGCATTTTGGCGACATCGATGAAAGCTTTATGGACCTATAACGCCCAGGCTAAAGATCATAACCAGATCCGAAAGCAAATCCGTTCGGCACTGCTTTCAGCGTTCATCAATCATTATAGCCGGTCGGTGCAAGAGACGTTGTATAAGATGGCCGAAGCTGCACTATCGGCCACTGACTCGATTTCAACAATCACGCTTACGATGCCCAACAAACACCACATCGCGTTTAACTTGGCTCCGTTTGGGCGGACCAATGAAAACGAGATCTTCGTGGTTACAGATGAACCGTTCGGGTTCATCTCCGCGACCGTCGATCGGGCTTAGATTCCCAGTTGCGACAAGGCATCGGCGATCCGTCCGACGGTGTTTGTCAGCGTGGGGTGAGAATCTTCAAACCGCTCAGCCGCGTCACGCAATTGGTCAATCACGCCGGTTGATTCGCTCTCGGGCGCTTCGTCGATGGTCGCGGGCAGCGACGGTTGACGCTGCAACGCGGTTTGGATTTCAGCGGCAGTGCCACGCAATTTTTCGCTCAACTCCGCATCCACGTTGTCCGCTTCGGCCAATTCGTTGTGAAGTTGCCGCAACAGTTCTTCGATCTTCTCTTTGCTCACCAGCGTTTCTCCCAAGTCGCAATACTCCACCGAACCGATCAATCGGGTTCGCGTCACCATAATGCTAAGCTGCCGGGCGACAAAAACAGAGGGGCGGTAAATGCTAACGGGGCAGGGCGGCTTGTGTTCATTTCGGGGCAGGGCAGGGAAGGGCAGGGCAGGGGGGCGGTTCACCGCATTTACCGATCGATCCGGTTCTAGCGATTTCGCAAACGGATTGGCGGCATCCGGACGGCGAGATCGCATCGGGCGCCCTCAAGACATGAGCTAGGGTTTTGCAGTACGTCCGTACGCTGAAAATCCGTCTCCTTTGCCAGTCATTGCCGTGAACCATCCTCAATCCGCCCAAGCCGCAAAGCGATTTTCTGTCCTCCCGTACGCAACGGCGACGCTGGTCGGTGCGTTTCTGGTTTTCCAAGTCCAACCGGTAATCAGTAAATGCGTCTTGCCATGGTTTGGCGGAACGCCAGCGGTGTGGACAACCTGCATGCTGTTCTTTCAAGTGCTGCTTTTGGCAGGGTACATCTACGCACATTGCTTAAAAACTTACCTGCGACCACGACGCCAAGGCCTGGTCCATTTGTCGCTGCTGACGCTGGCACTCTGCACGCTGGACATCACGCCTGATGAGAGTTGGAAACCGAGCGGCGACGAACAACCGATCCTGCACCTGTTGTTGATGCTGGCCGCACATGTCGGGTTGCCCTACTTTTTGCTCAGCAGCACTGGCCCACTGATCCAAGCGTGGCTGTCGCTGCGAACATCAAGCGACAGTATTTATCGCCTCTATGCGTTATCAAATGTCGGATCTTTGGCTGCGCTGTTAAGTTATCCGTTTTTGGTCGAACCTTATATTTCGGTCGCTGGCCAATCGGCACTTTGGGTAATTTTGTTCACGTTGTTTGTGCTTGTGCAAACCGTGTTGATCTACCGACTGGTCACGTCTGGAAACATCACGCCACAAGCGTCTGAAGTGCCATCCAAAAATGGCTTCGTTAAAATACAAAGATGGAAAAAAATTCTTTGGGTGGCATTACCCGCAGTAGCCTCGACACTTTTACTGGTGACGACGGCACAACTTTGCTCTGAAGTGGCGGTCGTTCCGTTCTTATGGATTTTGCCTTTAAGTTTATACCTGATCAGTTTCATCATCAGCTTTGACTCACCACGTTACTACCAGCCGAAATGGACCGCGGCCATCGCAGTTGCTTCGCTGGCCGTCTTGCAGATGACCTGGTTGATTCCCGCCAACCTTCAAATGCTGGTAACGGGGGCATGCTCGTCAATCTTCTTATTCAGCATGTGCCTGATGTGCCATGGCGAAGTGGCGCGACTGCGCCCTCCGGTCGCCGCACTGACACAATTTTATGTCTGCCTGTCGATCGGTGGTGCGATTGGTGGTGTAATTGTCGCGATCTTTTGCCCGCTGATGTTGTCGACGTATTCCGAAATTCCGGTGACCCAGGCGACCGGCGGAGCGATCGCGCTGCTGTTGCTGGTGGCACACCGCAGTTGGTCGTGGAGCGATCAAGGCCGTATGGAACGTAGCTGGAAATCGCTTGGCCTAACGCGAGTACTTGCCTTCACATTGCCTTTACTTTCCATCGGTGCGGCTTATAAACTCGATCGCCCCGGAATCGTATCATGGGATCGCAATTTTTTTGGCGTCGTTCGGGTCGAAGACGAAAACGGGGTGAGGACGCTTGCGCACGGTTCGACATCGCATGGTAAACAACGGCACGCACCCTTCCAACTGGAACCGACGGAATATTATGCTCGGCAAAGTGGCGTCGGCAAAGCGATCATCGCAGCAGGAACGGAAAGACCGCTTAAGATCGGCGTCGTCGGACTCGGGTGTGGCGTCTTGGCGGCCTATGGCCGCGAAGGCGACCACTTTGATTTTATCGAAATCAATCCCGCAGTGATCAACATCGCAAAACAAAGGTTCTCGTTTATACGCGACTCCTACGCAACCGTCTCACTGCATTTGGGCGACGGCAGGCTGGTGCTGGAAAGAATGGAACAGCATCAGTATGACATTTTGGCGATCGATGCGTTCAGCAGCGATGCGATCCCGGCTCACCTGCTCACTTTGGAAGCGATTGCCCTATATAAGAAAATGCTCGCCCCCGGTGGCATGCTTGCCATTCACGTATCGAACAATCACCTCAATCTGGCTCCGCTCGTCCACCGTCTGGCGAACGACAATGGCCTGGAAAGCCGTTTGGTGACTAGCCGGGCGAGACCCAAAGAACACATCAAAGCGGCGTTGTGGATGCTGGCCGGCGAACCGGACAACCCGCTTTGGGACGCGCCAGAATTATGGGAGGCGATGCCACCGACGCAAGCAGAATTGGACAGCGCGCCGCGATGGACCGACCAATCTCATAACTTATTCAGCGTGCTGCGAGCCTGGTAAAATTGTGGAATGCTGAACGACCGATTCCACCAACGATAACCATTGCATCAAACAAAAAGCCCCATCAACCAGATGACTACAAAAATCACGCCCATGAACGCTGTAATCCAATAAGCGGTATAAACGGCGTGGCGAAGCACCAATCGCATATCCTCGTGACGAGTCGCGCCGTAAACTAGGCTGATCGCGACCAGCAACGGAACGTAGTAGAGCAGGTAGGTGGGTGATATAGACAGCATTACGTTTAATTCACACTCGGATGATTGGTGCTGGGCGTGCTTGAATCTTCATTGATCGGTAAACCGCTCGCTTCGGATCAAGCTTTCGACTTCTCTACCGATTCCGCTGCGTCCTCGGGCCGTTTGCGACCGCTGATCGGAATCCCCAGCGGACCGGCGTAGGCGTCATAGATGACCAAAATGTTTAACAGCCCAGCGATCATCGTATACCAGGTGCCCATCTCGTAGCCCGCGCCATGCCGAGCGTACCAAGCCGACACTTCGTCGGTTTTTTCTTCCGCGACCGGGCGATGCGGTGGCGACATAAAACCCCACCACAGCGGCTCGTAATCTCCGCTGGTCACGCCGGATTGCAGCGACGTGTACTTGTTGATGTGGCGGGTTTGAATCAGCGCCGGCAGGGCGACCAAACCGGCTCCGGCTTGCAGGTAATAATGCCAGCGGTGATCGCCAGGAAATCGCGATGCGTAGACGACATGGAACCCGCCGATCGAAAATCCGATGATCCACAATGACAAGATGCAGACCAGATACATCGTTCCCTTGGCGTGCCGTCGCTGGTAAAAATGACCCGCACCGGGTATCAACCATGCTAAGAACGCCGCCAGAGGGCGATTGCGGAGATCGATAAGGCGATCGTCAACTTCGATCAGGGATTCGTTTTTGGCGGCCATGGGGATCTTCGTCGGCATGAACCCGGCCTATGGTCCGTGGCCTCCGAGAGGCCGATTGCGAAACGCGGGCTGGGGTTGGTGGCAATCGCGACAACGACCGCCTCTGGCATTTTGAACAAAAGCGACGTCCGCCGATAGACGAGAGAAATGTTTGCTGATGACACAATCTGACCCCAAAATCCGCCAACAAGTCGAGCGACGGCGAACATTTGCGATCATTTCGCACCCCGACGCGGGAAAAACGACGCTGACCGAAAAACTGCTGCTGTTCGGCGGTTGCATCGAAGTTGCCGGAGCGGTGCGGGGGCGAAAAACGCAGCGATCGGCCACTTCGGACTGGATGGAACTGGAAAAACAGCGAGGAATCTCGGTCAGCTCGACTGTTTTGACCTTCGAGTTCGAAGGCTTTCAAGTCAACTTGCTCGACACGCCCGGTCACCATGATTTCAGCGAGGATACGTACCGGACACTGATGGCCGCCGACGCCGCAGTGATGGTGATCGACTTGGCCAAGGGGGTCGAAACGCAAACGGAAAAACTGTTCCAGGTTTGTGCCCTTCGCCGGATCCCCGTGCTGACCTTCGTCAACAAAGTCGACCGCCCAGGCCAATCGCCGCTGGAAATCATGTCGGAAGTCGAGAATAAACTCGGGATCGACGTCGTGCCATTCAATTGGCCGATCGGTACCGGAGTCGATTTTCGCGGGATCGTTGAAATCGCCACCGGCAAGGCGCATGTTTTCGAAGATCGCCGTGGCGACACGCGAACGCCTTTCCGAACCTTCGACATCGATACGCTGGATGACCCGGCGGTGGCACCNNTTTTTGGGCGGCAAGATTTCGCCGGTCTTCTTCGGTAGCGCGCTGTCAAACTGGGGCGTCGAACACTTCCTGCGAGGGTTCTTGAAACTTTGCCCGCCACCGACCGACCGAATGAGCGACGTCGGACCGATCCAGTCCGATCGGCCTCAGTTTTCAGGGTTTGTGTTCAAGATCCAAGCGAACCTCGACCCGCGACACCGAGACCGCGTCGCGTTTGTGCGAATCTGCTCCGGACGGTTCGAACGCGATATGGAAGTGCTGCACACGCGAACCGGCAAGAAAATCCGCTTGCCTCGCGCACACCGTGTCTTCGGGCAAGAACGCGAAACGATGGACGAAGCGTTTCCGGGCGACATCATCGGGCTGGTCAATCCTGGCGAGTTCCATTTGGGCGATACGCTGTGCGTCGGGCCGCCCGTCAATTTTGAACCGCTGCCGCAGTTTTCACCCGAGTATTTCGCGATCCTTCGCTGTCGCCAAACACTCAAACGAAAACAATTCACTCGCGGTTTAGAGCAATTGCTCGAAGAAGGAGCGATCCAGATGTTCCTCGACCCCAAAGCGTCCAGCCGTGACCCGATGCTGGCCGCCGTCGGTGAACTGCAATTCGATGTCGTGAAGTATCGCCTGGAAAGCGAATACAGCGCCGAGACCGACATCCAGTGGCTGCCTTACAAACTGGCACGCTGGATCGATGCCGACGATGAACAGATCGCGAAATTGCACGTTCCTTATACTTCGCGTTTGGTTCAAGATCAGTATGGACAACCGGCCGTGCTGTATCAGACCAGTTGGGATGCGGAATACATGAAACGCGAAAACCCCGAGATGGAGTTTCTTGCCATTAGGACCGCGACGAAGCGAGATAAAACGCCCCAATAAACCGGTTTATGAATGTGGGGTGAACTGCCGTTGCCGGCAAGAGGTCGTTTAACAACAGTGGAGGTTGTTAGGCAAGAAATGAGATGACCCGAGGATGATGAAGACCCAAAGCGCAGAGTGCTTGCTGGACGCCCCCAGCGGGCCAGTGGCGGATGTGTTCCGCATCGACCAAACGCATGCGCCGGTGGTCTGCGAACCGACGATCCACGCCCCTGCGGCACAGGAAAGCCGACTTTATTACGGATGGGTTATCGTTCCGTTGGCCATGCTGGCGATGGTCGCTAACTCGCCCGGCCAAACGCTGGGGATCTCGATCTTCAACGAACCGATCCGTCAATCGTTGAATCTGTCGCACAGCCAACTCGGTGCTGCCTACACGCTGGGAACGTTGCTGGGGGCAATCCCGATCATGTATATCGGTGCCCTGATGGACCGTTATGGATTGAGGCGATCGCTGTTGGGGCTGTTGTCGTTGTTTTGTGTTGCTTGTTTGATGACCGGCGCGGCACAAAATTGGTGGACATTGATGGTCGCGTTCTGCCTGCTGCGAATGCTTGGGCCAGGAGCGCTATCGCTGGTCAGCAGCAGTATTTTGCCGTTTTGGTTCGACCGACGCTTGGGAACGGTCGAAGGAATCCGCAGCCTTGGCCACGCCGGATCGATGGCGCTGATCCCAGCGGTCAACTTGTGGCTGGTCAGCGAGTTCGGATGGCGTGGGGCGTATCTGTTTTTCGGCATCGGTATCTGGTCAGTGTTGTTTCCGGTCTATTGGATCCTGTTCCGCAATCGCCCCGAAGACGTCGGCCAAAAAATCGATGGCGGCTCGGTCGCACCGAAAGCGCATGCCAACTCCCCCGTAAAGCCGGCCTATCACACGGTCAGCGAACATGATTTCACGCTGCAAGAAACGCTGCGCACGTTCGCGTTTTGGGTCGCGGCGCTCGGAACAGCCGCCTTCGGGTTGGTTCACACCGCGCTGTTTTTCTGTCTAGTGCCGATCTACCAAGAACGGGGACTGACGGAAGTGCATGCGGCGACGTCGATGATGACGTTTGCAATCAGCATGGCTGTGATGCAGTTCATCGGAGGCGTGTTGGCCGATCGGATGAAGTCGCCTCCGCTGATGGCGATCGGATTGGCGGGTACTGCGCTGGGGATCGTCACACTCTTTTTTGCCACCCATCCGCTGACCGCAATCGCCGCGTCGGTGATGATGGGCGCGACGCTCGGCATTCACTCCGGCGCGGTTCAACCGCTGTGGGCACGTTACTTCGGCCGGCTGCATTTGGGCAAGATTCGCGGCATGCTGACGACGATGTGCATCGCGCTGTCGAGTTTGGGCCCGTTGATCGCAGGCACGGTACGCGATTTTACCGGCAGTTTTGACATCGCGATGTGGATTTTCGTCGCCATCCCGTTGCCACTAGCGATCCTTTCCTGGTTCGCGACCGCGCCAGCACCCGCGACCACGCCCTGCTGACGTGCGTGCCGTTCTCGCTATGGCGAGCGGTCGCTAAACTTGCTGGCTAATCGGCGGGCCGCCACCGGGGCGCCCGCTCTCTCTCTTTGAACTTCTGTCTGACACGAGTCCCATGGCCAAGGCCCCCCAAAACGCGATCTCGCCCACCCGCGTCGATGACTATCCCGAGTGGTACCAACAGGTGATCAAGGCAGCGGACTTAGCCGAAAACTCGCCGGTTCGTGGCTGCATGGTGATCAAACCGTGGGGCTACCAGTTGTGGGAAAACATGCAACGGGCACTGGACGATATGTTCAAGGCGACGGGGCACCAAAATGCCTACTTTCCACTGTTCATCCCGATGAGCTTTTTGGAAAAGGAAGCCGAACATGTCGAAGGTTTCGCCAAGGAATGCGCCGTCGTCACGCACCATCGCCTGGAACCGAAACCGGGCGGCGGATTACAACCGGCCGGTGAATTGGAAGAACCTCTGATCGTTCGTCCGACCAGCGAAACGATCATCGGCGCGACCTATGCCAAGTGGGTGCAAAGCTATCGCGATTTGCCGATCCTGATCAACCAGTGGGCCAACGTGGTTCGATGGGAAATGCGAACGCGAATGTTCCTGCGCACCGCGGAATTCTTATGGCAAGAAGGGCATACGGTTCACGCGACTGCCCAGGAAGCGATCGAAGAAACCGAGCGAATGATCGACGTCTATGCCGACTTTGCCGAAAACTGGATGGCGATGCCAGTCACCATTGGATCCAAGACACCCGATGAAAGATTCCCCGGCGCGGTCGATACATTAACGATCGAAGCGATGATGCAAGACCGCAAGGCGCTGCAAGCCGGGACGAGCCATTTCTTAGGACAAAACTTTTCGAAGGCCCAAGAAATTCGCTTTCAAGATACCCAAGGCGATTTGCAATACGCATGGACGACCAGTTGGGGCGTTTCAACACGACTGATCGGCGCACTGATCATGACCCACAGCGACGACGACGGTTTCGTCCTTCCACCACGACTTGCACCGACACACGTTGTCATCTTGCCGATTTATCGCGACGAAGAAACTCGCGCCGCCGTATTGCAATATGTGCATACGCTTCGCGATGAATTAAAGGCTCAAACGTATGCCGGCGTCCCGATCCGTGTTGAGATCGATGATCGCGATGTACGCGGCGGTGAAAAGAAATGGCACCATGTCAAACGTGGTGTTCCGATCCGTATCGAAGTCGGCCCCAAAGACATCGACTCCCAGTCGATGTTCGTCGGCCGACGAGATCAAGCCAAAAGTTTTGGCCTGCCGCGATCAGGTGCTACGCAAGAGATTGCGAACATGCTGGCCGATATCCAGCAAAACCTATTTGACCGCGCGAAACAGTTGCGCAGCGACTACACGCGAGTCATTACCAATGAGAAGGATTTCCGCGACTTCTTCACTCCGAAAAACGAATCGAATCCCGAGATTCATGGCGGGTTTGCGATTTGCCATTTCGCGGACCACGAAGTCTTGCAACCGCTGTTAAAGGAATTGAAGGTCACGATCCGCTGCATCCCAAGAGACAACAACGATCAACCGGGAACCTGTTTCTTCACCGGTAAGCCAGCGGCGAAGCACGCAATTTTTGCTAAGTCTTATTAAAACCTTATGATGACCGAGAGCCACGACTACCTGACTCGGCAATTGATCACATACATCGGCAACAAACGCGGATTGCTGGGCTTTATCGGACAATCGGTCGAACAGGTGAAGAATCGACTCGGCAAAGGCAAGTTGACCATTTTTGATGCGTTCAGCGGGTCAGGTGTCGTTTCGCGATACCTCAAGGCGCATGCGGAAACCTTGATCAGCAATGATCTAGAAGATTACGCGGCGACCGTCGCACGTTGCTATTTGCGAAACCACAGCGCAGTTGACTGGGACGGCTTAACCACGACGGTCGCTGAAATGAACCGGCGAGTTGCCAGCGAGCGGCTTTCGCCAGGTTTCATCGAGCGCCTTTACGCACCGCGTGACGAGCAAAGCATCACGCCGGAAGATCGCGCCTTCTACACACGCGAAAATGCGCGGCGACTAGACCATTATCGACAATTGATCGAAGAAGCGTCTGCAACGGACCGCGATCTGTTGCTCGGGCCACTGCTCAGTGCGGCATCGATTCATGCCAACACCGCCGGAGTGTTTAAAGGTTTTTATAAAGACAGAACAACCGGCATCGGCCAATTCGGCGGCAGCGGCAAGAACGCGATCAACCGCATCACCGGCGAAATCACGATGAGCCTGCCAATACTAAGCCGATTCGAATGCCGGTCGCTAGTTTACCAGGAAGACGCCAACGCAGTGGCGAGACAAATCAAGGAAATCGACCTGGCTTACATCGACCCACCGTATAACCAACACCCTTACGGATCAAACTACTTCATGCTGAACCTGATCGCCGGATACCAAGAACCGATCGAAGTCAGCAAAGTGTCGGGGATTCCGAAAAAGTGGCAGCGGTCGGGCTACAACGTCCGCGACCATTCATTACCACTCTTGGTCGACTTATTAGAAAACCTAGATGCAAAGTTTCTGTTGATCTCATTCAACGATGAAGGATTCATTTCACCGAGCGAGATGTTGGCAACGCTGCAACGGTTCGGCAATGTTGATACAGTCGAAATCAAACACAACACATTCCGCGGCAGTCGCAATCTGTCGCGACGCCAAATTCACGTGTTGGAACAACTATTTCTCGTCGAAAAACATTGACCCTGAGATCTTCGAGGACAGAAGAAAGGTTCTTCCTGGAATTCGAACAAGCAGGAGGGCACGTACTTCTCGTTTACTACTGTTGGGTTTGCGGAGGTGAAGCAAACAAGCCGTCCGGCAACCTGCTTGTACGAACAATTTCCGATGATCAATGGCCTGAGATAGAGGCATTGATGTCATCTGTATCCAGGGCACGCTGCCTTCAAGCGGCGCTCACGTGTCAAAATCAAACACGATACGATTCAACAAATCGTGCATTTACAAGGTTTAGTCTTGAACCGGGAGTTTGTCTTGCAGCTAGTGATCGCAATGGTGTTGTTTATGCAGCTTTAACTCGCGATATCGAATCTGCATATATCTTCAAGTAGGTTTGAGGGAATTGAAGCATCCGATGGTGCCATTGGTTGTCTTAGCTCGGAGCTTTAGCTCCGAATAAAGAAACGTGTGTAATCCATTTCGTTCAAAAGCACCAGAGTCCGAGTGAATCTACGGTTGAAGACGGACCGTAGGCCGGGTTGAATATTCTTGGGGGTGGCCGAATGAGAGAGGGTTTACCGGGAACCCTTGGCCGGCCTCGCTTGCCTAGATAACCAAGCGTGATTTCGGCAACGCTGAAGTTTTTTGATTTCTGGGTGATCAGCGACCGCACCCGTTGGGGATGGCGGTCTCAAGCAGATGGAGGCGTTTTGGCGTGTGACCTTTTTACTTTGCTCGATTATGTGACTCCTTTGAAGCCAGCGTCTTGCGCCTGTTGATATCGCTACGCAGACCCGTGCTTTGATGACAAACGTAAATATGTGGCTCGTAAATTCGTGGCTGGCACCAATTGTGGTATTCCCCGAAATCTGACGAATTACACTAAGCTTAAGAAGCCCCGGCCGAACCGGGCTAAACGCATCGCCGCTGCCGCCGCCGCGAAACCGCCCGAATCCCCTTAAGTCCACCCCATTCGGGACAAGCCCGACCGTCGCCAACGATACTTGTACGACAAAAGAATGGGGACAACAGAATATCTTGTAGGCTCGCATGGGTGTTCTATTGTCACCGTTCTTTTGGCCTGAAATCGGTGCCGGTTTCGTGTCTAGCACGCCAAGCCCGTTGGGACGAGCTTGAATAGCGCCAACGATGCCGGGTCCGAAGCAGTTATGCCGGAACGGCGCTACGCTTGTTTCGGCCTACTTGTTGTCCAGTTAGAAGGACGGCAAACGGCCGGATTGCCACAATCGGATTCCAGCGACGAGCCCGTTGAGTTCCATGGTGCCGATTTCGAGATACTCGTATCCGGTATAAAACTCGCAACGATGCCACGTGATTCCCGTCGTCACGCGGCCACGAAAGAGATTGGCATTTCCCAACAACCCCCAATCGATTTCAGTCGATACGACCCAGGGTTTCTTGACGAAGAAATCGCCTCCATAGGTGAAGTTAAACCCAAAGTCCGATTGCGCGTCGTCTTTCAACCAATTGAATCCGATACCGGTACGCATTTGCACGCGGGGACTTTGTGCGAAGCGAAACACCAAATTGGCATCTCCGACCCATAGGTCGTCATCGGGTTGCAGATCACGAGACTCGCGAAGATTATCAAACTGTGTATCGATTCCCCAGCGACTCGACGTGTCCCACAGCAACTGGCCGCCAGTGCGCGAAATATCGTCGAATGATTCTGCGTACTCGGTCCGCATTCGTACCAACCAGTCATAAGATTCGATTGATACCAAGGGTTCGGGGGAATCGCAGTTCTCGCCGCCGATTCGCATCAAGCCTGAACTGCCCTCGCAGTAGGGATACCCGCTGAATTGTCCGGCAGCAAACGAATCGTCGTCAACGAAACTGCGTGGCAAACAAAAGGGTGCTGTCGCAACCGCAAAAGCTCCAAAGGCTACAAGTACCCACAAACCGTCATCATCACAATCCTCGTCGTCATCAGACCAGCGACGCTGTCTGTCCTCGCGGCGCGGACGCTCGCTTCTTTCCGGGCTGGACGCACCGGTTGAGCTGGACGGGCGGGGCTGGCGCACGCTTTCACGCAGTTGGTCCAACTCCTGTGCCTGGCATGGATGTGCTGAAGCCAGAATGACGAGCATCAGGCTGATCGTAACGACGAATCGAAAACAAGCATTGATCGCTTTGCCACCGCGTTGATGGCTAAGGCGCGCGCGGGAAGATCGCATCGCAAACACCCTTTTTGGCCAAACTCAAATACCTCCACAAAATGTCCTATTGAAACTGCCCCCAACATGTCAACGCGAATCAAAAGCATTAACCGATGCAAACGATTTTTTTTGAATCGACTTGCTTGCCTAGCACGACATCGCGACCTACATACCCTAGCTGCCAAGACTTTCCGTGCGAGCGGGCATGCGCGATGCCCCAAGCCGACACCTCCTACCCTACTTTGCCTCATGCCACCCACCGACTCGATATTGCTGGTCGATGACGATCTTTATCTCGCAGATTCAATGGGGCAGTGGTTGAGCGAACAGGGGTATTTGGTCGAAATCGCTCACACGCTTGCCGCTGCAAAGTCAAAACTGAAACAAGCCTCGTTCGGTTTAATGCTGACCGATTTGCGGTTGGGCGAAGATGACGGATTCGAACTGATCCAGCACGCTCGCCGGTTGCAACCGCAATGCAGCGTTCTGGTGATTACCGGCTATGCAACGCCCGAAACGGCAGTAGATGCGGTCCGGGCTGGCGCGTTTGATGTCTTGACCAAACCGCTGATCGACGAAGAGTTGCTGCTGGCGATTCATCGTGCCACCAGCCAGCGAAAAATGACCGAAGAGAACGAGCGACTGCGCCAGCAATTGGAAACGCGGTTGGGGATGGAAAACATCATCAGCCACGATTACCGGATGCATAAGATTTTCAAGGTGATCGATAGTGTCGCCGACGCCCGGGCATCGATCCTGATCACTGGCGAGAACGGTACCGGCAAATCGATGATCGCCCGGGCGATTCATAACCGCAGCCAACGTCGCAACGGGCCGTTTATCGAAGTCGCCTGTGGTGCGTTGCCCGACACATTGCTGGAGAGCGAATTGTTCGGCCATGTCGCTGGCGCGTTTACCGGTGCGGCGTCGGACCGACTGGGGAAGTTCGATCTGGCCGATGGCGGAACGCTTTTCTTGGACGAAATCGGTACCGCCACACCAGCCCTGCAAGTGAAATTATTGCGAGTTTTGCAAGAGTTTCAGTTTGAACCGCTGGGCGGAGTGAAAACGCGATCGGTTGATACTCGCGTGATCTTGGCGACCAACGAAGACTTGGCTGCAGCAGTCTCAGCGGGCAAGTTCCGCCAAGACTTGTTCTACCGAATCAACGTCATCGGGATCGAATTGCCGGCGCTGCGGCAGCGACCTGGCGATGTCCCATTGTTGGTCGATCATTTTCTGCGAGAGATCGTAAAAGCAGGTGGCCGTAAATCGGAAGGCTTTGATAGCCAAGCGATGAACCTGCTGCAGCGATACTCGTGGCCAGGAAACATTCGCCAGTTGGAAAATGTTGTCGAGCGGGCGGTGTTGCTGGGGCAGGGGCCTAAGCTGACGGTCGAAGATCTGCCGCCGGAACTATGGAATCCGCCACAGATGCGTGACACAATGCCAGCTTCGACAAACGCAGCCTCCCCGGCAATGGAACAACCCGTCCAGTCGCATGGCACTCACTTGCGCGGCGCACTGGCTGAACCAGAACGTCAAATCATTCTCAAGACGCTGCACGATCACCACTGGAATCGATCGGCGACGGCGGACAAGTTGGGGATCAATCGCACGACGTTGTACAAGAAAATGAAGCGTTTGGGGCTAGACGATCCTCGTCTGCAGTACGCCAATTCGGGCAAGTGACCGCAAGTTTGCCTTGAGCCGACGCCGGAACGCCCCGCCCAACCGTAAAAGTCAACTTAAGTTCCGCAACCAGAGCTGTCGATACAGTCTGACAGGTGGCCTCGCGTTTTCGTGGCCAAAGGATTCAATCCGTCGGACCGGACTTAAGCTGCGATGGCCGGACTTACCTATCGGGACGATTTGCCGCTTGGCGAAAAACGCCCTGGTAAACTTTCGCACTGGGTGACCGATTGGGGCGGCATGGTGGTCGACGGCGTATCGACCGTCGGTGATATCACAATTTTTGCCTACCGGATGTTCGTTTGGATGTTCACGCGACGTCCAGCCAAGGGGACGCTGCTGACCAATTTCTACCACGTCGGCGTGCTGAGCCTGCCCGTGGTGGCGCTGACCGGCACCTTCATCGGCATGGTACTAGCGGTCCAAAGCCATCGTCAGTTCGCGATGATCGGGATGGAAAATCGCTTGGGCGCGGTGATCAATTCTTCGCTGGTGCGTGAACTGGGCCCGGTTTTAGCGGCCACGATGCTAGCCGGGCGAGTCGGCAGCGCGATCGCTGCGGTGATCGGGACCATGCGGGTTACTGAGCAGATCGAAGCACTGACAACGATGGGGGCTGACCCGATTCATTATCTGGTCGTGCCACGTTTTCTGGCCTGCCTGTTGTTGATTCCTGCGCTGACGATTATGGCCGACTTCATGGGCATTGTCGGTGGGTATTTTTATAGTGTCATTGTGCTGGGGATCGACCACGCGGCGTATCTGCAAAACAGCGCCGACTTTGTAACCGGTTATGACCTGTTTAGCGGGATCTTAAAAAGCTTTTTCTTTGGCGCGATCATCGCGATCGTCAGTTGTTATCGTGGATTTAACTGCCAAGCGGGTGCTGAAGGGGTAGGGCAGGCCGCGACGGCTGCATTCGTGATGTCGTTTGTCTTGATCTTGGGGGTCGACCTAGTACTCAACATCCTGCTAGACGCTTTTTATTACGCGGTATGGGCACCGGAAACTTCGCTATGACCCCAGACAAAGCTGAGGAGTTCGATTTCCAGAGCGTGCCGCTGGATCCTGACACATTGGACGATGTCGCCAAAGCAGATTGTCCGATTGTGGATGTCCGCGGGGTGACGGTCCGTTTTGAGTCGCAAACGATTTTGAAAGAGATCGATCTGCAGATCCAGCGAGGACAAACGCTAGCGATCATCGGCGAAAGCGGATGCGGCAAAACTGTGTTGATGAAAACGATCGTCGGCCTGATACCGCCGAGCGAAGGCACGGTGATATTTGATGGACGCGATCTTGGGCGGATCAGCCAGCAGGAGATGACGCGCACCCGCCGCCGTTTCGGGTTTGTGTTTCAGAATGCGGCACTGTTTGACAGCATGAACATATTTGACAACGTCGCGTTCCCGATCCTGCAACATGAGAAGGCATCGGACAGTGAAATCGAAGGCCGTGTGATGGAAAAGCTGTCGGAAGTTGGTTTGCCACCGGAAGCGGCGATGAAGTTTCCGGCCGAAATTTCTGGCGGGATGCGAAAACGTGTCGGGCTGGCGCGTGCGTTGATCCTGCAGCCCGAATTGGTTGTGTATGACGAACCGACCACGGGACTCGATCCGATCATGAGCGACGTGATCAACGAGCTGATCTTGGCCACACGTCGTAACTACCCGGTCACCAGCGTGGTGGTGACGCACGACATGCGAACGGCGCGGAAGGTTGCCAACCGAGTGGTGATGTTGTACCCGCGGCGCAGGCTCCAGGCCGACCAATCGCAAATGTTGTTCGATGGATCGCCGAGCGACCTCGACCACGCAGACGATCGACGCGTTCGGCAGTTTGTGCGTGGTGAAGCGGGCGAACGAATCAATGAATTGATTAGAGAAACGGCTGCGATTTCGCAGTCAAATGCCGGAACTTGACAGCCGGAAAATGAGGAAGGAGGGTTTGATCATGGATGACACAAAACTGCGGTTCGGCGTCGGTGTACTGGTTCTGTCGGCAATCGGCGTCGGCGTGATCCTGACGTTCCTGTTCGGCGCGTTCCCAGCCGTGTTAGCAAGAACCTATGAGATCACCGTTGATATCGATTCGGCCGCCGGCATCAGCAATAACACTCCGGTGCTGAGGGACGGTGTACGAATCGGCCGCGTTTCAAAGATTCAACTTCGCCCTGAAGGCGGCGTGCAGCTGACGCTTGCGATCGATGCCGATCGCCAACTGACGCGCGCCTATGTCCCGAAAATAGGATCGACGTCGCTGGTGACCGGCGATGCCAAGCTGGAGTTTCAAAAAGATTTGTCGGTGGCGCTCGAAAACCTTGATGGCCAAGCCCCGGTCGGACAGCAACCGGTGCCTCGCAATCTCCAGTGGGATCCGCCGGAGAAAGAGCTGCTAGAAACCTTTTATGCCGACGGCGACTACATCAAGTCCACCGATAAATCCGCCGATCCGATGGCCGCGATCGCCAGCCTTGAAGACGATATGCGCAGGACATTGACCTCGGTTCAAGACGCTGGCTTAGCGCTAAAAAATGCTGGGGAATCATTCAACAAATTGACCGATTCGGTGCGCGGAATCGTCTCCGACAACGATAACAATTTCCGCGACATCGCTGGAAATGCCAACAAGGCGTTGATGGAGTTTCAAACGGCAATGTTTCGCATCAACGAAATCACCGGCGATCCGGAACTGCGCGCTCGATTGATCGAATCGCTCGACTCGCTACCCCGAGTGTTGAACGAAGCCGAACTGGCGCTCAGCAACACAAAAACGACGATGAAGAAGTTTGAAGAAGTCGGCCAAGCGGCTGAAACAGCGATGATCAACGCCGGCCAAACCCTCGGCACATTCGATCGGACACTCGGAAATATCGAACAGATTACTCGACCATTTGGCGAACGCAGCAACGAACTGGCCGATCAAGTGTTCAGCAGCCTCGCCAGCCTTGACGCGACCTTGCAACAACTCGGCCAATTCGGCGACATGGTCAACAGCAGCGATGGGAGTTTGCGACGCTTTATCGAGGATGACGAACTTTATTTCCAGGTCAAACGAACGCTGGGTAACATCGAACAAGCAACGATGCGAATCCGTCCCATCTTGGACGACGTACGGATCTTTACCGACAAAGTCGCTCGTGACCCAAGCCAGATAGGCGTCAAAGGTGCCCTCAGTGCGCGGCCTGGCGGGCTGGGATTGAAATAGTCGCGATGGTCGCCAGCGAAACGAGGAAAACCGATGCCAGCTGTTTGGGAATGATCCAAAACGCCGGTGATAAGCAGGTCTGCACAAATAAGTCGCCATAAGACCGGTGAAGGCACCCGCCCGCGTCGCCCGCTAGGGTCCTCTCCGGCCCGAGAGGCCGACTCTCCCAAGAGAGAGTTTCGTAGTCGTTAAACCGATTTTTTTCTACCGATGTGCTTAGCAGCGTACAACGGGCATTGAGTTGGAACTACGATTAACGCGGTGCCGTGACGACGCCGGCACGTGATTGGCTGCGAAGCTGGTCGGCCCGGCCCAGAACTTGTTCCGTCGGTTCAAGAACTTGAGGAACCAACTCAACGTCGATGATTCGCTCGTCACGAATTTCCCAGGGCCATAAAGACTCGGTGATAAAATCGAGCCCCGGATACTGGTACCATGGTGGATTGATTCGTGTCTTAAGGGTCTCGGTTCGATAGCCGTCTTTTTCGACACGGATTTCGCGTGTCCCGTAGTAAACAAACGGCGATGCAGCCGGTGCTGTGCCGATCAATTGATTATCGACCGAAACGGTCGCGCCAGGCGGATTGGTACGAACCGTCATTCGGCGACGAACGCATCCTGACGTTATGACCAGGACGCCCAAAACCAAAACGGAAATCCAGCTAAGCCGTCGAAACAAACGGCAAGGATCGCGAAAAAACCGAATCGATAAAAATCTTCTCATGGACATGCGGTTGGGTTTAAACAATCGAACCGACCAATCGCCAGACGAAAATTCGCATGAACGAACAAATCGTTACCGAAATCACACGTCGGGCGATGGCGACCGAGTTCGCCATCGTCTTGCCAGGCCAATCACCACGGGCCACCGAAGCAGCGGTCGATGCCTTGGACATGCTAGAAGCGATCGAATCAAAATTAACGATCTATCGCCCTGAGAGTGACATCTCGCGAATTAACCAATCAGCCGGTATCGAGCCGGTTCGAGTCAGCGACGATGTCTATGACTTGCTAATTCATGCCGTTAACGTCAGCAAACAGACTGGTGGTGCGTTTGACATCACAGCGGGCCCGCTTGTCGAATGCTGGGGTTTTACAAAACGCCGCGGACAAAAGCCAACTGAACAACAGATCAACGAAGCGAAACAGCGAGTCGGCTGGCACATGATCGAGTTTCAACGCGAAGCCAAAACGGTCTTCCTGAAACGCCCCGGCATGCAAATCAATCTGGGTGGAATCGGCAAGGGATACGCGATCGACAAAATGGCATGTCACCTTCAACAGAACGGCGTTACCCACTTCCTGATTCACGGCGGGAAAAGCACCATCTTGGTAGCCACAAATAACGCCGGCGGTCCCGAAACCGTTGACACAGAGCCGTGGAGGATCGCGATTGAGCATCCGCACAGACCGGGCCGGCGCCTAGCCGAAATAGAAATCCGCAACGGCGCGATCGCCACCAGTGGATCGGGCAAACAATTTTTCCACTACAAAGGACAACGGATCGGCCATGTCATCGACCCAAGGACAGGCCGACCCGCTGGTGATGCGCTTTCGATCACCATCCAGTGTAAAAACGCGACGGATGCAGATGCCTACTCCACGGCATGCTTTGTTGACGGCGTCGGAGCAACCGAGGCATTGGTTCGTGGGAATCGCCAGCGAATAGGTCTTGGGGAAGACGCCGTCGGGCCAAGCTATGCCATTGCGGTCACTGAGTCGGCAGGCGGAAACCACGTCTTGGTTCAAGAAATCAGCGATTGAAAATCGATCTGGGTAAGCAGCAGCAGATAAACAGCGAGGCAAAATCGCTTGTCTAAGTGAAGTACGGGTTTCAGCGCCGCCAATAGCCCACTCCGGCTCCGAGAGGCGGAATCTGCTAAAGGCATTGGCATTGGCATCTACACAAAACGCACGTTCACGCCGCGGATATGACCTGAATCCCGCGGGCTAGTCCTGCGGAAGTTTCCGGCTTCTTGCTACAAGAACGGATCGTGCCCGAACCCCTTGGCCGGCTGATTTGCCGAAGGCAGATCAGCCGGCCAAGGACACGCCTTTTGCTTTCTC
>DIUH01000103.1:0-129 GCA_002428205.1 Planctomycetaceae bacterium UBA6163
ATGGCACGTGAGCCTCGGTCGTTTGAACGATTCGCGACAGCCCACGAAGTTGGGTCACGAATTCTTCGCTGAACTTACGCTGCTGCTCATCTCGCCAAGTCTGTTCCAGTTGGTTCATTTGCGCTGCCA
>DIUH01000103.1:277-2411 GCA_002428205.1 Planctomycetaceae bacterium UBA6163
TAATGGAGTGCGCCGTAGGTCATTTCGCCGCCTTGGTGTCCGACCGCACCGACCATCGCGGCTAAGCCCAACAAGCCGATCTTCCAAACCTTACGCAATCGCTCGCTGCCCTTGGACATCGCTGCCAAGGCGACAAACGAGATGACGATCGCCAGCACGGTGACGATGATCGCCGACCAGCGGTGCCAAAAAATCTCCGAATCCATATCGACGCGGGTCCAACTGCCATAGCCGCGCTGAACCGCGAACGCCCATCCCATCGCCGAAGCGACGATCGACGAAGCGGTGCCGATAAAGAGACACGACAACGCGACGTGGTCGCCCAAAACCGGGTATTTCAAACCGACCACGACAAACAATCCGCCGACCAGCAGCAGGGCGATCGGGAAGTGCACCGTCGCGGGGTGAAAATAGCCCTGAAACGCCCACAACCTTGCCGGAAAAGACATTGGTTCGTCGGCCACATCGGCGATGGAAACATCACCGCTGGCATCAAGCGATTCGGTGCTGCCCACTGGCCTGACCACGAAACCTTCCGGCCAATCGGCACCTTCATCGATCCAAACGCGAACCAACGCTAGCTCGGCTGGCGACAGCGGCCCCTTGTGGCTGGCCGGCGGCATCAGCATATCCGGATCTTCGCTGAGCAAGTATTCGGTCATCAGCGAACTGGCACTGCTGTCGCCGGCTTCGACGTAGTCAGCAATCAAATCGGGCGTATCGATTCGAAAGCCGCTCTTCGCGTTCTTCTCATTGTGACATTCCAAGCAGCGAGCCGCAAAAATCGGTGCGATGTCGCGACCGAATTGCACGACGCGGCCTTGGTCATCAACGGGGCTTGCCGCCTGCTGGGCCGATGCAGGAACCGCAAGGAAGAACAATAGTGACGTAATTAGCGAGAGTCGAAGCCGTCTTGTGGTCATAATCATGCATCGAATGTGGGAGGGGGCGTGGCCTCAGGTAGGTCCGACACGGTTGTGCCGCGATGGCCAGCCAGTCCGAGACAATGGTTTATCCGCATTTCATGCCGACTGCGACACGCCAATTCGTTCCCGCCGATCGTTTCAGACTGCTTCCATTATTGCCGCCAATGTGGTCAGCGGGAAGCCGATCGGCAAACTGGGGGTGCCGCCGCCAAACGGGGCGTCCATCGTCTTGCGAACTTCTAGCGATTGGGCCTGTCAGCGAAACCTTGACGCCGCGCTCCGATTGCCGCACTTGCAAACCGTGCCGCGTCGATAACGTGGATTCAAGGGCGGTCGTTCTGACGATGCATTCGCTTCGCGCCCTCTTCCCTATCCTTCCACAACCGATAGCGAGCAGGCATGGCATTCCTTTCCGGCAGTCTCACCTTTGAGCGTTTTCGTATTTTGACCCCCGAAGTGACGATGTTCGGGCTTGAACATATCGAGCGGATGCAGGAATTGACCGCTGGCGAGTTTCAGCCGAATGCCGAAGAAGCGGTTCACTTGGGATTCCTGGGTGGTGCTCACCTGTTCGACCAAACGTTTGATCTCGAAAAAAACGTGATCAATGACGCACTGCATTTCGCGATGCGAACCGATACCAACCAAGTCCCCTCGGCGATCCGCAAGGCTTGGACGCAGATGGAATTGGCCGCGATCATGGCCGAAAATCCCGACCGCAAACCGAACAAAAACGAAAAAGAACAGGCGCGCGAAGCGGTCGAACAGCGCGTCGAAGCCGAGGTCGCGTCCGGAAAGTATCATCGGATGAACCAAGTCCCGGCGCTGTGGGACGCACCGACTTCGATGATGTATTTCGGGGCCTCCAGCTCGACCGCCTGCGGAGCCTTCGCCGATCTGATGGCACACGCCTTTCAAATGGAGCTCGATCGCATCGGGTCGGGCTACCTAGCCGGACAATGGGCGCAAGCGCACGGCACGACAGCGGCGCTGGACGAGGTTCGTCCGACCGTTTTTCATCCCGAACACACCGGCGGTGAAGCGGGTTGGGCCAATTCCGACGCGATGCACCCCGACTTCCTGGGCAATGAGTTCCTGCTGTGGTTGTGGCACACGCTGGACCACGACACCGACACGCTGAAGTTGTCCGACGATACCGAAGTGACGGTGATGTTTTCGAAGTCGTTGACGCTGGAATGCCCGGCCGG
>DIUH01000103.1:2421-9388 GCA_002428205.1 Planctomycetaceae bacterium UBA6163
CGCAAGGCCGGGCTGACGATGGTTCGTTTGGGCCAGCAATACGAGTTGACCTTGCAAGCCGAATCGTTCTCCGTCAGCGGCGCAAAGGTGCAAAAAGACGAGGACGCGCAGGGGCGCGAAATCTTTGAAAGTCGCATTGAAGCGATTCGGCAATTGAGCGAAACGATCGATCTGCTGTTCGAGGTCTTCTGCCGCGTGCGGCTGTCCAGCGACTGGGACGAACAGGTCCGACGCATCAGCCAGTGGGTCAGCCCGCTGCACGCCGACCGGCAACGCAATGCCGCCTAGACGCCGGGGCGATGCGGCACCCAGACATTCGATCCGGCGATTTTTAACGGTTGTGCTGAATGTCCGGCCGCTGGCTTGCCGATACCACGTTCACGGGCGAGGTGTGCTTTTGCACTGTGATGTCTCGTGAACAGGGTGGATAGCGGACATGCTGGTTTTCTTTGTCAAACAATTATTAAGTCTTAAACGGGCGATCCTGGGGCGGCGCGAGCCACATCAGCTCGCCTGGGGATTGGCGCTCGGGTTGCTACTGGGGATTGTTCCTCATGGCAACTTGCTAGCGTTTGCGATCCTGCTGTTTATCATGTCGGTCACCGTGAATCATGGCATGGTTGCCGTGACCGCGGTGATCACATCGGTGTTGGCCAGCCGACTCGATTCTCAGACGCACGCGGTCGGCAATTACCTGCTGACCCATCCCGACTTTTCACCCATTCTCGCCTCAGCGTGGCAATTGCCGGTCGTGCCCTGGACCGACATCAACAACACGGTCGTTATGGGCAGTTTGGCGGTCGGACTAGCGTTCGTTGTGCCAGCTTATTTGTTTACCTATCCGATCTTTCATTGGCTGGCACCCGAACCGATCGACGTGCCGACCGATGTATTGCCGCCGCCGAACAACGCGGCCGCAGTCGAGCAAACACCTCAAACGCTCAAGCTGCACTCGGTCGACGATTCCGACGACCGGATCGCTGCGGATGATATCGCCGTTTCGAGTGAGATACTCGCTGCCAGTGACGTCGACACGAAAGCATCGGCACCGATCTTCTTGCCACTCAGCAATGCCGAGACGGTCGCGATTGACGCGGCGTTTGGTCAAGCGGCCGAAGCGGAAGAATTGGCCAAGCGTACCATTGTCGACACACGCATCGAAGTGGTGCGAATGTATCCGCTTGGCCAGTCGGCTAGCGCAGCGCAGCGATCCGACGATGCGATACCTCTGGCCGAGCTGGAACAAGTCGCACGAGAGACATCCGAGCAAGATCAACCGATGAGCGAAGCGTTGAATTATTTGCTTCGTCAATTGCGTGACGCACGTCAAGGGAGAGCAGCATGATTCGTTGGCGTTTCATCATTCCGCGAATCCTTTTGGTCGCGGCTATCATTCTTATCATTCGTTATGCATTGCCGCCTGCGGTGCAATACGTCACGGCTGCGGCGATCGGGTCGGCGACCGGCGCGAAGGTCGAAATGGCCAGCGTCGATGTCGGATTGTTTCCGCCCCGAGTCCGTTATAGCGAATTGCAAATCGCAAACCCCGGCGAAGATAAATCGATGCGCAATTTGGCTCAGGCCGAATCGGTCGATCTTATGATCGATGGTGCGGCACTGTTGCGTCGACGTTATGTGATTCAGAACGCTCGCATCACTGGGTTGCAATTCGATACCGATCGCACAACCAGCGGACACATTGAACGTGAACCTGAGCCGGAATCGACGGAACCGTCGATGGCGATGAAATGGTTGTCGGGATGGATGGACTCGGCAGTCGATTCCGCAAAAGCGCAAGTCGACAGTTTGGTCGAAAGCTCTGAAACGCGTCGTCGTGGCGACCAGATTCGTCGTCGCTGGAAGACCGAATACGAATCGCTGGCCAAGCGAGCTGAGGATTTGGAAGTCGCCATTAAGGATGTTCATCAAACCGCCAAAGGGATTGAGAACCCATTGCGAGATTGGCCGCGTGTCGACGCGACCTTAACCAAGGCGCGATCGATTCAAGAAGAACTCGTATCGGTTCGACAGACGCTCGATGCGATGCCGGCGCAAGTACAAGCCGACATTCTTTCAATGGAAAAAGCCAAACAGGCCGACTTGAAGCGAGCCCGTGAAGCGTTGCCGTTGGATATCACCGACGGAGAAAAACTCGGCCCCGGTTTGCTGGTTAAGGCGATCCGCAGCCAGATCGACACGATGCGCGGTTACTTAGATACCGGACGTGAAGTTTCCGAGTGGACGGTGGTTAAGCCCAAGGCGGAAAGATGCCGTGGCGAAGCGATCGATCTGGAAAACGGAAACCATCTGCCGTCAGTATTGGTCCGTCGGTGTGAAGTTGCCGGTGCCCTGCGAGCCGATGGAAAACAGTACACGCTTGCCGGGATTCTGGAAAACCTAACACCTCAATCGAAACTTCTAGACGATCCGATGCGAGCCCGGATTCGTTTGCAAGGCGAGCAGACGATTCGATTGGATTATGTTCGCGACAACTCGAGCGAAATTACCAACGAGATGCTGACGATGCATTGGCCCGAAATCAAAGCACCGGCCATGAGCCTCGGTTCAAGCGACGCACTCGACCTGAACATCCGTGACGGCAAGATGGAATTGTGGGTGCAATTAAATACGCGAGGCGACCAAATCGAAGGGCGTCTGGTATCACGACGATTGGGAACACGACTTGAATTAAGCGGACCGGACAAGGTCGTTCGCACACCGATGTTCACAACATTGCAAACCAGTTTGGCAGCGGTAGATCGGGTTGAAGTCGATGCAAACTTTGTCGGCACCTGGAAGGATCCCGAGTTTAAGATCACCTCGAACTTAACCGAGGTTTTGAAAACCGGGATACGCGATGCGACAACTGGCCAGATTGCCGCCACACGGGAAAAGATGGAATCGGAAGTCAACCGAGTCTATGCTGATCAAATCGGCGAACTGCAATCGTGGCTCGCGGACCAGCAGTCGAAAACCAATGAAATGCTGGCCAAAGCCGACAACACGGTTCAAGACATCAGCCGCAAGGTGATGGCCGAAACCAATAAGGCCGATGCCTATCTTGGCCGTCTACGCGGCAACCTACCCACCATGCGTTAACAGTGATGGCTTCCGATCGCGCACCCACAGTTACCGCAATATCGCGTATGGCTATAATTTTTTTCAGCGGCAGATCAGTACGTTGGTAATGCCGATGCAGAATGCCGCTGAATTTCCTCTGTGCAAGTCATCTGCTGGCTCTATAATCGCCGGATCATTTGATCTGACGACTTGAAGGGGCAGCACATGAAACGCCGGTCGCATCGCAGGGAAAACATTCGACGTCTGTCGGTACAACCGCTTGAGTCTCGCCGCCTGTTGGCCGCTGATACGATGCCGTGCGCCCCCAACATGGACGGCTTCGCACCCCATCCTGTCGCAGCTGCGTTCCCTCAATCGGCTTTATATAGCGAAGCGGATTTTTCATTGGCAACATCGGCGCAAACGCCAAAGTTGATTTCGACAGGGTCGCACCTAGCCGAGGGCGAGTTCGTATCGGTGCATGGCCGATCGACTTTTGATCCCAACAGTGATGGATTCGTTACGCCACTGGATGCCTTGATCGTCCTGGTGCACATTTCACGCGTCCAGGGTGGCCAGGAAGTCACCGACGCGGCCGCGATTCGCCGTTTCGACACTAATGGTGACAACGACGTGACGCCGCTTGATGCATTGGTGATCTTGACCGAGTTATCGGTATACCTGCGCGAACATGGCGGCACGATGAATGTGCCAGTCGTCTCGTGGATAAAGGCTCCCACGGTGATCAACGGCAATTCTTCAACCGAAGATTTGTCGATGCGACTGAACCTGGCTGATGGCGTCGATGCCTTATTCGGAAAACTGCACGACAGTAGCGGAATTGCTACTCCGGTCGATCTGTCGAATCTGATTTCTGGCGGCAGTGTCGAACTCACTCATTCGCAGGTTGTCTCGTTGTTTGCGCCGCAACTTGGCAGCGACCTGACATTCGCATTTTGGACCGATCTGCCGGATCATGCGGTTCAAACTACGGTCGAAATCACTTGGGGCGTTCCAACAGATTCTGGAGTGCTGTGGACTGAAGATGCCGAGAATGGCTTGGCGAACGTTATCGACCAAACAGACGCTTCTTATCCTTTGATACAGAACTCGGTCGCATGGCAGGGAACCCGTGCATTTCATCTAGCGCACCCAACAAATTCATCCAGTTGGTTCGGTATAAATCAAACGCTTTCGATCGGCTCGGATACAAAGCTTTTCTTTATGAGTCGTCTGAGCTGGGCAACCCCTACACAGACCGCGAAGGTGCAACTTTCTACTGACCAGGGTTCGACTTGGCCGATTACCGTTTTCTCGCAATCCGGTGACGCCACTTCCCCAGCCGGCGATCGTGATTTTGTATTCCAGACGATCGATCTTTCGGCTTATGCGGGACAAAATGTTCGTATTCGATTTTTCTATGAGTTCTCCGGTGGCGCACGGTATCCACAATCGACACCGCCAACGGGCTGGGTGATCGATGACATTCGTGTCGCGTCGGAGTATAAAACGGCAGCTCATTCGATCGGCCAGCCGACGGATTTAGAGCAATTGTTATTAGAATATGCCAATCGTGCGCGGGCCGATGGAATCGCCGAAGCGAATCGCCTGGCCAATGACCAGTCGTTCGCAAATACTTACGCATTGTTCGGGATCAATCCGGCGAACATTATTTCTCAGTACACCGCATCGGTTGCCAACGGTTACATCGATCGCCACGCGCAACCATTAGCATTCAATGCGACCTTGCTGCAGGCGGCTCGGTTGCATTCGCAAGATATGTTGACCAATGCGTTTCAAGGTCACAATAGTTCCGCCAATCCGCCGGCCCCTTTCCAATCCGGATTCTCGCAGGCGCAGCGAGCTGCAGCGTTGGGGTACAGTGGTGGCGTGGCGGAAAACGTTTATGCCTTTTCCACTGCCGTCCCGTTTGCTCATGCAGGATTTGCGGTTGATTGGGGCTCCGAAACGCCATCGCATCCCGATTACAACCCGGCGTTTGCTGGTCAAGGAATGCAAAATCCGGCTGGTCACCGACGCAATCTTCACAACGGCGATTTTAATGAAGCGGGCTTTGCGGTCGTGTTAGGCACCAACGGTTCGATCGGCCCTCAAGTGGTCACACAAAAGCTGAGTGATTCTCGGGTGCCTTTGATCACGGGTGTGGCCTATGTCGACCAGGACAACAACGACTTCTATACTCCTGGCGAAGGCCGCGGCGGCATTCGCGTGGAAGTACAGGGGGCGTTATTCCATGCAATCACTTCAACATCGGGCGGCTATGCCGTGCCAGTGCCTGGCAATGGAACTTACTTGGTTACATTTTCAGGCGAAGGAATCGAAACTTGGTCAACTCAGGTTGTTGTTGCCAACGAATCGAACGTTAAAGTCGATTATGTCCTGACAGCCTAATTCGATCGACTGTCTACCATCCAGTTGCACCGGCTGAACGCATGCCTGTCGCGCGCCATCAACCTTCGGCTGATTGTTCGGGACGCAGCACCGGGAACAGCACGACATCGCGAATCGAGCGTGAACCGGTTAACAACATCACCAACCGATCGATGCCAATGCCCAGGCCGCCCGCCGGTGGCATCGCGTATCGCAAGGCGCGTACGAAGTCGTGATCCATTTTTGCCATCGAATCGTCTTCGGCCATTCCATCCAACTGCGTCTTGAATAGAGTTTCTTGCAGATCGGGGTCGTTCAATTCTGTATAAGCGTTGGCCAGTTCCATCCCGCAAATGAACATCTCAAACCGTTCGGCAATCTCAGGGTTATCGGCTTTGCGTTTAGTCAAAGGGCAAATGCTGGCCGGATAGTCGATCACGAAAATTGGGCCAACCAAGGAATCTTCTACTTTCTCTTCGAAGATTTCATTTCGAATCACGTCAGGGTGTTTTCCGGCGGTCTGAAGATTTAATGACTTTGCCAACTGAATCACCGACGCTTCGTCAGCCGGATCGATGCCGGTCGCCGTTTGAAACAATTCGGCATAAGTCTTCCGCTGGAATGGCGGAGTGAAATCGATTTCGACGTCACCAAACATTCGCTTATAACCGCCACCAATCACATCGATCGCATCGGTCACGATACGCTCGGTCAAATCCATCATGGTGCGATAGTCACCATAAGCTTGATAGGCTTCCAGCATCGTAAACTCGGGGTTATGTCGAGGGCTGATCCCTTCGTTGCGATAGACACGTCCGAGTTCATAAACACGTTCGATTCCGCCCACCATCAAACGCTTGAGGTGCAATTCCAAGGCGATTCGCATATACAGCTGCATGTCCAGCGTGTTGTGATGCGTGATAAACGGTCTGGCCGCCGCACCGCCCGCGATGGTGTGCAGCGTAGGGCCTTCGACTTCGCAGAAGCCATCACGGTCGAGGGTTCGGCGTACCGAACGAACGATTTCGGTCCGGTCGAGAAAAGTTTTCATGACGCCGTCGTTGAAAGCCAAATCGGCATATCGCATCCGTTGGCGAAGTTCGGGATCGGTCAATCCGGCGTGCTTGTCGGGAGCCGGTTCGAGCATTTTCGTCAAAAAGTGCAACTTCTCGGCAAAGACAGTCAATTCGCCTGTGTTGGTCAGGCCCAATCGACCATCGACCCCGATCAAGTCGCCCAAGTCGATTAATTTGGTCAATTCGAAGTTTTCGTCACCGACCTGGCCCTTGCCGATGAAGATTTGGATCTCGCCGGTCCAGTCGCGCAGGGTGATGAAGACGAGTTTGCCCTTGTCTCGCATCAACATCACGCGACCGGCGACTCGCACGGTGGGGCCGACTTCTTCGCCTGGGCCTTGCGCCGCCCGCCAAGCCCGCAAATCGGTCTCGGGACCGATTTCGGGCAAATCGATTTCCGCTCCGGTTTCGGTGCGATACTTAATCTGCGATGCCAAATC
>DIUH01000308.1:0-1897 GCA_002428205.1 Planctomycetaceae bacterium UBA6163
CCGAAGCCGTTCCGTTCCGTGAAAAACGATGCCATTATGAGTTCCGTTGGTGGTATGAATACTCCGGCGGCAAGTTCACCGACTGGGGCGCACACCACGTCGACATCGCGACTTGGGCGATCAAGCACCACGAGTCGGGGATGGGGCCGGTTGAAATTGATGGCACCGATGCGAAGCACCCAGTTGCGTATAAAGACGGATATCCACTTGTCGATGATTCTTATAACACCTCGCACGACTTTAATGTGAAGTGTCGATTCGAAAACGGCATCCAAATGAATATCACCAGCCGTGGCGACAACGGTGTTTTGTTCGAAGGGACCAAGGGTAAGATTTTCGTCAATCGAGGAAAAATCACCGGCACCCCGATCGAAGAAAATTGGGATAAAGACCACTTCGGCAGCGATGCCCTTACCGAACTTTATAACGGCAAGCCGCACGAAGGGCATAAGAACAATTTCTATCGCTGTATCCGCGAAGGCGGCTTGCCGGTTTCGGACGTCTACAGCCACGTGCAGATGATGAACACGTGCCATTTGGCCGCGATCGCCGGACGATTGAATCGGACGATTAAGTGGAACCCGAAGACCGAAGAAATCGTCGGCGATGATCAAGCCGCCGCCTTCTTCGCTCGTAAACAGCGCGACGGGTTCGAGATCCCACGCGTCTGATTCGTCCTGGTTTGTGGCACTTGATTGCCGGCGGGTGTGCGGAATGATCGCAGTGATTACGCTAAGATCTTCCGCTTACCGCCCGCCGCAAGAGAGTTTTCTGAAGTGTCGCAAAAGCCGCTGCCATTGAACCGACGACAAGCCGTAGCCGCCATCGCGGGGGGGCTTGTCGTCCCGGCGATCCGTTTCGGCTGGCCATGGTCGTCCGGCGGACACGTCTTTGGCCAAGACGCTGGTCCGGCCAGTGGTTCACCCGCTCGCACCGCGTTCGGCCAAAAACAGGTCGCCGCGACCGTTCATCCGATCGCCACCGAAGCCGCAATGAACGCCTTCAAACGCGGCGGCAACGCGTTTGATGCCGCTGTCGCTGCGGCATTCATGCTGGGCGTCGTCGATGGTCACAACTCGGGAATTGGTGGCGGATGTTTTGTGCTCGCCCGCACCGCCGATGGTCGAATCGTCGCGATCGATGGCCGCGAAACGGCTCCGGCACTCGCCAGCCGCGACATGTTCTTGCGCGACGGCAAACCCGATCCCCAAGCCAGCCAGGTCGGGCCGCTCGCTTCGGGCGTTCCCGGCCAAGTCGCCGCGCTGGCGCGGTTGAGCCTCGCGTATGGACGCGGCGATTGGCAAGCGGCGATTGGCGAAGCTGCGGATGTGGCGACCGAAGGTTATCCAATCACGGCCAGCACCGCCGCCGCGATTCGAAACGAATCAAAACAATTATCCTCGTTCGCATCTAGCGCCGCCATATTCTTAAAACCCGATGGGTCGCCGCTTGCCGTCGGCGATACGCTGCGCCAAACCGATTTGGGGCGAACGCTGCGAGCGATCGCTGATGAAGGGCCCGATTGGTTTTATCGTGGCCCGTTCGCGGCGAAATGCGAACAGTGGATGAGCGAAAATGGAGGGATGTTGCGCGGCGGTGACTTCGCATCTTATACGGCAAAAACTCGCCAGCCGCTGAGGACGAAGTATCGGCAGTGGGAGGTTATTGGATTTCCACCGCCCAGCTCCGGCGGAATTCATATAGCACAAATGTTGATGATGCTGGAGCAGTTTCCCGTTGCAGAATTGTATCGCGATGATCCCGCTGCGGCGGCACACTTGTTAGCCGAGGTGATGAAGCGAGCGTTTGCCGATCGGGCGCATTGGCTGGGCGACGCCGATTATGCCAGCGTCCCCAAGGGGCTTGTCGATCGCCAGTATTGTCGTGACTTAGCCGC
>DIUH01000308.1:1917-5345 GCA_002428205.1 Planctomycetaceae bacterium UBA6163
CATTTGACCACCGCCGATGCCGACGGAAACTGGGTCGCGATCACCAACACGGTCAACACGACCTTTGGCAGTTGTGTGGTAATTCCGGGTACGGGCGTGATGATGAATAACCAGATGGATGACTTCAGCATCGCGCCGGGGACACCCAACGCGTTCGGATTGGTCGGCGCCGAAGCCAACGCGATCGCTCCGGGCAAACGGCCGCTTTCGAGCATGAGCCCGACGATCATTTTGGACGCTAAAGGCAACCCGCGATTAACCTGCGGAGCCGCCGGAGGTCCAAGAATTATCAGTGCCACGCTGCAATGCATTTTGCGAGTGCTCGATTCTGGTATGACGATTAGCGAAGCGCTCGCCGCACCGCGGGTCCATCATCAATGGAGCCCTGACAGGTTGCTGATGGAGCCGACTTGGCCGCAAGAAATCGTCGACCAATTGGTAAAACGGGGGCATACGATCGCCCCGCGTGGCAACGTCGCTGTGGCGCAAGCGATCGAGCGAACCGACGACGGGAAACTGGCTGCCGCCACCGATCCAAGGGTTGCTGGCTCAGCACGTGGAGTCTAGCGAACCCCATATAGCCCCACTGGAGATCTTCCACGTTGCTTAGGATCGTGCGGGAAATAAGTGTCCGGTACCTTTTCCCGCGTAGCGGCCCGAAGGGTGCTTTGCAGAAAAGGTACCGGACACTTATTTCCCGCTCATTGCTTAAGCGAAAATCAGAAATGATTTGTGCTTTAGTTTGGCTGCACCGTGACAATCTCGATAGTCGATACAGACCAACAGGATTCAACATCATCGACTGCTATTTCGAGATCGCAGGGAAATATGAAAAGACGCCACTTCATGTCGGTCTTGCTGAGCCAATCGGGGGTGGGGGCGGCGATCATAGCCGCAACCGGTTGTGGAACGTTAATGCACCCCGAACGACGACACCAAGGGCACAGCAATCAAATCGACTGGAAGATTGCGGCTTGCAATGGGCTTGGGCTATTGCTGTTTTTCGTTCCCGGTGTGATCGCATTCGCCGTCGACTTTTACACGGGTGCGATCTACTTGCCAGCCGGCCACGGGCATGCGGATAACAGCGACTCGCCGTCAAATCGACTCGCAGTTACTCGTTTTGGGCTTCGCAAAATCTCGATCCCTCGCGATCAACTCAGCGTGCACACGATCGAGCAAGTGGTATCAGCGCATGTCGGCCAACCGGTGGTGCTGGAGGAAGATTCACGCGTCAGCGAGCTAGCGCAGATCGAGCGGTTTGACGCCCAGATCCGCCAGCATAAGTCGGACCAGCGGTTTGGGCATTCGCTGCGAAATTTTCTGCGTGTTTAAATCTTTTGAGTCAAAATCGGTGGATTGGGATGGCTTCGGTTTCTAGCTTGCAAACCTTATTCACCTAAGCAGGTCGGCACAAGTCTTTCGGTATAATCAGCCGTTGGGCGTTAGCCCCGGTTCCTACCAACCGTCGCTAACGCGATGCGGCTAATTTTGTTTTGCCGAAGTTTTTGTGCCGACCTGCTTACGAGACGAGCTCGTGGGGGTCAAAGAAAGATGTGGGATATAAAAAGGCTGCAAGCCTATCTCACTGATTGATCACGCGATGCTTGCCGCGATTTCGCAGCGAGACGGCACAAAGATGGTGATAATCAACGCGGATCTTCTAGAGCGATCTTCGGCCAACTCGGATGCGTTGTTCGTTTGTTATCGGGCTTGTTCCCGCTGCCCGCAGGGACTGGGGGTGAAAGGTCTAACACGCTAGACAAAAAACCTCGCGCCGCTTCGCCCTCTTCCCCAGCCGTCCCTTTGGTCAAGTCATCAACCTCGCCGAGGTCCTCGGCAATGCGATAGTACCGCCCGTCACGATACAACTTGTAAAGCTGGTTGCGGGCGAAATGTCCCGGTTCGGGGCCCCACCAAGGCTGGTAGTGACAGAGCACCCACTGACGAGGATTTCCTGTTTGCCCAAGCAATTGCGGCAGAAAACTGCGACCGTCAACCAGGCCCGCATCAACACCGGCCAGTTCTGCCAAAGTCGGCACGAAGTCTGTAAAGTCGACCAAGTCATCGACCACTCGGCCACGGGGTGTTTGGCCTTTCCAATAGGCGATCAACGGCACGTGGGTTCCCATATCGGTCGTTCCGCCCTTGCCGCCCCGAATCGTCTGGCCATTCCACTGCGACTCGATCGTGCGGTTCGTTCCGTTGTCTGATGTGAATATGATTAACGTGTTTTCAAGCTGCCCAACCGACTCAATCTTATCAACAATTCGCCCGACGATCTTATCCATATAATTCACCATCGCGACGAAGTTCTCCTTCTTCTCGCTAGGTTTCTGGCGGTTGGCGTCATGACCACGGCCACGGCCGCCAAGGGTATCGGGCGTTGGCACGAAGGGGTCGTGCACCAATAACATCGGATAGTAAACAAAGAACGGTTCATTACATTTTCGCTCGATGAAGTCGCAAACAAAGTCGCACATCATATCGGGGCCGAACTTATTCGCATTCTCTTCAATCGACAACAAACGACCATTGTGTTCAAGAACGGGACTCCAATAACGCTCGCCACCGCCATCATCGCGGTTCTTGCCTTTGGTCAATTGCCAAAGCAGGTATTCGTCGAAACCGAAATGGTATGGCCGGGTGTTGTCGTCGAAACCTGGTAAGCGATTCGCCAACCCGTTAAGTTGCCATTTGCCCGCGATTGCCGTCGCATAACCCGCATCACGCATCAGCCTTCCGAAGGTCGGCTCGCTCGGGTTGAGGTAACCGAAATGGGTATAGTTTCGGAAGTTATACTTCCCTGTCATGATCTGCACACGCGATGGCGTGCAAAGTGGCGTCGAATAACAGTGACTGAAGCGGACACCAAGGCGGCACAACTCGTCGAGCCGCTTGGTGTTGTAGTCTTCACCGCCGTAGCAACTGAACGCTTCCCAACCGATGTCGTCGGCCATGATCAGGACAACGTTGGGCCGCCTTGAAAGGGGTTGAGTTTCGTCGCCTGCAGAAGACTGAACGCATGCAACCGTAGCGACAAACAGCCATCCGGCGAACATAACACAACGATTCAACCGAAACATCATCAAAGGACCCGGCATTGAACTGACCAAAAGAAGAAGTGACAAGGTTCGTAGCGATCGGAACGCAACCAGACATTTTATGGGGCATCACGAATCATATCCACCAGCTTTCAGACTTCGCTGCAGAAATTACATTATTGAAGCTTGTGCCAACTTAAAACGGCCTTGAAGGACCACTTCTTTCTATCAGCATAAACGGAGTAAAATTGACTTCATGGCTAGGCTCTCATTGAGAGGAAAGCCCAATTTCAAACAAAGCTCAAGCTCTAGCTGAAAAGAGGGCCGACCCTTCGGAAGCGAGACGATTTAGCAGGTATTTCAAGCCTCGCCGCAGTGGGCCAC
>DIUH01000308.1:5373-6984 GCA_002428205.1 Planctomycetaceae bacterium UBA6163
CCGCCACTCACCCCCTTTGTAGCGTCGCTCCTC
Organism: Planctomycetaceae bacterium UBA6163; assembly: GCA_002428205.1. Classification (GTDB taxonomy): domain Bacteria; phylum Planctomycetota; class Planctomycetia; order Pirellulales; family Pirellulaceae; genus UBA6163. The sequence continues at coordinate 5,407 of DIUH01000308.1, forward strand.
GCACCTGCTTACAATCGGGAGGTGATCGGTTCAAACAAGGGGTGCTGTTTGTCCAGCGTTAAAGCCATGTCCACCGCAGAATCGACTTCGATCAGCCTGCTCAGAAGACTCAAATCACCGCAAGCCGATATGGCTTGGCAGCGGTTTGTCGATCTGTATGGTCCGCTGATCTTCTACTGGGGCCGACAACGCGGGCTCGGCCCAACCGATGCTGCGGACTTGTTGCAAGATGTTTTAAGCGACCTAGTCGTCCGGTTACGCGATTTCGAGTATGACGCCAACCAACGATTTCGGGGTTGGCTACGCACGATTGTCGTCAACCGCGCCAGCAACATGCGGCGACGCAATGAACTTGCGCCGCAAACCAGCCAACACACCAGCCTGTTGCTCGTGATTGATGGGAAAGAGGGCGAAGACGACATGTTGGCCGAAGCCCAATATCGATGCCATCTCGCAAAGCAGACGCTGAAGTTGATGAAAGCCGACTTCAAAGACTCGACTTGGCAGGCCGGTTGGATGCAAATTGTCGAAAAACGCCCTGCAGCAGACGTGGCCAGTGAATTGGGATTGAGCGTGAACGCAGCCTACCTGGCGAAAAGTCGTTTGTTGGCAAGGTTGCGTCACGAACTGCAAGGCTTGGTGGAGTGGGAGTGATCGGCAAGCGAATCGCTCGAGAACTTCAATTTTTTTGAAAAATTTCAGACAGGTTCGCGATCGTCGTTTGTAGTACGCATTGAGCAGCAGATCGTCGCCTTTCGCTCTGCGAAAGTAGCGTTGGCGGACGCTGCTTTCGTCGAGCGAAAGGCGACTGTCACTCAATCAACCTACCCCCAAACCGGACTCCAGCCCCATGTCCGCAGCCACCTGTCCCGACAACGAAACGCTCAAGAGCCTTTTGCTGGGCAAGCTCGCCGGTTCACAGGTCTCGCAATGGGAAGAACACCTGCTGCGCTGCGAATCGTGTGCATCGAAAGCCGAAACGATCGACGGCCATGACGCGCTGACCGAAGCGATCGCCCACGGCAACTTCCCCAGCGGCGACGAGGAGGTGCTCAGCGCCGCGATCGAACAAGCGAAACGTTTGATCAGCGGATTGGAGACCATAAAGACCGACGAGACGCTGACGGGCGAAAATCCATTGTTGCAAGCCTCGTCGTTTGAATCAGAACATTCTCGCTACAAGCTCGACTTCCTCGCCCCCGCCGAGCAACCCGACGAGCTCGGGCGGTTGGGCGATTATCGCGTGCTGAAGGTGCTTGGCGTCGGCGGTATGGGGATGGTCTTCAAGGGCGAAGACATCCGTCTGGGACGTCTGGTGGCGCTCAAGGTGATGCGTCCAGGGATCGCTGCGAAACCTGACGCCAAAGCGAGATTCTTGCGCGAAGCGAAAGCAACGGCTTCGCTGTCGCACGACCACATCGTGCAAATCTACCAAGTCGGCGAGCACGACGGTGTGCCATTCATCGCGATGCAGTATTTGGCCGGCGAATCGCTAGAGACACGCTTAAAACGCGTTGGAAAACTGCCCGACGCCGAAGTGATCCGGATCGGCAAAGAGGTCGCACTGGGGCTGGCGGC
>DIUH01000241.1:0-850 GCA_002428205.1 Planctomycetaceae bacterium UBA6163
TCTTCCTACGCGACCGCCTTGGCTATGCTCAGCTTGAGCGTCACGTATCATTACTTGCCGATCTATCAGCGGTAGCCAATCGTTGCTTAACCATCCGCATCGGCATTCATCTTCCAAATCGAGTCGACACCATTGTCCCAAGCTGATGTCCCGGCCAGCGATGCCGCATCGCAGCCACGCCTTGCGCCGACCGCCAAACTCGCGCCCAAAACGCTCACGATGCTGTTGATCGCCACGTGCCTGGCACCGCTGATCACATTGAGCGGTTACGCCATGTTTTTCGGCAAGGCCAGCGACGCGCCGCTGGACGTTGATGTCGTCGTCGCCAAAGAACCGGTCGAGGCGCTCGGCGGCCAAGGGGCGATNNTATCGCGATTCACCCGTTCTGCCAGGTGAACGGCTCGTGTTTCCGCAATCGATTTTCGCCACCAAAAGCAACCAGCGATGGGTGCCCGGCCGATACGCGTTGACCAAAATCAGTGTCACCGCCAAACTGCCCAGCGGCAAACGCGGCGTGAAAATCGTGAAGTTCGATTGATCAACAGACACCTCTTATCCCTATAAATCCTTTGTCTTCAGATTCCATCCCGGGCCGATTGGCCGTCCACACCATCACCACCAAACCCTGGTCGTTGGCCGAAGCCGCCAAGTATTATTCCGCCCGCGGCATCGGCGGGATCAGCGTTTGGATCGAAGCGCTCCAGGGGATCGACGACCGCGAAGCGCACCGCATCCTCAGCGATGCGGGATTGAAGGTGCCGGCGTTGGTGCGAGGGGGATTCTTTTGTCATGATTCGGTGGCCGAGCGACAAAACCGCATCGATCGAAACCGAAAATTGCTCGCCACCGC
>DIUH01000241.1:885-1061 GCA_002428205.1 Planctomycetaceae bacterium UBA6163
GTCGAAGCGACCGGAGTCAAGTTAGCGATCGAGCCGCTGCATCCGATGTATGCCGCCGATCGCAGCTGCATCAATCGCATCGCCCAGGCACGCGAGATTTGCCAGCAGTTGAATCATCCGCTGGTCGGTGTCGCGGTCGACGTCTATCACGTCTGGTGGGACCCCGATTTGCAACA
>DIUH01000241.1:1071-18998 GCA_002428205.1 Planctomycetaceae bacterium UBA6163
ACGCGCGACATGTTGAACGACCGGGCATTGATGGGCGATGGCTGCATCGACTTGCCCGGCATCACCGCCATGGTCCGCGCCGCCGGGTTCGACGGTTGGGACGAAGTCGAAATCTTTTCAGAAGATCACTGGCAATCCGACCAACATCAATTTCTTGACGCGATCGTCGATCGCTACACGCAACTCGTGACTTAGTTGTCGGGACAAGCCCGACCATCGCCGGACGAAGTCGGGCCTTGTGCCCGCGTTTCTTCACGGCCTAGGGGCCGTTAGTTGGTAGCCTGTGACAATGACACTTTTGGCCTTTTGCCGCATGCTAGCTGGTTAACTTTGGGGGCGAAGAGCATATTTCTGATGAATGTTTCCCGCGTGATCCGCAGCGTCAACACCCAGTAAAATGCGCTGTCCCCAAGTTTCGATGGCCACAATTTTACATCACGAATTGATCGGACAACGTCGACCCTCACTTGCCAGCGGCGCATGATGCCGCAAGAGTGCTAGGAAATTCGCTAGGTTCAAGCCAATAGGAAAACGTTTGTGTCCGATCAAACTGAGATTCTGCCCCGATTACGTGAAATTGCCGGAATTGCAGAGGATGAACCCTGTGACGGCGACACGTTGATCGGAATTCTGCAACGTTTTCGTCCAGATGGTTCCGCCTTGCTAGGACTATTTGACGGCGTTTCCAATGGTGCATCGCTCGCTTCTCGCTTGCAACAACTTTACGAAGTCGCAGGTGATTCCGTTCGGCCCGGTGGCGGTCAAGACGCTTACTTCATTGTCCGTACGCCACCGCCAGCAGACGCTGATCAAGTTCACCGCTGGGCATCACAATGGTTAAGATCGTTACAGACGCTCGCTGTTCAAACGGACCACAAAGAATTGGCCGAGGCTTTTGGGCCGACTTTAAAGGTGAGGGTTTTGGAAGGGATCGCACCTAAGCACACGAAGGGAGACCTAGATGTTTTGCCGCTTTATCGCGCCTTCAAAAAACAGGCCGCTGAACTCGTCCAACGACTGCCGACGCAATCTTCGATACCCGGGTTGCTAGGGCCTGCTTACTACTTTGCCGCCTGCGACTGGGCCCTGCGGGACTATCTTTTATGGCCGCTCTATGAAGCCCACAGCGACCTCGGCGACCCGTTTGAACCCTACTTTCACCTGTGGCGACACGGCGCGAAACTTCGATCATTCGCGGACGACACCATCGACGTTTATCTGCCGCACAGCGACAGCGAAAATTAGAAAAAATTCCTCAAAAACGGTCCAAAACCCAAAATGCCACCAAGCCGAACCGAAAGCCATTATCCGCTTTGGCGTTAAAGCAATTCTCGTCGGTTTTCGGACGGGTTCTTACTCAATGAACACCGATTATTGCGTTCGAACCACTTAAGCAGGTCGGCACAAGTCTTTCGGTATAATCAGCCGTCGGGCGTTAGCCCCGGTTCCTACCAAACGTCGCCAACGCGATGCGGCTAATTTCGTTTTGCCGAAGTTTTTGTGCCGACCTGCTTACGACGCACTGCACCGGATTTATTGTATGACTGAAGGTTCTACTCCGAAGTTTTTGGGCGTAATAGGTGCGATCGAAGTTGGAAACCCCGTGAAACTTAGCCCGTTTCCAAACGGTCGACTCTTTAGCGAACAAAATCTGGTGCGTTGGCATAACAAGTGGATCGGAGGCACCCCGCCAATCAGGATCGATTCGCACTTTGCTGGTTCGGCCAAAGACAGTCGAGTCCGAAGCCATCTGGGATGAGACCGATGATGTTCATTTCTCGCATCAAAGCGGCTTGCATTCTGGCATCTGGACCTTTCCCAGACGCGGGACTTGCCGCCACACGGCATTCGGTTTGGTACGAGGGGTCGCGATCGTCGATTATGCAGGAACAGTCGCTATTGTGGGCACTTTCGAACCAGATCGGCGTTGGTATGACTACAATAGTCTGTTTAGAACTTTTCGTGTATATTTTAGGGGCGTGATTTCCGTTTGTGCATTCCGTCACTAGAGCGGCGCACGGGGCGACGGAGCCTATCAACTCATTCTTGGCGTCATGATTTCACGACGACGTTTTCTACCGATACTTCACTCGATCGTGCTCCGATCCACGGTCGGATGTAGTCTTTCGTTTCTGGTGGCGATTCTCTTCGGCTCGGCGACCGTTTGGGCAGACTCGGCGACGCGAAACGCCCAGTATCGCGATCAACTGGTGCCTTTGCTGCGAACCTACTGCTTCGATTGCCACGGTTCGGATCACGCTGAAGGTGACGTTAACCTCGACAAATATGAATCGGTCGAAGCTGTGCTGGGCGATCGTAAGGAGTGGATGCGAGCACTGAAACAATTGCAACTCGGATCGATGCCGCCTGTGGATGGTCCCGAACTCGATCCACAAACCCGGACCCGGATGGTCAAGTTGATCGACGACTTGGCCAATGCGGTCGACTGCGTTCGCAATCCGAATCCTGGCAAGGTGACGCTCCGGCGTTTGACTCGCAATGAATATCGCAATACGGTCCGTGACTTAGTCGGCGTCGATTATGAACCTGCCGCAGGGTTTCCCGGTGACGATGTCGGTTATGGATTCGACAACATTGGCGATGTATTGTCATTGCCACCGTTGTTGATGGAAAAATATCTCGATGCGGCAGAGCAGATTGTCGGCCAAGCGATTCTTACCGCGCCGCCTGGTCAAGTCTATGAAGTCAACCGCAGCGGTGCTTCGTTAGCAGGTGCTGGCAAGTTAGCGGTTCGTGGCAGCTCGCTTGGAATCTACAGTCGTGCAACCGCAACGCTGGAAGTGGAACTGCCATTCGCTGGCGATTTCGTGCTTACGATTACCGCGTCGGGTGATCAAGCCGGCGATGAACCGGTGAAGATGGAAGTCGTCAGTGGAAAGTTCAAACAGATGGTGAACGTTCCTGACAAGACGGAGACCCAGTACAACGTCCCATTAAAGTTATCAGCTGGAAAGCGGGAGATCAGTTTTACATTTACAAATGATTTTTACGACGCGGCTTCGAAGAAGGATCGTAACCTTTATATCCACCATTTGAATCTGACGGGTGAGGAGCGACGACCACGGTTTGTGCTGCCGCTGAAATTACCTGAAAGCCATGAGAAACTGATTTTTGCCCGGCCCACTGCCAGCGTCTCTGAAGAACAGGCTTCGGGAATCGTTTTACAGCGATTGGCCAGTCGCGCGTTCCGGCGTCCAGCGACTCAGGATGAAGTGAAACGTTTGGTCGCCCTTGCGTCTCAAGTGCGCAAGGACGGTGGCACGTATGATGAAAGCATTCAAGTCGCGTTGCAGGCGATTTTGGTTTCACCACATTTCCTGTTCAAAGTCGAACAACCGGCAACACCTGACGCCAGCGGCAAGTATCCGACACTGACCCAGTACGAACTGGCAACGCGGATCTCGTACTTCCTGTGGAGCAGTATGCCGGATGATGAACTGCTGTTGCTCGCTCATCAGGGTAAATTGCGCGACCCGAAAGTTTTGCGTGGCAAAGTCGGCCGGATGATGCAAGATCCACGCATCAATCGGTTTGTCGATAACTTTGCCAGCCAGTGGTTAGAACTGCGCAGCCTTTCGGACAGCATGCCCGATAAACGTCAGTTTCGCGAGTTTGATGACGAGATTCGCGAGCTGATGCGACGCGAAACGTTAACGTTTTTTGCCGCCGTTGTACGAGGCAATTTGCCTGTCACACAATTGCTGGAAGCCGACTTCACCTATTTGAATGAGAAACTGGCAAAGTATTACGGCATTCGCGACGTCGAAGGACCGGGGTTTCGAAAAGTGTCGCTCGAAGGCACTGGCCGAGGTGGATTGCTGACTCACGCAAGCGTCCTGACGGTGACCAGCAACCCGTCGCGGACCAGTCCGGTTAAGCGTGGCAAATGGATTCTCGACAACTTGCTGAATATGCCGCCACCACCGGCACCACCAGACATTCCGGAATTAGAAAAGGCAAAGTTGGTTGGAACTTTACGTCAACGGATGGAACAGCACCGAACCAATCCCGCTTGCGCCGCGTGTCATAACATGATGGACCCGCTCGGGTTTGCACTTGAAAATTACGATGCCGTCGGTCGATATCGCAAACGCGATGGCGGATCGGATATCGATGCTTCGGGGCGAATGCCCGACGGTACGGAGTTTGTTGGGGCTGACGGGTTGCGGCGCGTTTTGGCAGTTGAACGACGCGAACAATTCGTAAAAGCCTTGATCGAGAAAATGATGACGTACGCGATTGGTCGCGGCGTCGAGTACTACGACAAGTGTGCTGTGGATAAGATCCTCAGCGATTCAAGGGCGTACGATTATCGTTTCGCCTACATCCTTGCCGGAATTATCGAAAGCGACCCGTTTCAAAAATTGGGAGAGCGAGAATGAGTGTGTCAGCAAAAACGATTTCGCGACGAACATTGTTACAAGGCGTTGGCACAGCGATCGCATTACCGCTGTTGGATGCGATGTCACCGACTCGCCTGCTGACGGCCTACGCGCCGGCGGCAACAGAAAGCTCCAAGGCACCGCTGCGAATGGGATTTTTCTACGTTCCCAATGGAATGCATATGCCCGATTGGAAACCGGATAAAGAAGGCGCCGGCTATGACTTCAAGCCGATCTTAAAACGGATCGAACAGCACAAAGACAATTTCAACGTGCTGACCGGCCTAACGCTCGATGGCGCGTTCGCTCACGGCGATGGTGGTGGCGACCATGCGCGTTCGGTGGCGTCATTCTTAACCGGGGCTCACCCCCGAAAAACGGACGGCGCGGATATCGAAAACGATATCTCGGTCGATCAGGTTGCTGCGGAAAAGATCGGCGCGGCGACTCGGTTCAGTTCATTGGAACTTGGCCTGGAAGGAAGCGCAAAACCAGGACGTTGTGACAGCGGTTACAGTTGCATTTACACATCGAACATCTCATGGCGCAGCAAGACCAGTCCGATGAGCAAGGAAGTCGATCCGACGGCGTTGTTCGATCGCTTGTTTCAAGGACAAACGGTTAAAGAGACGCGTCATGCCAAGACGATTCGCGAAAAATATCGCAAGAGTGTGCTCGATTTTGTCGTCGATGATGCCGAACGTTTGTCAAAAGCACTCGGTGCCAACGATCGGCGGAAATTGGATGAATACCTGTTCGCGGTGCGGGATGTCGAAAAGCGAATCAACGGTTCCGATAAATTGCGACTCAATGAAGAAGGTGTGCCCGATTATCCGCGCCCGGCGGGAGTGCCGCGCGAAATGTCCAAACACTCCGAGTTGATGATGGACATGGTGGCCCTTGCCTATCAAACCGATTCGACGCGGATCCTCAGCTTTATGTTCACCAATGCCGGCAGCAATCGCAGTTATCCCGATTTGGGAATCAGCGAAGGCCACCACGATTTGTCGCATCATGGAAAAAGCGAAGAGAAGCAATCGAAGATTTCGATCATCAATCGCTTCCATATCGACCAATTCGCCTATTTGCTCGGCAGGTTGCGTTCGATCAACGAAGGCAGCGGAACTTTGCTCGACAATTGCATGCTGGTTTATGGCAGCGGCATTAGCGACGGCGATCGCCACAACCACGACGATTTGCCGATCATTTTGGCCGGCGGTGGTGGTGGACGCATCAAGGCCGGGCGGCACATCGTTTACGCGAACCGAACGCCACTTTGCAACCTGTACCTTTGGATGTTGAACCAAGTCGGCGTGAAGGCTGATAAGTTCGGCGACAGTAGCGCGGTCCTCGATAAACTTGGCTGAGGGCCGCCACCGGTAGGCTGAGTTTAACGTGGCATAGGCTTCCAGCCTGTGGTTCCCGAGGAAAAAAGACTCAGTCTATAACCCAGCGGCACTAAACGCCGCTTGCAAATCGTTTCGCAAATCTTCAAACGATTCGAGGCCGACGCTTAATCGAATTAGTCCATCGGTGATACCGAATCGATCGCGATCGGCTTTGGCGTAGCTGGCATGTGACATCGTGGCCGGTTGTTCGATCAACGATTCGACTGCACCAAGGCTGACCGCCAAGTGAAACAGCTTAGTCGATTCACAAATCTTGGCCGTTTGGCGAACGTCACCATCGACTTGAAATGTGACCATCGCACCGTAGTGGCCGCCCATCATTTGAGTCGCAAGTGCGTGGCCAGGGTGATCGGGCAGCCCCGGATAAAGCACTGATGTTACTCGTGGTTGTTCGTTCAACCAAAGGGCCAATCGCAGCGCGGTTTGCGATTGGGCCATGACGCGCAGCTCTAGTGTCTTGATTCCTCGCGAAACCAAAAAACAGGAAAACGGATCAAGAACCGCGCCGGTAGCGTTCTGAATGAAGTAAAGTCGCTTGTACAAATCTTCATTAGCGACGGCCAACGTTCCGCCGACGATATCGCTGTGGCCGCCCAGATATTTGGTTGCCGAGTGCATCACAATATCGACACCCATTTCTAAGGGGCGAATGAGCGCCGGGGTACCGAAGGTATTGTCCACCGCGAATAGAATACCGGCATCCGATGCGATCCGAACCAGTTCCGGCATGTTCGGAATCGAAAGCCTTGGGTTGCCGATCGTTTCGGCCCAAATCAATTTGGTTTCCGGACGAATGGCGGCTGCGACAGCGTCAAGGTCGGTCATATCAACCAGTGAGACACCGACTCCGGAGCGGTCGCAAATCTTGTGGAATAGTCGATAGGCACCGCCATAAAGATCGCTGCCGGCGAGGATATGATCACCGCTCTGCAGCAACATCGTTACGGCATGAATCGCCGCCATACCCGAACTGAACGCTAACGCACCACAACCACCTTCGATCGATGCGAGCGTGGTTTGCAAAGCAGTGCGGGTTGGGTTTCCGCTTCGCGAATAATCGTATTCGCCCCAAACGCCTGCGCCAGGCTGCTGAAATGTACTGGCCAAATGGATCGGTTTGACCACCGCACCAGTTGCCGGATCGACCTCGTTACCGACATGAATGCAACGCGTCCGCAGCGATAAGTTTTCTGTTGAATCAGGCATTGCCGTCGACCTCAAGCGCCTGAGCCAAATCGGCGATCAAGTCTTCGGTGTCTTCGATTCCGCATGACAAACGGATCATGTTGTCATCGATCCCGAACCGTTGGCGATCCTCCGGCGAGTAACTGAAGTAACTCATCACCAGCGGTTGTTCGATTAAAGATTCGACGCCGCCGAGGCTGGGCGCGATCCTCGGGATCTTGACCGCGTCGATGATCTTTGCCGTCTGTTTCCAATCGGCGTCGCGGACCAAGAAAGTGATCAGTCCGCCAAAACCACGCATTTGCGATGATGCGATCGCATGCGACGGATGCGATTCAAGACCCGGATAGTAGACTTTCGACACTCGCGGGTGGGCTTCCAAAAACTTTGCGATCGCCATGCCGTTTTCGTTGTGCCGTTGCATCCGCAGCGCGAATGTTTTCAGGCCGCGTTCGAGCAGGTACAGGCTTTGGGGTGCATTGATACTGCCCAGGATTCCTCGCAAGTGGCGAACCGGATCGAGTTTTTCCATCGAACCGCAAATCACACCGGCCAGCAAATCGTTATGGCCACCCAAATACTTTGTTGCCGAATGCAGTACATAATCGACGCCCAATTCGATCGGGCGGATATTAAATGGTGTTGCGAGGGTAGCGTCGATCAACGTTTCGACTTCGTGTGCCTTACCCAGCGACACGAATTGTTCGATATCGATCGAGGTCAGGTGCGGATTGGTTGGCGATTCGCTGATCAACATCTTGGTATTGGGGTTGATCGCAGCTTCCATCGCATCGAAGTCACCCGTTTTGACCTGGTGTGTCTTCACACCGAAACGCGAAAGGTGCTTCATGCAAAACTCGCGTGACCGGTGATAACACTGGTCGAAGAAGATCACCTCGTCGCCGGCGCTTAACTTGCACATCAGCAGACCCACAATCGCCGCCATACCGCTGCTGTAAAGAACCGCTGACTCGGCACCCTCGAGCGCGGCCAGTTTTTGTTCGACCGACTTTTCATTCGGATTGCCATAGCGACCATATTCCTGGCGATCGACTTTCCCTTCGACGAACCGAAGCAAGGCGTCGGTCGATTCAAAGGTATAGGTCGATGCGTTGTAGGTGGGCGTGCTGATCGAACCTTCAGCCTTTTGGCGCAATTCCCCGGCGTGAACGGATTGAGTTGAAATGCCTAGCGAATCGTCGCTGATGGTTTTTGATGAAGGCGAGTTTGGGTCTTCGGTATGCACAGCATGCGACTCGGATGCCAGAGTATCAATTGACATAGGTTTACATATCCTTCGTTAAGTGGTCTTTTGACCAGTATTGCCCTGTGTGATCGGTCGATTTTGGGTGGAAAAACCAGAAGCAACGGATCCAATCGCAATGGATGCACGGAAAAATCACCATCGCGAGGGGTTTGCGGCCAGCGGTGGCCTGAAAGAATACGCGAACAAGCTTTAGCGACGCATTTAAGACGTACTTTGTCACTAGCGATGTATCGGTGGCTCTTTAGCAGTCCAGGCTGCAAGCGGCCGCAAATCCCTGATTTGTTCCAGGATAGCCGCATGACAATCGATCGGCAACCGAATTATGCTTCGCAAGCCTACACTCGTGCAAAGACGCTAGAATAGACGTCAAAGCAGTCACGCTTTAACAAACCCACTCCACTTCGACCGCCACCCCGCTTTTCCTGCATCGCTTTGAATTTACAGCCGTTGCAGTTCGGATATCGCGTCATGATGAATCGCGTTGAATACGTCAGCCTGTTTATTCAAAGCCAAACGATCGGCTTCGGCTTTGTGCGCCATTGCCTGTTAGCAACTGGTCTGGCGGGCTTGATGGGCCTTGGGGCGGCAGTTTTTGCAGACGATCGGGTCAATCAAGTCGATCCAACCACTGTTGATGAACCGTCAGTCAAGGAAGTGAGTCCTGAACGGGCGGCGGAATTGATCGAATCGTTGGCTGCGGCCACGTTCGCCGAACGTGAACGGGCGATGGGCGAAGTCTTGAGCATTGGCGCGGCGATGGCACCGTACTTGAAAGCTGCGATTGAGTCCAACGGGGATCCCGAGTTAACTTTGCGGGCGAAAATGACGCTGTCGCAGATGACTCTGGATGATTTTGAATCAAGGGTCGAAATCTTTCTAACCGGCAGTGCGGAGTCTTCAGAAAAGGCACGTCAGTGGTTTGAAGGCTGGGCCGAATTCGAGGCTGTGATTGGTGATTCCAACGCGATCCGCGAATTGTTTGTCGAAGTGATGAGAGCTCATCCCGATTCGCCCAAAAGCTTAACAACCAATACGGCGGATCGGATGACGGTCGCCGAACGGGTTGCGTCATCGGTGCAACTGAGCATGCTCGAACGCCGGATTCCACCGTCATTGGCCGATGGGGTCGCGATCTTGATACCGATGATTGACCCAGATGTCCGTCTTGGTGGAGCGAACGAGTTGACCATATTGTCTATTTTTAATCGCCAATATGGTCAACTGCAGCGTGACCCTCAAAAGTGGCAACCGGTAACGCGATTATTGGAAATGTGGATCCTGCGCAGCCGGATCGAAAATCGGATCGATGTGCTGTGGTATTCGATGCAATGGGAGTTGCCTGCCAGCGGCCAACTGGGGATGCAAACCTTGGAAGAAACCACTGATGTCGAAACTTTACAGACCGCTTTCCAAGCGATTTCACGGTTTCGTGGGAGAAAAGATGCCCCCAAGTTGGCTCGTTGGTTGACTGATGAACGACCAGCGATGACGCGTATGCCGGTCGTCTTGGATCAAAAGCCGGTCAATGTCAAAGTTGGTGATATGGCTTTGGCAACCATTGCGATCCTCTATAATGTGCCGCTGAAGGACCTAGGGATGCGATCGGGCGAGTTACATCCCAAGGTCGGATTTCTGGTCGATAACGCGGGCTATACGGCTGATCAAGCCCAAGAACGTGCCGAAGCAATCGCGAAGGCCATATCCTGGTGCGAAGGAAAGTCGGCCCCCAGTCGCCCGCGATCTTAGAACCGCTTTGCGCATCGACCATCGATCGACTGCCCCCAAGACGGCCATCAATAGACAACCGTCGCTATGACCTCATGGCCTCGGTTTCATCAGGCGGGGGTGCTGAGATTGCCAATCGCTTCTAGAACCTGAGCGTCATGTCCATCGACTTGCACTCGTTTCCACACCTTAGCAACCTTGCCTTTGGCATCGATCAAGAAGGTGGACCGTTGGATGCCCATCGATTTTTTGCCATACATGTTCTTCTCGCGCCAGGCACCGAACTTTTCCGCGACCTGATGCTCTGTATCAACCAGCAGCGGAAAGTTCAGTGAATACTTATCGCGGAACTTGGCGTGGCTTTCCGATGAATCGCAACTGATGCCGACAACCGTCGCCCCCAAGGCCCGCAATTGATCTGCGGCGTCACGGAAAGCACAGGCTTGCTTTGTACAACCGGGCGTATCGTCTTTGGGGTAAAAGTAGATCACCACCGGCGATCCGGCCCATGCTGACGATTTGATTTTCTTGCCACTATCATCAACCAGTGTGAAAGCGGGGACTTTCGCCCCTTCTTCGAGCCAATCAGACATACCTGAAAACCCTCATTTCGATCTGCCAATGGAATGGCGAATGCTTACCCACCGATATCTTGCCCGATTCGTCAGCCGAATCTTGCGGTGGGAGTGACATTAGCCGAGAAGACGCTAAACTAGCGAACCTTATGAATAATCCAAACCCGACAAGTGAAAACGCCGACGCCATTTTGGCAGAATCGGCGCCAAAGTCTCCGCGAATCGCTGCGGTAACCGATCGCAGCAAACAACTCGCCGCTGCTGCGGCTAGAACGGCGATCGCCAATAACGGAACCGACGTCTTGGTGCTGGATGTTTGCGACCAAACCGCCCTGTTTGATTACTTCGTGATCGCAACCGGAACCAGCCGTCGCCAATTGCATGCGATCAGCGAAGAAATCGATGATGCACTTCAAAAAGGCTTGGGCGACGTGCGTATGGGTATCGAAGGCTATGAAGACAGCCGCTGGATTGTCCTTGACTATGGCAGTATCGTAATCCACTTGTTTGATGAAGAAGCCCGCGCTTATTACGACTTGGAGTCGTTATGGGCTGACGCGAAAGTTGTCCCGCTGACCGAACTCGGTCTGACCCCCGCCGAGATCTCCCCCAGAACCAAGTCATAATGCTGATTCTTGACAGGTTACGGCAATCCATTGCCGTTGCACTCGACAAGGCCGTCAAACATCTCAGCGACCAAGGAACGGTCGATTCAGCTTCTTCGACAAGCGACGTTTCCGGGCTGTCCCAACAGGACTTGGAAAGCTATGCGGCAATGGTTCGCCCCACGGCGGACCCCCGCTTTGGCGATTATCAAGCAAACTGTGCGATGCCGCTTGCGAAAATTCTCGGTCGCCCACCACGTGATATAGCCACCGCTTTGGTCGACCACCTGGATGTAACCGACCTGTGCGACGACGTCCAAATCGCTGGGCCCGGGTTTATTAACCTGCGACTAAAATCGCAGTTTCTTGGCGACTCGATCGCTGCGATGCTGAAAGACGATCGGCTCGGTGTCCCGCTGGCCGCTTTGCCTCGTACCGTCATTATCGATTATTCTTCGCCGAACGTTGCTAAGCCGATGCACGTGGGGCACATTCGCAGCACTGTGATCGGCGATGCGCTAGCGCGAACGCTTCGTTTTTTGGGGCATCATGTCATTACCGACAATCACCTAGGGGACTGGGGTACCCAGTTTGGGATGGTGATTTATGGGTTTAAGCACTTCGGTGATGAAACTGCACTGCAAAGTTCTCCCGTGGAAGAACTGTCACGACTCTATCGGTTGGTCAACCGCATCATCGAATACAACGCCGCGAAGTCCGAAATCGAATCGGCTCGGATAGCGGTTAATGATGCCACACGAATGGTCGATGTGGCTTTACAGGCCGTTACAGATGCCAAAGAGCCCAAGGAAAAGAAATCGCTTGAAAAATCGCACGCATCGGCATCAAAAAAGCAAGCTGCCGCGATCGAAAAACTTGACAAATTGGAATCGACCATTGCCAATTCAGTCGAAGATACCGGTTTTATGCAATTGGCATCCCAGCATCCGGGCATTGCCGATGCCGTATTGAATGAAACGGCCAAATTGCATGAAGGCGATGCGGAAAATCTGGCCCTGTGGAAGCGTTTTTTGCCTTATTGTCGAGATGAAATCGACCGCGTTTACCAACGTCTAAATGTTTCATTTGACCATACGCTTGGCGAAAGCTTCTATCACGAAATGCTCGGCAAGGTCGTCGACGACCTACGGGCTGCGGGTTTGGCCAGCGACAGCGAAGGTGCGGTGTGTGTCTTTTTGCCCGAGTTCGATGCGCCAATGATTGTGCGCAAGCGAGACGGCGCGTTCCTGTATGCAACAACCGACCTTGCGACACTCTTCTATCGACGCGATCAATTCGGCGCCGATGAAATCCTGTATGTCGTCGATTCGCGGCAAAGCGAGCACTTTGATAAATTATTCGCCGTCGCCCGGCGGGTCGGATTTGAGGATATCGAGTTAATTCATGTCAATTTTGGCACTGTACTAGGTCCAGATGGCCGCCCATTTAAGACCCGCAGCGGGTCTTCTGTGGGGCTGGAATCGTTATTAGACGAGGCGGTCGCGCGCGCGATGGCTGTGGTTTGCGACCCCGAACGGTCGGTGCGTCTTGATCCGCCGATGGATGAAGATGAAAAACGGCAAATCGCCTCAGTGGTTGGTCACGGGGCGATCAAATACGCTGATTTATCGCATCACAGAACCAGCGATTACAAGTTCGACTTGCAAAAGATGGTATCGATGGACGGCAATACCAGTGCCTACATCCAATATGCTTATGCCCGCGTGAGCGGGATCATGCAAAAAGGGGGGGTGGAACTCGAGGCGATTGCAAGTTTCGGGAATGCACCGCGACTGGATGATCCCTCAGAGCGGGCCTTGGCAATGACACTGCTGAAGTTCGGCGAAAGCCTGATGCAGGTTCGTGCTGAGTATGCACCCAATTTCCTAGTCGACTATCTGTATGAGACGGCAAGAGCCTATGCCGTTTTCAATGAAAATTGCCCTGTGTTGAAAGCTCATGACGATCAAACAACACAGTCGAGGTTGGCCCTAGTCGCATTGACCGCACGCGTGCTACGCCAAGGCTTGGACCTGCTGGGGATTCAAGTTGTCGCTCGCATGTAAGTAATTCTAAGCGAATCGACTTGACTTTGGCGGATCATTAACAACCGGCTTAGTCCAGTTGGCCCCAGTTTGCCATTAGGACAAACCGACGTCCAGCAGCCAGGTTGTCTTGCAACGCCTCGTCCAGCGCGCCGAGAAGCTAATAAGCTGACCGGCATTATCAGCCAAGCCTGCATTCTGGACGATTTCCAGCCGAAACTGGTCGATTATCGATCAATTCTTCTGCAGGCACTTCTGCTTTAACAAAACAATTGGCTTGACCGCGACTGACATAGAACCGAATCAGATTTCATTTCATCATGCCATGCAACCTCGTTCGGGTGCTGATCGATTAGGATGTGATGACTATCGACAGCCAGCTGGCGAGGCCAAGAAGATCCTGTGCCCTAAACAGCCGCTGCAAATCTTGATTGCAACACGATCGCTTGGGGCGACATGCTGACAATCTGATGCAAGATAGGTTTCCGTGATGCCATTGTACGGTTCCTGTGGCATGGTATCTGGTAATGCATACCGAGTGTCCTGTAAGTTGGTTTTCGGACTTGCTTTCCTGATAAGTAATAATCTTCCATCATTTTGCTATTTTTTTGCCATTGCCCCCTAGATATTGCTTGCAAAAGGAATATAAAACTGCTAATTAAACGTATCATTTGACAATGCCCTACGTCGGGCATGTCAATCTGTCCCAAAGTCTTGGTCCTGGATAGGACCATAAGGAAGGTCTTTTCGATGGCAAAAAAAACGAGTGGCCCAAACAAGTCGCAAGCAATCCGCGAGTACTATGAAGCTCATCCAGATGCAAAGCCAAAGGCTGTTGTAGAAGCGTTGGCTGCAAAGGGCGTGGTTGTGACTCCTGCTTTCGTCAGCACAATTAAGTCGACTTCGATCAACAAGGGTGCCAAGCCTGCTGCTAAGGGCAAGCGTGGTCCTAAGCCAGGCGCTTCGGTCAAGGCACCTAAGGTTGCTGCTGCGAAGCCAGCCGCTGTGAAGTCGACCGGTGGCGTTTCGATCGACTCCCTGATCAAGGCCAAGAGCTTGGTTAAGGAACTCGGCGGTATCGATAGCGCGATGAGCGCGTTGGCCGCTTTGAAGCGTCTGGCTGACTGATCGGTGTGACCGATACAATTAAAACGGCCTAAAAACCGCTCGTCCCGATGGCCACGGATATTCTGGTGCCGGCAGGGGGGCGAGTGGTGTGGTTTCGCCGGGGGCGAGTTACAATGTGTCGACGGATCGTTCGACGCGGCGTCCCCGCAGGCCCTATCGGGCTGATTCGCCTGTCCCACGAGAAAGCCTTGCTGATGCAGGGCATTCTCGCTTTTCATTGGTGACGCGAAAGGCAAGACGTTGGCGGCGGGGTTTCCGGCTCATAATACCGAACTTCCAGCTTGCATTTGTCTTCCCCAGTCTGTTGAAGCAACCGACTGATTACAGCGACATCGTATCTCCATGGCTGAACATCTCACTCCCGACCAGTTTATTCAGCGAATCGTCGGTGCCGGGCTTGCCGATCCAGGTGTGGTCGAACAGGCTAGGTCCGAGCTCGGTGGCCAAGAGACTTCGCTTGCTGATACGATCCGTGTGATGCAAGGTCGCGGAGTCGTAACTACTTTACAGACTGAGAAAATCCTGCGAGGTGACCGTACTGGATTTTTCTATGGCCCCTACAAAGTTTTGTATCTGATCGGTGCCGGTACATTCGCCCGCGTCTATCGCGCTTCGAAAGATAATGTGGAGGCATTCGCGATCAAGGTTTTACGCAAGCGGTTTCGCGACCAGACCGATCAGCTCGAACAGTTCTTGCGCGAAGCTCGAATGGGTTTGAAACTGCGGCATCCCAACATCGTCAGTATCTATGATGTCGATCCCGATGTCCGAAATCCTTACATGGTGATGGAGTTTGTCGAGGGGCAGACACTGCGTGAACTCGTGCGTATCCGTGGAACCATCGATCCACTGACATCGCTGAAGTTGATTCATGACGTCGCCTCAGCCCTGGCCTACGCGTCGTCACTAGGGATTTCGCACCGCGATATGAAGCTTTCAAATGTTCTGGTTAGTGGTGAAGGCCGGGCCAAGTTGGTCGACTTCGGGTTGGCTGCGCTCGCCGACCGAAACAATCCAGAGCAGGTCGCCGATTGCCCCAATGCCCGAGCAATCGACTATGCGGCACTCGAACGTGGCACGGGGGTCCGCAAAGACGACCCACGCAGCGATATCTATTTCGCCGGTGTGATGCTTTACCACATGATCTCGGGCAAGCCGCCGCTTACCGAAACTCGCGACCGATTAGCTCGGTTAAATGTTTCGCGATTCCATGAAGTCAAACCGATCCATGAGTTAGTTCCGGATTGTCCACCCGTTGTTAACCACATTATTGCCAAAGCGATCGAGGTAAACCCCGAAAATCGGTTCCAGTCTGCTGCGGCGATGCAAGCCGATATCAAGAAAGCGATTGAGCGGCTGGAAAGAGGAGACACCAGTCGCCGTAGTGATATGAACGACGAGGGGCCAGCGCAACACTATGATGACGATGATGACCTTGCCGACGAAGGCGAAGGCCGCATCGTAATGTTGGTGGAAAGTCAGGCCAATCTTCAAAATGCGGTTCGCGATCGTCTAAAGTCACGTGGCTATCGCGTATTGATCATTTCAAACCCCAATCGTGCGCTCGACCGATTTATTCCTGGGGAACAACCACCTGCTGACCTAGTGATCTTTTCGGCTGCAGAGCTCGGAAACTTGGCACTTGAGGCGCATAACGTTTTCGCCGCAACCGAACATACGGCGGAAATTCCAACTGTACTGTTGTGCGACCGACGCCAGGAACGCATCATTTCCGAAGCCCGCCGGGGGCCGCATCGCAAACTGCTCGCATTACCGCTAAAAGTTCGCGAACTACGCGGCGCGATCGCACAACTGCTTGCGGGAACCCCACGCCGCACCTTTTAATAGAGGGTCGTCACTCGACGAATGGCCCGCTATCGACTTTTCGAAAATCCCACCTCCGCTGAAACATCGGTGCAACTCATGAGTGTAAATCGATACACGCATCCCTTCCAAGCCTCGTCTGTAGGGCGGATGACCACCCTGGCATGCGTCGCCGGCCTGCTCTTAGCCACGTTCTATAAGCCCAGCGTCGCTGAGGCTGATGATAATTCGGTGTCTAAATCAGCGGCCAAACCAAAAAACGTACTCATGATCGCGGGGAAACCGAGTCACGGGTTTGGCTCACATGAACATTACGCCGGGTTGAGGATTCTGGCTGAAACCTTACAAGCGGTCGGACCGACACTTGATTTGAAGGTAGTTCGTGGCTGGCCCGAAGACGAATCGCTGATCCAGGCGGCTGATTCGATCGTCATTTATTCCGA
Source organism: Planctomycetaceae bacterium UBA6163 (assembly GCA_002428205.1). Classification (GTDB taxonomy): domain Bacteria; phylum Planctomycetota; class Planctomycetia; order Pirellulales; family Pirellulaceae; genus UBA6163. The sequence continues at coordinate 17,681 of DIUH01000241.1, forward strand.
TGGCGGTGGTGGACACCCGGCCATTGCACACCTTGAACAACTTTCTAAGAAACTCGACCAGGGGTGCGGATTTGTCTGTATTCATTATGCCGTGGAAGTTCCCAAAGGCGATCCGGGACAGGCTTGGTTGAAATACCTTGGTGGCTACTTCGAAACGCATTGGTCAGTCAATCCGCACTGGAAGGCCGATTTCAAGTCGCTGCCACAGCACCCTACCAGTCGCGGCGTTGAACCATTTGCGATTCAAGATGAATGGTATTTCCACATGCGATTTCCCGATGCAATGAAAGGTGTAACACCGATCCTGCAAGCGATCGCTCCCGAAGATACGATGCGCCGTCCCGATGGGCCGCACAGCGGCAACCCGGATGTGAGGCGATCAGTCGGTGCTGGGGAAGCACAAACCGTTGCTTGGACTTTTGACCGCCCAGACGGCGGACGTTCGTTTGGCTTTACCGGTGGCCATTTCCACTGGAATTGGGGAAATGACAATTTTCGCCGACTAGTGGCCAATGCGATTCTTTGGACTACGGGCACCGAAGTGCCATCCGAAGGCGTCGGAGTCAAGCGTTTGTCGGTCGACAAGTTATTGGAAAATCAGGATTTTCCAAAACCGAATAACTTTGATGCGGAGGCTATCGCCCGGCAACATGAATTAACGTTGACTCGGACCAATTCCGGAAAAAAAACCAGACAGCTATTCCTATCACCTGCGGTGACGTCAAAAACCGCTGGTCATTCCATCAAAATCGAAGCTGATGTTAAGGGCGTTCGTGACCTTTTCTTAGTTGTCACCGATGGTGGCGACAGTTATGCCTGTGATTGGGCCAATTGGATCAATCCTCAATTGGAGGGCCCTGCAGGAAAGTTGTCATTGGTTGGTCTGCCGTGGGTTCGTGCAACCGCCGGTTGGGGCGAAGTTCGCAAAGGTGCGAATGCCGCTGGTGGAAAAATCAGTGTTGCCAATCAAGAAGTTGCCGAACCTGCGATTGGGACTCATGCGAACAGCGTGATCCATTATCAGATCCCAGATGGTTATGTGAAGTTTACGGCGACCGGGGCGCTGGACAGTGGCGGCACGAATCAAAGCGGCGGCCAAGCGGCCAGCGTTCGCTTCGCTCTTTTTGCCGACTCTGANNCAGCGTGACCCTGAGCAGGCCATTGCTGGTCTGGAAATCGGTGATGGATTGGAAGTGACCTTGTCGGCCCACGAGCCAACGGTCAAGAGTTTGACCAATTTGGATATCGATGATCGCGGCCGAGTGTGGGTCTGTGACGTGATGAATTATCGCCGCAACGCTGGATCACGCCCCGAAGG
>DIUH01000240.1 GCA_002428205.1 Planctomycetaceae bacterium UBA6163
CCGAACGTAAACGACATCTGCACACTGCCGTCGGGCATGACCACGCGTTGGCCACAATTATTGGAATAGATGTGAGCACCGCGAGGGTCATCCCACTTCAAGATCTTCCGCTGCGACCAAGTTCCATCGGCGGTACGAATCGCATAAACGGGATAGCGAGCGAGTTGTTCTTTGCGTGCAAAATAATCGCCCTTGTAGAACACCACATGCCCCATTGAGATCACGGTATTTGTCTGCGGATGATATTGTGGCGTGACATCGCAGACACCGGCCATCAGGTTATCCGTGCGACCGCTGACCGGGTCTCGTCCCAGCGACGCGATCGGTTGCGGTTCGCTCCACGTCTTGCCTTGATCCTTGGACACCGTCCAGTGGACCGGTCCGAAGTAATCAGAACCTCCGATCTCCTGAAGGTTCATCAGCGCGATCGGATTGCCGTCCTGGTCTGGCAACATGCACGCACGCGGATGAAACCAAGTGCGAGTTTTCCCGTCACGATTTGACCACAGCGTTTCTTTCGTGATCGATTCGATCAACGGTTTGGCGGGTTTGGTTTCTGCGAAACCGGTAGAGGACAAGCAGGCAGTGCCGCTGAGGGCGAGGAATTGACGGCGCTTCATGTTGATTCCCACGTTTCAGGTATTTTAACGGGTCGAACATTAAAGGATAACCAACCTGATTATCAATCGTGTATCATTCGAACACCAATTGACCCGTTCGGGTCGTGATCGTTTTTGTGGCCGGGAGATCGCATTGTGTCGGAACAGGTGCTTAGGCTTCGATGTCCATCTTGCGAGAAGACGTTGAAGGTATCCGAGTCGTATCGAGGCAAGGCGATCCGATGCCCGGCGTGCCAGCAAGGGATTCGTGTGCCAGAAGCAAAAATGAACGCGAACGCCCCGAATAAAATCAATCCACCGTCGGATGCGGTCAGCTCGAGGCTACCACACGATAGACAGGAAAGGCGGCCAGCGACATCGGCGGTACCGTCACCAGCGAACGAGCAACCGATGGAAATCGACAACGTTGGCGATGACTTTTTTGCAAATCTTGAATTGCCACCCGCAGCGGCTTTTCCCGTTAAATCCGCAACAGCGGCGATTGGCGATACGACCATCCAGACGGCTCTTCAATCGAACTTGAAATCGAAGTTTGATTATGGCAAAGAGATCGAAAAGCAGTTATCGGAGCCGATCAAACTGCGGCGCGCATCACTCGGTTATCGTGCGAGCTTGGGCTTGCTGAGTATCTTCATGATGTCGATGCCACTTGCCTATGCGGCGTTTGTCGGGCTGACCGCATGGCTGGTTTACTACTACACCTTCAATATCGTCCCCGACGTCGCCCAGGAGACCGGGATCCGAGGCGGACGGGCGATGATCATCATGTGGATGGCATTGATAACGCCGATCATTGTAGGTGTGATCGTTGTCGTCTTTATGTGCAAGCCGATTTTCTTTTCACTGGTCGATTTTAGCCCCAGTCGCACACGCACTTTGACCCGCACTGGTGAACCTCTGCTGTTCGAGCTTGTCGATCGGATCTGTGAAACGATCCGTGCCCCCAAGCCGGTTCGTATCGAAGTGGACAGTCAAGTCAATGCCTCTGCGTCCTATGGTGCCGGTTTGAAAGGTATTTTCAAAAGCGAACTCGTTTTGAGGATTGGGACTCCGCTGGTTGCCGGATTATCGGTGCGTCAGCTTGCCGGAATTTTGGCACATGAGTTCGGCCATTTTTCGCAAGGCGCGGGTATGCGAGCCCAATTGATTATCGGGGCAATCAACGCATGGTTCGCGAAGGTGGTTTTTGCACGCGATGCGGTTGATGAGTTGCTTGACGATGCGATCGAAGACAGCGAGTCGCTGTTTGTTTTTGTATTGTTGTTGGCCAGAGGGTGTGTAGGGCTGGTTCGGTGGATTCTCTGGGGATTTATGGTCGCAGCCTATACCGCCAGCAGTGCGTTTAGTCGGCAGATGGAGTTTGATGCGGATCGTTATGAGCTTGCGCTTGTTGGCTCGGATGTTTTTATCTCAACCGGCGAGGAGCTTCATCGGCTTGGCTATGCAAATGAAAAGTCAATGCAGGCTTTAGCGGAGTTGATGCAAAAGGCCGTATTGATCGACAATATTCCGAAAATGATTCAGGTCTGCCGAAATAAGATGACGGCGGATGAGCTGTGCATGATCCACCAAGCTATGATGGTTGCGAAAACAGGATTGTTGGATACACATCCTTGCACTCGGCAGCGCAATGAAGCGGCGACCCGCATCGCGGAATCTGGTGTTTTCACAATTGACCGCCCGGCGCGAGAATTAATTCGGCACTATGACGCGCTTTGTGTGAACGTCACGAATGACTTCTATCGAAATGTGATCGGTCGTTTGGTGGATCCCGGCGAATTACAGCCCGTCGACAGTCATCTTCATGTGCTGTTTCGCAGCTAGATTGAGGTCAATCGGGTCGACCGGGCGGGCAACGCTTGTTGGTTTCGTATTATAAGCAGGTCGGCACAAGTCTTTCGGTATAATCAGCCGTCGGGCGTTAGCCCCGGTTCCTGCCAACCGTCGCTAACGCGATGCGGCTAATTTTTTTTGCCGAAGTTTTTGTGCCGAACTGCCTAAAGTTTCTTTTCGAGGAACAAGGCTCGACCCATGGCGGGGTTAAGCTCGTAGCCTGCGAAGCCGAATTTTTTATAAGCCTGCTGGGCTGTGTGATTACCTTCTAAAACTTCCAGTGTGAGTTTGCAGCAATTTCGTTCAACTGCGATCGATTCAATTTTTTGAAGCAACGCGATGGATAAGCCTCGGCCACGAAATGATGGGGCGACAAAGAGATCATGAATGTTGAGTGTCGGCTTGCAAGCGAATGTTGAAAAGCCTTCGAAGCAGATCGCCAGCCCTGCCGGTTGACCGTCTTGGCACGCTAGAATCACGCAACTGTCACTCCGTTTACGCAGAACGCTGATAAGGTTTTCCTTCACGTAAACAGACAGCGATTTACCGCCGCCCATGATATCCGTAGCATAGGCCTCCAAAAGTGACAGGATGGTCTCTGCCTGTTCGGGTGAAGCGAGATCTGCGACTGAGATTGTGAACATGGCGGAAAGGCTGAAACGGATGGAAAGTTTAGCGGCTGGATTGTTGGTCGAGCGATGCACAGCGATTGTGCGCACGCGGATGGCTGGGCAGGCGGCAGGACATGGAATGGATCACGTGTTGCGGGTGCTGGCTACGGCGCGGACGATTCAGGCGGATACGGGCGGTGATTTGTGCATTATCGAATTGGCGGCGTTGTTGCACGACGTCGGCGATGCGAAGTTTCACGGTGGGGTCGAGCGGAGCGCGGAGTTTGCGAGTCAGATTCTTGGTGAGTTGGGAGCGGCCGAAGGTGTGATCGAACATGTCGCGCAGATTGTCGACAACATCTCGTTTCGAAAAGCGATCGACGCCAGTGAATTGTCGTTGGAGGGGAAGATTGTACAGGACGCGGATCGATTAGATGCCTTGGGAGCGATCGGAATCGTGCGGACAATCGAATATGGGGCGGCGGTGGGCCAGCCGTTCTATTTGGCTGAGCAAGGTTGCGAGATACCGAGTTCGGCGAAAACCGGGGTTGGTCATTTCCACGAAAAACTGTTCAAGCTGAAGGGATTGATGAATACCGATTCCGCGCGACATTTAGCGGAGCAGCGAGAGCGATTTATGCGGCTGTTTTTGGAACAATTTTTCCGCGAAAGCCGCGGTGAGGAGTGATTTGCGAAGTTGGAGTTGCGATGAATCCCACTTTCGGCGGCGATGTTCGATTGCGTATGGATGATCGATGGAGGCCAGCGGATGGCTTGCATCGGGGACCGATAGCGGAAAAAACCGCACCAATGGACGAACGCGGATGAGTATCGGGAGGCGGGAAACGAGCAACATGCGGCGTCGACGGCTGCTCGTTTACCAAAACAGTCGCGAAGACGTTGCGGCAACGGCGGCGGATCGTCGGCAATTCGAGAAATTGCGTGAGGCGCGGCGACCGACGGAGATTTACGGTACGAGCGTCAATCGCAAATTGCGTGGACGTTGGTTTTCGCTGGTACCGGTGCGACGGCGCGCGATGGCGGGTGTTGCTGTCGCGATTCTGGGTGTTGCCACTTTGCTTTGCCTGGGCCACTGGGCTGCGGTCGCTTGGCAACCACTGGCCTATCGTCCCGAACTTGCGCGTCCGCTGCGGTTGGACCGTCCCGACAGTTTTGGCGCCTGGGTTCGTGCGGTGTTTTTCGCCGCTGCGGCCGGCACGTCGCTGCTGGTCTATCAACTGCGCCGTTATCGCAACGACGATTTTCGCGGCAGTTACCGAATTTGGCCCCCGATGATCCTGTTGATGTGCCTGGCCAGCTTGGACTCGGTATGCCAGCTGGTGCCCTGGGGAGGCGAGTTGATCGAATTGGTCATGGGACGCCGCGTGGCATTGACCGGCGGCGACTGGATCCGCATCGTAATTACCGTCGGCGGGATCGCTTTAGCGATGCGAGTGATCGCCGAAGTGCGTCATTCGAAGTTAGCCATTTTGATGATGTCATCTGCGTTTTTGGGGTTTGCGATCCCGATGGCGGCTCGCTGGGGCGTACTGGCCGACGACACGCCGATTCGATGGTTGATGATCACTTCGGCGCCGATGATGGCATCCGCGTCGCTTTGGGTCGCCTGCGGAGCCTACCTGCGGAAGCTGTTTCGCGAAGTCCGCAAAATGGATGCCGAAGACGCATTAAGTCTGCGGATCGAGCAGTGGCGTGAGCGGATTTCAGCGATGCGGCAAGCGGCAAAGCGTGACCGGGAACAAGCGGCGGTTCTTGCAAAGGAAGCCAAGTCAGCTCGTACTTCTGCGAAGACGGCCGCAAAAAAAGGTGAAAAATCGCACGCTGTGGAAAGTCAGCAACACTCCGGTGCCGTTGCAACCTCTGGTGCGTCAGCGACAGTGGCAGTGGCTAAGCCGTCAGC
>DIUH01000373.1:0-375 GCA_002428205.1 Planctomycetaceae bacterium UBA6163
CCTTCCGAGGCCCACAAGCGACTGCGAACCGCCGATGGGTTGGCCGTCGATCTGGCCTTGTCCGATCCGATCATTGGCCAACCGCTGTCAATGAAGTGGGATCATCGCGGCCGATTGTGGTTGGTCGAGTATCTGCAGTATCCCGATCCGGCCGGATTGACTGCGGTCAGTCGTGATCAATTCTTGCGGACCGTTTGGGATCGCTTGCCCCAGCCACCACCGAACCATTTTCGCGGTGCCGATCGGGTCAGCGTACATGAGGATACCGATGGTGATGGCGTTTATGATTCGCATCACGTGTTTGTCGATGGGCTGAGCCTGGTGACGTCGATCGCACTGGCGCGCGATGGCGTTTGGGTGCTCAATCCGCCACAC
>DIUH01000373.1:554-685 GCA_002428205.1 Planctomycetaceae bacterium UBA6163
CATTATCTGCCGGGCGCTTACTTTCGCAAAGGTTTTGGCAAACATGGCGAATTGTCAAATCCTTATGCTTTCGGATTCTTTGAAGCGATGGGACACCACCGCGCCGAACGCTTTACTCATACATTCGTGAT
>DIUH01000373.1:709-5110 GCA_002428205.1 Planctomycetaceae bacterium UBA6163
CGGGTGATGATGAGCAAGATGGAGCCCGACGGTAGCACGTTTAAGACCACCGATGTTGGGCATGCCCTTTGGAGCGATGGCGATACTTGGTTTCGTCCGGTCGACATTCAAGAAGGCCCCGATGGCGCNNCAAGGTCGCATCCATCGCGAAAGCGGACGGATCTATCGGCTGCGAGCCGCTGATGCGGCTGTCACCGTCGATCTGCCATCGCCCACCGATATCGACGCGTGGATTGGGCGGCTCGACTCGCCGATCCGTTGGCAACGGCAAACTGCCGTCCGCCGGATCGTCGACTTGACGACTGGGTCACCCAGCATCGATTCGGTTGCCGCGAAACTGTTCACGATCCTCGACCGCGACAGTCAATCATCGGCACACGCGAAACTAGGTGCGCTATGGGCGCTGGGTCAGATCGGACGCATCGACGAGTCGGCCGCCGAAGCCTTGTTCGACCACGATCAAGCCTCGGTGCGATTGTGGGCGGTTCGCCTGGTCGGCCAATCTCCGCGTTTGGAATCGTCGACGGCAGCCAAGTTGGCCACGATCGCCGCAAAGGAGCCTGACGAAGAAGTCCGTTCGCAGTTGGCGGCGACGGCCCGAATACTGCCCGCTTCGCAAGCCTTGCCGATCATCCAGGCGTTGATCATGCACCCTGGGGCAGGTGGCGACAATCGTTTGCCGCTGATGTTGTGGTGGGCGATCGAATCGCAAGTTACCGCTGATCCCGAAGCTGCGGTGCGGTGGTGGACGAGCGATTCGCAGCGATGGAACGCGGCGGTGGTGCGAAACGAATTGGCCCAGCGGATGATGCGGCGGTTTGCGGCCGCGGGCACGCGGCGCGACCTGCTGGTCTGTGCGACGCTGCTGCAGGCGGCTCCCGATAAACCGGCGGCCGAGATCCTGCTGAGCGGATTCGAAGCGGCTTATCGCGGCCGATCGCTGGCAAGTTTGCCTGACGAATTGGTCGAAGCGATGGCGGCCAGCGGTGGTGGATCGTTGCCGTTGAAGGTGCGTCGCGGCGATTCGGCGGCGATTGGGGAAGTGCTGGCGATCGTTGTGGATGCCAAACAAAAAGCCGAACTGCGCGGCGAGTACATTCAAATGTTGGGCGACGTTCGTCCCGAGGCAGCCGCACAGCCGCTGTTGAAAATCGCGACCAGCGGCGGTGAAGCGGAGCCGATTCGCGTCGCTGCGCTAGTCGCTTTGCAAGGTTACGACGCACCAGAAATCGCGACTGAAGTACTCGCGGCGATCAACGGGTTTGCGTCGGATCGGGCGAAGGAAACGGCGCTGACGCTGATCGCCAGCCGCCCGACTTGGACTCGTCAATTGCTCGACCAAATCGCTGCGGAGAAGGTCTCGCCGCAGTCGGTTCCGGATGTCGTTGTTCGCAAAATTCACTTGCATCGGGACGAGGCGATTCGAGCTGCGGTCGAAAAGTTCTGGGGCAGTATCGCTGGGGCGACGACCGCCGAAATGGAAACCGACATCGATCGATATCGTACCGTTATTGCGTCCGCGATCGGTAATCCGCGAGTCGGCAAGAAACTGTTCATGACACACTGCGGAACGTGTCACCAACTGTTTGGCGAGGGTGGCCAAGCGGGGCCAGATCTGACCAGTTATCAGCGACAAGACATCCGCGGCATGGTCGCTCACATCGTTAACCCAAGCCTCGAAATTCGCGAAGGCTTTGAAAACTACTTGCTGTTGACCGACGACGGACGAGCGCTCAACGGCTTGATGGCCGATTCGGATCGACAAGTCGTGGTCATTCGCGACGCGGCGGGGCAAACTCGCACGATCGCTCGCGATGAGATTCTGGAAATGGCCGCGGTACCGCAAAGTCTAATGCCGCAGGGGCTGCTCAAGCCGCTCGGCGACCAACAGATCCGCGACCTATTCGCGTATTTGCGAGCGACCCAGCCGGTGCCTTAACGGCTCGTTAAGTTGTCACAGGCTAAGGCTACTTTGCGACCTTCAACTGTTCGATCAACTTTTCGATCGAGGATCTTGCCTCAACCAACTTGGCATGCTCTGGGGCGTAAGTCTCTGCAGCAGCCTTCGCGGTGGCGACGAGAGCTTCTGACTTCGAAATCGGATCTTGCATTGCCGCCGACTCGGCAGCCAAGCTCTTCGACTCTTCTCGCTTTGCCAACGCCTCGGCACGACGCGCGATCTGGTCACGCCGCAATTGAGCCGCCTTAACCAAACTTTCCGCTAACGCGGTTTCACGTTCAGCGACTAAGTTTTGTGCTTCGGTCGATTCAAGGTTTGCCAACCGCGCCGCGACAACCAAATCGTGCATGTCGCGAGTCGATGAGGTCAACTTTTGAATCTCAGCCGCAGCCGCGTCAGCCTTGGCGACCAAATCGGTCGCAGCGTTCTCAGCCGCCTTGGCAGCCGCATTCTTTTGGTCACGCTGCGCAACCAGCGACTGATGCTGCTTGGTCGCTTCGGCCAACTTCGCCGCCAAGTCGTTCGACTGAGCCAACGATTTTTGGAAGTCAGGTTCTATGGCAGCCAACTTCTCGAGTTGTTCCTTCAAACGATCAACGGCCGGTGGCGGGTTGGCGGCCAGCGACAAAGTTGCCTCCGGCTTTTCAGCCTGTACCATGCGAACTTCGCCGTTCCAATCGCCCGCGATGATCCGCGAACCGTCGTGTGAAATCGCCACAGCCAAAACCTGTTCCGCCATCGCTGGAAACTCGCGAACGAGGTTTCCTGTCGCGTCCCACAACTTGAACTTTTTGTCTTTACCGGCACTGACCAATCGGCCTTGATGATCAAACGCGACGCTGGTCACACCACCGGAATGCGCCGTGATCGTCTTGATCGACTTGCCCGAAACGATGTCCCACAGTTTGATCGTCCCATCATCACTGGCCGATGCAAACACGTTCGAATCGTCTCGCCATGCGATGTCGTTGATCGCGCCTTTGTGTTCGGTTAAATCGAGATACGGTTGGCCGGTTTCGGCTTCCCAAACGACCAATCCCGCCGAACGATCTCCCGAAGCGATCAACACGCCATCGGGGCTGAACGCGACTGCATAGATCCAATCGGTATGCTTTTTGATGTCGAACAATTTTTCGCCATCAGCGGTCGAGTAGATCCGCAACATTTTTTGCGGTCCACCAAGGGCGACCTTCGTCATGGTGTCGTTCACGTCGGCATCGAACGCGACATCATATTCGTCACCCACCTCAGCGATTCGCTCGCCGGTTTTGATGTTGAAGATCGCTGCCAAGCCGAGCGCCGAATGTTCACCACCACCGGCGATCAAGTAACTGCCATCGCGGCTGAAACGCAGCGACTGGGCGACGCCTTCGGGGAACGGCAAAATGCCCAGCAATTCACCGCTTTCACCATGATAGAGCACGATTTGACGCTGGCCAGCGATCGCGACTAGCGGAGCCCACGGACTTGCCGCAATCGCGCTGATCGCCGCCGCACGCTCGGTAACGACCGGAACCGCTTGCGGGATGACTTCGGGCATCGGCGGCGGGCCTTCGGGTTTGCCCGATCCGGTGCTGACAAACGCCATCGCATTTGCCTTCTTCTTTTTCGCCTTACTGCCAGAGTTTTCCAGCATGCCGCCTTGGATCCATGCGGCAACCAACTTGATCTGTTCCTCAGGAATCTTGTCCTGGCCCGGCGGCATGATCGGCGTGTCTTCGTGTGCGATCAGTTGCCATAACCGGCTGCCCTCGACATCACCGTCATAGACGATCTCACCGCTGCCGCCGCCGGCCATCAGCGCCGCCATCGAATCGAGCGCCAATCCACCTTTAGCTTCGCCTTGGTTGTGACAGTTCAAACAATGCTGGCGAAAGATCGGCTTGATGTGATCTTCGAAATTGATCTTCGGCTGGGCATCACCGGGGACCGTCTCTTCGCCATAAGTCATGGTGCCAAGGCCGGTCAAAGCGATCGCGGCCAGGCCAGAACGTAAGCTTCTCGAAATCATAAGAACATCAAAGTCATAAGGAACAGGATTCATAAGCCGCAGGGCGTTAGCCCCGGTTTTCATCCGCCCGGGCACTAGCAGTTTGTTGTTTTAACGTCTTATTGCGAAATTAGCGGTGGCATCACAACCCGACGCGTGGGCGAGGGACAATGAGAAGTCCCTCGCCTAGCGTTGGGCTAATAAATCAACAGAGCGTTGGACCCGGCTCTTCTTTTTAATGATTGAACACAAACTCACGACCGTTCAACAACGCCCAGAAGACGTCTTCCAAGCCTTGCTGTTCGTTATCTGCCTCCGCAACCGTCTGTCGCAAATCCTTCATTTCTTCATCAGTAGGTTTGCGTGACAGGCAACGGATGTAGATCGTTGTCAGCACCTCATCAACCGACTTTTTCTCTTCCTTTAACATCCGATCGATCACTTTGCCCTG
>DIUH01000047.1:0-9805 GCA_002428205.1 Planctomycetaceae bacterium UBA6163
TTACGCGTCGGGTTGGGATGAGAACCAAACTCACGCGTCCGGTCGTGATGCCCCCGCTAATTTTGCAATAAGACATTAAATGAACAGACCGCTGACACCATGCGGCGGATGCACCGAAAGACTTGTGCAGGCCCGCGCAACAGTTCGGCTGTGTTCCTTCGATGCCAGTGATGGTTTGGTTCAAAGCTTCCTGATATTGTGCTAGATTTTGTGATTGTAGGTTCCTTTTTTTAAAATTTTACTCCGATGACAGCAAGGCGTTTGATGATGCTGCGACTTTTCTCGATCTTCTGTCTTGTCGCGTTCTCTTTGTTCGGTTGGCAGGCAACTGGTGCTGGCGAAATGATGGCCGATCGCCAAGCGGTCGCAATGGCCAACGAGCGAATCGCAGATGCGGTTGCTGAAAACGCGATCGATTCACCGGGTGAAGTGGTGGTCGTTTACTTCACGCCCAGGGACCGTCAACCGGCCAAAGATCATGTGACCCGACTTCGCCGTATCGTCGAGGAGACCGCAAGTTTTTACACTCATGAGCTCGATCGGCACGGATTTACTGATCGCAAGCTGAACGTGCGGCGCGACGACCAAGGCCGCGTGATGGTGATTGATGTCGTCGGTGCTAATGACGACCGTGATTATGGGAAACCCGATGGTCGTAGGATTCGCGATGAAGTCGTCCCGGTCCTGCGGGCGCAAAATATCAACCCCGACGCGTCGGTGATTCTGCTGTTTTGTAACCTGATGGATTATGATCCGGTGACCAGTAAAATCTCGCATCACAGCCCTTACTATGGTAGCGGTACGCATTTGGCAGGCACCGCTTGGCAATGCGATTCACCGATCCTTGATCCGCTGCGGTTAACCGATTCGACACCGTTGTTGGATGGCCAGTATGGCCGGATCACGATCGGACGTCATAACTCGATCTTCATCGGTGGGGTGATCCACGAGCTCGGCCACGCCCTTTCGCTGCCTCACTGTCGCCAGCGACAGGACGAATCGAGTCGCGGTACGGCACTGATGGGTTCAGGCAACCGGACCTATGGGGAGCAGTTGCGGGGCGAAGGGCTCGGTACGTTTTTGACCCAAGCCCATGCGCTGCGATTGGCGGCGCATCCGGTGTTTAATCGCCGTGTTGCTGCCCAACTGTACGACCGGCCTCAAACGACCTGGGACAACTTGGTGATCGATGTCGAGAACCGGCAAGCCGTTCGCATCGTCGGCCAACTGCAAAGCGATGTCGCGATTCATGGTCTGGTCGCCTACTTCGATCCCGCCGGCGGCGGCGATTATGACGCAACGACGGCGACTGCGGTGCCCGACGCCGAAGGACGCTTTTCGATGCGCAGCGAGCCGCTGAAGCGAGACAGTTTAGTGGAGCTTAGGTTGGTGGTCTGTCACGTCAATGGTGCGACAACAACGCGCAGTTTTGCGTTCCGGGTCGATCAACAGGGGGCACCCGATTTGTCGGCTGTGCGGGTGGAACTGGAACTGGCGCCGATGCTCGACGCGCTGCGCAGTCGAGGCGTGCAGGCTGCGGAAGCTCGTTTAGGAGAACTGAGTGATGCTGATCCGGCGCTGGCGCAGATCGGCCAGCGAATCCTATCGCGATTTCGGGACGCGGCCGAAACAGGCACCACCAGTATCGACCTTTCCGCTACGTCGCTGGCGTCAGTGGCTCTGTCACGTGTAAAGCCAACCTCCGAAAAAGTCGGCTGGATCCGGCCCGTCTACAATCGTGTCCCCGGTGAAGAGAAACTGTTGTCCGTCGGCGGCGATTACTTTGCCAGCGGCATTTATGCTCACGCACCGGCCGAGCACACTTATCGGCTCAGTGGCAAGTGGCGGCGTTTAACCGGCAAGTGTGGGATTCAGGGGACGAACGCTGGTACGGTTGTCTTCAAGATTTTTGGTGACGAGAAATTGTTATGGGAATCGCCTAAAATCAGCGCCGGTAACGCGATCGATTATGATGTCGACCTGACATCGATCGATCGGTTGAAATTGGTCGTTACCGACGCGGGTGACGGCAACGGTGGCGACTGGGGCGTGTGGATCGAGCCGACGCTGGCTGGGCCCGCAAAGCCTTGAAACGCTGCACGGCAATCGAGCTTTCTGTTTATAAAAAAAGAAGAAAACTTCATCACTTTTTAACCAACTGTGAGGGAAGAAACTGTTTAGGCCCTCTCTAAAATGGTGTCCAAAAGGGCGACACGGATTGTGCAATCGGCAGAGTTAGCTTGCATTTGGAATAGGCTGTGAGTCGTTTTTCATGACGGTTGTCCTATAAGCATTCGGTGACAAGAGCGACACAACCTGCAGGACAAATCGATGCATAAGTTTCCGGTTTATATTACGATCGTTAGTATTCTTTTTTTCTCCTGCCAACGTGCGCAAGGAGAAATAATCGCCTACTGGAACTTTGATGGTGACTTCGGGGCGACAGTCGGCGGGCCAAGCTTCGACTTAACAGCGGTCAACGGTGCGGCGGCGGGGGTATCCGGCGGACGGTTCGGCAGCGCTGCCTCGTTCTCGCGAGCGGCCAGCCAATATGCCTTTACCGGCGGGAACGTCTTGGCCGCCAACTCCGACTTCAGCTACTCGGCGTGGTTTAATTTCACCGGCGGAGACATTACAGGGACCAATCGGTTTTTCGTCTTGGAGACCACGGCGGGCGATACGCCATCGACCACCGGGGCTTGGACAGCATCACTGGGTCTTAGAGATGCCACTGGCACAGATATCGCCGAATTCTTCACGCATCCAAGCCTTGCGTTCGGCACCAGCCCCTTCGTGGCGAACCAGTGGAATAACGCGATCGTGACGTATGACGCGGATGGCGGAACGAATGCCAATACCGGCATCATGCGTGCGTTCATCAACGGCGATCTGATCGCGACCTACGACAACGTCCCCTCGACGACGGCGGTGGGAGGGCTGGTGATTGGTGGCCACCGAGCGGGCACAGGGCGCAATTTTGAGGGTTTGATCGATGACGTCGCCTTCTTCAGTCATGCTTTAACGCCCACCCAAATTTCGAACTTACAAGCGATGAATGCGGCCCAAGCGATGGCGGTACCCGAGCCGAGCTCTCTCGTCATCGCTGTCTTGTGCTCGGGCGTGGCGGTCATCCGTCACCGACAACGATCAACGCGCCGCCCAGACGCACGGTCGTTAAACCCGTTGGCATAGCCAATTATCGCAAGCAGCTTTGAATCAGGTTTCGGCCGACATTCTGTCCCCCAAAAGCCCCGTAAGCCGAACGAATGCGCAACGAAGGTCCGCCGCCGCTGGGCAGGTGGAGCCGTGGAGCGATGCCGTTGGTGACTTGCTGGCCTATCTGCTTAAGAAGCGAGCAGGGTTGACACGCTGGGTGATGCCTAGGGTGCGACCGTGAGGACGATTGGCTTGCTGGCGTAAGTGTTTTTCATCACAAAGTTGATCGAAACGTTGGCCATCACCGCAAATGAAACCTTTTCCGCTTCAACGGCATCGGGAGCGGCCTTGAGCGTTATTTTTCCGCGGGTCGCACCGCCGGTCAGCAGCGTGTTGCTGGCCGCCTCGTCAACGGTAACTCCCTTGGGCAACGGATCACCGAAAACCGAACTGAGATGCTTGTAGGCGACTTCTAATAAAACGTTTTTGTCAAAGCCCGGTGCACGCTGCAGTTCAACATCAAGCGTTACCGATTCACCCGGCTTTAGCGAAACCTCTTGTGGACTGACAGTCACCGATAAAATGTCCGCCGGGGTTCCGATCGAAACGCTGTGCGTGTCCACCGGCCAATGGCCTCGACCACCGCCGGGTTGATAGATTTCCTGATACACCGTTGCCGCCACCGACAGGTCCTCGGTTTGCCCGTTGGCGACATTCACAATGCCCACACCAATAATTGCAATATTCGCAACATCCGGTTCTGCGTTGTTATCAACCGTCAATACGATGCAACCGTCGACATGCGATCCAGGCAAGATCCGCCCTTCGGATGCCGTAACGCCCTCGGGCAAACCATCAACCTGCAACCGAATCTCACCATCAAACCCGTTCAACCGCTCTGCCCTAACGAAAATGACGCCCGACGTTCCCGGCGTCAGCAGCGTCTTGTCGGTATCGGCAAACAAGCGGAAATGAGGTTTCGCTTCAGAGGCTTTTAAGAAGTAGACGTACTCCTTGCCGCCGCGAAGATTCAAGTCACGAACTTCCAACAGGTATCGACCGTCGGCCGGTACGGTCCAATTTTCGATTCGCGAATCAGAAAAGGTGCGTTTACCGTCGCGTAAGTCGTCATTGATTTGCAATTGTTTTCCGGTTGAATCAAGTAACCTTAGATGTGAATCGAGCGACGAGCCGACCCGTCTGGCAAACACTTCAAACGAGAACCGTTCGCCCTTTTTGGCGTCGAAGGCATAGAGATCGATGTCGCTGGGACGTTCGATTCGGCCATGAATTCCGCCGGGCAGCGTCACCAATTGCGCCACATCGGGGCTATCGTTGGGATCCGACGACTCGGTCGAGAACGGACCAGAATCGACCACGATTTGCACCGAATGTTGACTCGTTTCGTCAACGACCAGTCCGGCGGTACAGATGGCCGAGGCCCAGGAAGCGTCTGAGCGCGACTTCGGCAATTCGATCAAGGCTTGCGATTGATCAGCCAAGGCAAAACCGATCGGTGTTACCGACTGGGATGGTTGATCCGGTGACACGGCCAAAGGATAGACGACCTGCACATGGGGACGCTCGCTGACTTGGATCGCATATTGCCAGTAGGCGTTTCCCTGGTAACGGACGTCACGAATCTCGAGGAAATAATCGCCATCGGCGGCAAAGGTATGGTTCAAGAACGGATCTGCGCCAAAGACATTATCCGACGCCGCTAAGGTCGAACCGTTTGAGTCGCGTAACGTGAGGATCGGATCGGCGTGAGTTTGCAGGTCGTGGATCAAGTCTTGCAGTTTCATACACCTGACAAAGAAACTGACATTTTGTCCACCAGAGGCGTGAAACTTATAGAAGTCAACATCTTCGGCTTTCTCCAAACCGCCGCACAGTGTTGCAGGGATCGCGAACGGTGTTGCCGATGCCGCCACGTTGTTGTCTGCCGTTTCGACGGTCACCGGGTCGTGTGCGATCACCAATTGAGCGACCGTGCTGACACCATGGTGCGTCGCCAATCGGACCTGGCGTATACCCGGCAATGCATCATCGGCCACGGTAAAACGGACCGCCAGCGATTGCACGGGCGACTTGCTCGGTTCGATCGCCGGATCGGGCGAAATCACATCTGCGGTCACTCCCTCACCTGATACGATCACACGGTAGGTGTTTTCCAGCGTATATCGCGATTTGATGGTATGGTCCGACGCATTGCCGATCTGCGCGGCGATCGGTTCGATACTCATCAGCATCGGATAAGATTGCTGGCCGATTACATTGCCGGATGTCATGCCGATGATTGCCAACGACCCCAGCAACAGGACGCCAAGAAGTTTGGTATTCATGGTTCTCATCGCACGAACAGGAATTGTTTGGAATTAATCAGCGCCCACAAAAGGTCTTCATAAGCTTCTTCAGGGGTAGCGGATTCTGATAACAACTGCCGGCTGTAATCGAGCTCCGCTTCGGTGGGCAGTCGGCACAAGGCGTTCAAGTACAACCGCCGAACAAGATCTTCATGATCTGGCTTCGTGGCCAATTGCTGAGTCACGAAGCCATTCTTATCAGCAATCTTTTTTGCCAGCGTATCACCGTTAAGTGTATGCAGCGCTTGGGCCAGGTTTGCGTCGGGGCTGCGCTCGCACTCACACACGCTGGTCCTCCGCGGCTTTGCAAACGTGTTCAAGAAGTAATCGTTATACTCTGCGTCTGGCAGATCGATTGCGCGTGTACCGAGCGGCAGATTCGGAAACTTGGTCTTTACACCGGTGGCGTGATCGATGGCATCAAGCAGCGGTTCGGCGGACAGACGTTTTACGAGGTAATGGCTGTAGAACCGATTGTCCGATCGGTTTTCCGCAGTCGGCTGGGAACTGAGGCCGTAGAGACGACTGGTCATGATCGTTCGGATCAGATGCTTGAGGTCGAAGTTGTGTTCTACGAAATCGTCGGCCAGGGCATCAAGCAGTTCGACATTGCTGGCCGGGTTGGTACTGCGCATGTCGTCGACCGGCTCGACTAGCCCACTGCCAAGCAAGTATCGCATGTATCGATTGACCACCGATCGGGCGAAGAACGGGTTGTCGCGATCGGTCAACCAATCCGCCAGTGGCAATCGCCGGTCGAGCGGATGGTCGGTCGGTTCACCTTCCAGCGGCGTCGGCTCGAGCTTCTTTCTGGTTTGGGGATGAGTCACATCGCCAGTATCACGGACAACGACCACCGTGTCGCGACCAAACAGACCGAACTCCTCACTGTTTTTAAACCCGACGCGCGAGAAGAATGCCGCCATGCTGTAGTAGTCGGCTTGCCCATACTTTTCGAACGGGTGTTGGTGGCATTTGGCACATTCTAAACGCACGCCCAAAAACAACTGTGAAGTCGCTTCGGCCAAGTCAGACGAATTGGCATTGACGCGAAAGTAGTTGGCGGGGCCGCTGGAGTAAATCGACCCTTGGGCAGTGATCAACTCGCTGACAAAATCGTCATAAGGTTGATTCCGGCGGAAGGCATCTTTGATCCAATTGTGAAGGGCCCACATCCCCTGCTCGCCCAGCGACTTGCTGCTATTGCGAATCAGGTCTGACCACCGCAAAGTCCAGTGCGCCGCATACTGGTCGCCATAAATGTCGGCGCTGTTATCACCGGCCAACCCCAGCAGCCGGTCGACCAATTCCGACCGCTTGTCGGGGTTAGATGAGTCGACGAACTGCAGCACGGTATCAGGATCGGGCAAGGTGCCAATGCAATCAAGAAACGCTCGTCGAATGAAAGTCGCATCATCACAAAGCGGTGATGGCTGAAGCCCCAAATCCCGAAACTTCTTTGCCGCCAGTTCATCAACAAAGTTATTCGATTTCCAACCCTCTAGTTCGGATTGGTCGCTATAGGGGATCACAACGGTACTGACGACAACCTGGCCATCGAATCGAACCATCACAGCGGTTTGGCCATAACCGACCGCGTGCACATGACCGTTTTCGTCAACCGTTGCGACGCTGGGGTCGATCGAATCGTAAATCGCCGACGCGGTGATATCGCGCTGCGTTGCGTCGGCATAATCGGCCGTTACACGCAATTGCTGCCTCAGCCCTAGATCGCCCACTCGCAAACGTGGCATCACACTCAGCGACTGCACCTTAACAGCTTTTTCCTCGGATACCGACGGCGCGCCGGAGCCGATCCAGTTTCGCATTAATTGATATTCGACGCTGTCCGCAGGCAAACGCAGACCACCTTCGTGCGATTGGGCCATCGACGGTTTTCTCAGCAACAGGCTGAGATCGGGGCTAGCGAAATTGACACGCCGACCACGACCGGCTTTAACAATCTCATCATAATCTCCCTGAGGATCGAACCCGAAAGCTGACTGTTTGAAACCACCCTTGCCATGTTGTGCGGCGTGACACGCGCCGGCGGCACACCCCGCCTTAGCGATCAGCGGTCTGATGTCACGAAAGAACTCCACGCGACACGTTTCCGCATCTTCAACAACAACCGGAACTCGCAACGTTTGCCCCGCCACATCGACCACGATTTCTGTCCGCCCGCTCGACTGGGCGATCGTCATGCCGCGATCGTTTACGACGACGATGCTGGGGTCATCACTTCGATAGGTCGCGTCCCAGGTCAAGTCGGCCTGGCGTTCGATCACCTCGGTATCGACAAGCGTCAGTTGCAATTGAACGCGATCGAGTTGTCCGCTAAGACGGACTTCGGCCGGGTTCACTCGGACCGCTGCGACGGCAGCAGGAGACTGGAGCGGCGAGTCGATCGATGGCGAGTCGGACCAAACATCCCGACAGGACAACACCATCGTCAAAATCACGAACATTTTGACACTGACGCTCATCATCGGCGTTCCTCGATCGGTAGGGCGGGGCGGGCAGGCAGGAATGGCGGGGCAGGTCCAGCGGTCGTGATTATGACCGCTACGACGGGCGTCTACCACAGCGAATCGACGCAGTCGCGTAAACTTATCAGAAAAAATTATTTTAACTTGGCCGGGATTCAGTAGCGAACGGGTGTGCCGATGCGTTACTTTATCACCAGCTAAACAGCTGCTTGAACGCGATTCGCTTCGGCCCTGCCCAGAAACTCCCACCAACGATTTGACGCTATCGGACACCACGGTCGGTTGACCTGATAGTATTTTGCTCCGCTCGGACGATCTGAATCAGCCACCTCGAAAACAAGTTCAAGCAACTTAAACGACATCCAACCTTTTGAATGGGAATAGCGGCATGTTGAACTTTGCACCACGTCAAAGCCGAACGTGTGAAGGAATCACTCGCAGGCATTTGCTGCAAATCGGTTCACTAGCCGGCTTGGGGTTGTCGCTGCCAACCTTATTGAAGGCCGAGCGAGCCAATGGCAGCCAGCCCAATGGAAGCGAAACAAATTGCATCCTGATATGGACTCGCGGCGGAACCAGCCACCACGACACGTTTGACCCCAAGCCCGATGCGCCGGTCAGTGTAAGAGGTGAGTTTGGCGTGATCCCCACCCCGACACCCGGCATCTACTTTTCGGATGTCATCCCGCGGTTAGCCAAAGAACAAAAACGATTTGCCCTGCTGCGCGGATGGAATCCACAAAACGGCAGCCACGGGATGGCAGACCAGATTGTGATGTCGGGCCGAAAGTTCAACCAGTCGGTTCCCTATCCATGCTATGGCTCTGTTGCCGGTTATCACCACGGTTTTCGCAATGCGTTGCCGCCGTATATCCAGCTGGGTAATCAGATCGACAGTCGATTTGGTGGCGGATCGCCGGGAATCCTAGGCTTGGAACACGGGGCGTTTGTGATCGAGTCTGATCCTAACGCAAGCCCTTTCGTCGTGCGAGACATCACGCCACCATCAGGCGTTTCGCTCACCAGGGTCGATCATCGCAAAGCCGTGCTGAAGCGAATCGATGCCTTGCAGAGGGCACAAGATACACAACCGGCCGCATTCGATTCGCTGGACGAACACTATCAAACCGCACACCGGATGATTACTTCGCCAGAAACCAAACAGGCATTCGCATTGGACGACGAATCGCCCGATTTGCGTCAAGCCTACGGGAAACACCGCTTTGGCCAGAGCTTGCTGTTGGCGCGCCGCTTGATCGAGTCGGGCGTCCGATTTGTGACCGTCACCGACGGCGGATGGGACACACATGCGAACAACTTCAAGTCACTAAAAGAGAGCCGCCTGCCGCCAATCGACCAGGCCTTGCCGCAATTGTTGATCGATTTGCAGCAACGTGGTTTGCTAGATTCAACACTCGTCTGCTGGTTAACCGATTTTGGCCGCACCCCAATCGTCAACTCCGCCAGCGGTCGTGACCATTGGTCGTCCAGCGGTTTCGCACTGATGGCCGGCGCAGGAATTCCGGGCGGACACGTCTTGGGTGAAACAACGCCAGACGGGGGCGCGGTCGCTAAGGATGAATATTTATCAGAGGACCTGGCGACAACAATCTATATGAAACTGGGAATCCCGGCTGATCTGATCGCCCACAGCCCTGATGGTCGGCCGATACGACTGATCGAGGGGCGGCCGATCCGTGAGTGGATGTAAGCGCGAAAAGAACGCGTTTACAGGTTCGATGATTGGCACACAGATTCAATCATGCTGAGCTCATCCACTGAGCCAACACGCCA
>DIUH01000047.1:9897-50298 GCA_002428205.1 Planctomycetaceae bacterium UBA6163
TAGTGTCCCGAGAAAGCTCGCAAAAAAATCACGCGATGCCGATTCTATGCGACGTCGTCTTCATTGGCGACAGATCTTCTTTCCGTAAATCGCAACCGCACAGCGAACCTGCAAAATGGATGCGTTCGCCGCTCTCGTTGTTACACACATCTGCTTCCAGACCCTCATAAGCAAGTCTCATGGGTGAAAGCATTTTGAAGTTTAAGCATTTTATCCTCAAAAATTCGCACGATTCCATCCGTTCGTTTCAGAGGCGAAGAGCAGGTAAAACGTGAGGTATCGAGTTGTTGTGCGTCATTCTCCGACTGGCAAAACTTTGTCTACTGCCAGGCAAGTTGGCCTGAGGCCTCAGCGTAAAAAAACGATCGGTTCGACAACTGAATCGTCGCACTGGGATCAACTGAAACCGCCGAAGCAGACGCCACCGACCGACAAAAGCAAAAATGCCAGGCAAAGCATCTGTCTCGATCGCCACAGTTACCGAAAACGACGGTTTTGATTGCCGTTATCGTTTTATGAATCGGTGGTACATTAACAGATGCGTATCGGGACGGAACCTTTCCTTAAGCTGGTCGGCACCGTATTTCTGATAATACCCTGCGATCCCTTTCAAAACATCGCGACGACTGATGATGCCCATCAAAATGCCATCCTCGGTTACCGGCAAATGTCGGTAGGGATGATTGATAAAAATGGATGCGATTGCGAAAAGATCATTCTCCGGCGTAACACAAACGGGTGATCCCCGCATAATCGTACCGGCGGTCTGTACCGGAGCAGGAGACCCAAAGAAACTCTCCTGAGTCAAAGCGGCAAGACAATCTCTTTCGGAGATAAACCCAAGCAATTTCGGCTTACCCGAAAGATCGTTCGAAACCACGGGGACGTTCGACAATTGGTGTGCCAGTAAAAACTGAACCACCGATTCCAATGTCATTTCCGGTGTAACGGTTTGGACGTGACTGCACATAAAATCGCTGACCTTTGGCGGGCTATCCAGCTTCGTCATCACTGCACCTTATTACTCGGATTGATAAAATGAAACGGCAAGAAAACCACCGCTTCGCCTTCTTCATCATTTTAAGTATTTATCGCCGAAAAGCCAATGGCCAGACAGCATTGGGTTCGGATCGATGGTCCGCTTTCTGCGCTAATTAAATGGTTAATCAATAGCTGGAATCTGACAAATGCGAAGGAATTCGAGAACCGCCTTCATGCCGCCACGTCTCCGCCGAAACAAACACGCCGGTTTTTTATAGATAACGCTACACAGACATTCCAGCGGGATTTACAATCGGAGCATTCTGATCGCAGGCATGCAACATTTGACCTGGCTTGCTGTCGCCCATCACGACGCAAAAGTTGCGTTAATCAGGTCCAAAGAAGCAAATCGGTTTACCGTCGGCGATCCCCCGCTTTCCGCATCATGGCGCCGAGTGTCTGTCGCCCTATGCCGATTCAATTTTGCCAACCTGCTTTGAGGACGCTACGTAAGCCAATCCGAAGAAGACTCTCACGCCCCGTCTAACCTCAATAACTATGCCAATATCGATTCAACGCACCATTTCATGCGCCTTCATTTTGCTGCTTTCCTGTACCGTTTTTTTGGTAAACATCGCGTTCCCCTCAAGTGCGGCGCACGGCCAGAACCTGGGGCTGGCGGCCAAGTACCGCGGTGACGTTGACATCGCCCGTGACAAGGCCGTTCTATTGCACGACGACTTTGAGGACGGCAAGCTCGGCTCGGCTTGGGATGAAATCAATCGCCGCAAAGCACGCGGGGCAACCAACAACTCTGAACCTTTCGAAGTTGAAATGGATCAGGCGATCGCACGCGGCAAGCGTTCAGCAAAAGTCCAGCTCAGCAAAGATGGTCACGAAGACGTAACACTTGTTAAGTGGTTCAAGCCTGGCCACGACGAAATCTACATGCGGCATTATGTACGTTACGGCGACGACTATGGTTATCACGGCCATGGTGGCAGCGGATTCATGGCTGACGCCGGCAAAGGCGGCTTTAAGGGCGCAGGGCTCGCGCCTGATGGCGACAGGTTCTTTTGGGCAACGCTGGAACCGATCGGCCCACGCCAGTGGGATCCGCCGGGCGCTCTTATTTTTTATGCCTATTGGTGGAAGATGAAGGCTGATGGTCGCGGCAAATACTGGGGCAACTGGTTTCAACCGCAACCCGATCAGGTACCCAAACGAGAGACCTGGGTATGCATCGAATGGCGCGTTAAGGCGAACACGGCAGGACGCGATGATGGCGAACTGGATTGTTGGATCGACGGCATACCATGCGGAGCGTTTCGCAATATCAACTGGCGTTCAAGCGACGCGCTGAAGGTGAACAAAGTGCAGCTTTCACTCTGGTTGGAACCAGCCGCTTATGCCCGAACCGGTGGCGGCACAACACGCACCGTTTGGTACGACGACGTGGTTGTCGCCACCGAATACATCGGACCCAAATTGGAATGATTGCCGATGTCTCACCTTCTGGCTATCGACGGGCCCCACGAATCCCAAAAACAGCCGCTTCCGGACTATACTCGATAGTAAGTGTTTATAAAATTAAGGCTGCTTTAACATAAGAATTTGCGAGTCAACCATCTTCACCATTTCGGGCTGGTCGACCATACGAGGTTTCAGTTCTTTGACGTTTTGAATCATCATCGCGTTTGCCGCGTCAGCGTTTCCATTCGCATTCACTTGATTGCCAATCACAACGTTGTTAGCAAAACCTTGGACAGGGCCACCGAAACCGCCCGCGAATCCGCCAGCGGCCGTATTCCCGCCCGCAAACGCTCCGCCACCGGTAAAACCGCCGCAGTCGCAAAAGTCGCAAAACTTTCGCGCCACGCTGATCATCAACGGTCAACAACGAACGTTGGAATCGGCTGAGCAATACAACGCGGCGATGAAGGAACTGCTCGGCCCCGCTGCACAGTTCGGCTTCGGATTCCCGTTCTAGTTGATGACGGCGGCGGTTTCCATTGCTTGGCCTATAAGCTGGTTCGCATAAGTAGGTCTGTATAATGCGCAGGACACTCTCCCTTGACGGAGTCGGCCTCGCGGGGCCGGAGAGGGCCCTCCCTGGCCCTGAAAGGCCGACCCTCCCGCGCGACGCGGGCGGGTGACTTCACCGGTTTTATGCCGGCTTATTTGTGGAGACCTGCTGAGAACCGCAAACCACCTCCAATCCGCAGTCACCCCCCCCACTAGGTACCGCATTTTCGTCGTCGACTTATAGCGGCAAATCGGGTCTGGTGTTTTCTAGCGATTGTGGCCGTCCAATCGCGACTCTTAAATCCATCACCGCAGCAACTGATAAGTGAGCTGACCTTTCTTGCGTGAGGCTATCGAGACGCTTAACATACGTTCTTGAATTGTGCAATGAATTGCCGTGCTCGGGAAAGCATTTTTTTGCATATCGGTTAAAGCAGTCAGAAGTCTACGGAGGCTAAGCAGGTCAGCACAAAAACTTCGGCAAAGCAAAACTAGCCGCATCGCGTTAGCGACGGTTGGTAGGAACCGGGGCTAACGCCCGCGGGCTGATTATACCGAAAAACTTGTGCCGACCTGCTTAGGTGGATGAAAGCGTTTTGGATGGCCACTTCTTCTCAGCAAATCTTCTATGTCGGCTACAAATCCGAATGCTGTCGTGACTGAGCCTGCCAGGACGTGAATGAAGCTAGTTAAACGACTCGTTATTTTCCTTCTGATTGGAAAGCTGGCAGATCGATTATGAAAACCGATGATTCACAGCCCACACCAGTTGTTCCACTGGCAAATGCCGACACCCATCCGTCTCACGGAAGCGACATAGCCGGTACTAAAGCTTCGCACATGCGACCTGCCTACATCGTCGGTATCGGGGCGTCTGCGGGGGGGCTGGAGGCAATCGAGCGGCTTTTCCAGCACATGCCAATCGACACCGGGCTGGCGTTCGTAGTCGTCCAGCACCTGTCGCCTGACTTCAAAAGCCTGATGAACGAACTTCTGGCGCGCTGGACGGCGATGCCGATTTGCACGGCAGAAAACAATCAATTGGTCGAGGCGAACCACATCTATCTGATGCCACCCAAGACCGAGATGATCATCTCCGACGGGCGTTTGCTGTTGTCTTCTGGCGAGCGGAAGGACGAACTGCGGTTGCCCATCGACCTGTTCTTTCGATCGCTGGCGCGCGATGCCAACACTCAAGCCATTGCAATCGTCCTGTCAGGTACCGGCAGCGATGGCTCACGTGGCATTCGCGACATCCACGAATCCGGTGGGCTTGTCCTTGCACAGTCCGAACAAACCGCGAAGTTTGATGGCATGCCAAAAAGCGCGATCGAAACAGGTACGGTCAGCCTCACACTAGCTCCCGAAGAGATGCCCAACGCACTCGTGCGACACATCAAGAATTTACCGATCGTATCGGTACCCGATGCCGAAACGGACGGCATGACGCCGATCTTTCGATTGTTGCGAGAAAATTATTCGATCGACTTTTCCAACTACAAACCGACGACCGTATTGAGGCGAACCGAGAGACGTCTTCAACTGCTGGGGATCCATCAATTGGACCTCTATGCGGAACGTTTAAAGCAAGACCGTGACGAGTTGGATGCACTCTACCGTGACCTCCTGATTGGCGTGACAAGTTTCTTTCGTGACCACGATGGTTTCGAGTCACTTCTAAAGAATGCGCTGCCTAGTATTTTTGAAAAACTTGCTCCGAATGAGGAACTGCGGGCCTGGGTTGCCGGCTGTGCAACCGGCGAGGAAGCGTATTCACTTGCGATCTTGATTCACGAACAGACTCGTGTTCTCAATCGCCAAATTCCTATAAAAATATTTGCTACCGATGTCCACCAAAGATCACTGGAAACGGCTGCCGCGGGCGTTTACAGCGACAGTACGATGGAAACCGTTTCAGACGATCGCCTGCGAACTTACTTCATTAAGACGGTGGACGGTTATCGTGTCAGTGCCGACCTTCGCAACATGGTCGTGTTTGCACACCACAATATCATTAAAGACGCCCCCTTCACTCGCCTGAACTTGATCACATGCCGTAATCTTCTGATCTATCTGTTACCAGATGCACAGAGGAAAGCGATCAACCTGTTTCACTTTGGGCTTAAAACGGGAGGCATATTGTGGCTCGGTCCCAGTGAAAGCACCGGCGACATAGCCAGCGAGTTCGAGCCCCTTGACCAGCACTGGAAGATCTACCGCAAGCGTCGGGACATTCGGATAACCCCCGATTTCCGTCTACCAATGACCGCCGGTGCGGGAACGCGTCGCAATCCCGATCGCAGGAGTGGAGGGCAAGACAGCTACCTCGTCGAGTCGTTGGTCCAAATCCTCGAGCAGAATTATAAAGCGGCAGTGTTGGTTAACGACCAGATGGAGATCGAACACACATTTGGAGAAGTAAGCCGCTTTATACCCATTTATCGAGGCATCCCCACGCTTAACTTATTGGAGCTGTTATCACGCGAATTAAGAACCGCCGTTAGCGCCGCCGTCCATCGGGCACGCCGCGAGAAGCGAACGGTCGTTTTCTCGAGCGTTCAGGCTGGCCAACAAACCGACGGCAACAACATTGACGTTTGCGTACAACCACTGGTGTCAAGTCGTCGCAGCGGAATGTATCTGTTCATACGTTTTGATGACTCAAGACAAGCGTCGTCGACAAACGAAAACGTCGAAAACGTAGAACTTTCCGAAGCAACACGCGAGCACATGGATTCGATCGAGGCGGAGTTGCGGTACACCAAGGAAAATCTTCAAGCGACGATCGAAGAACTTGAAACTAGCAATGAAGAATTGCAAGCGACCAACGAGGAACTGCTTGCCTCCAATGAAGAATTACAATCGACCAACGAGGAACTCCATTCGGTAAACGAAGAACTCTACACCGTCAACGCGGAGTATCAAAAGAAAATTGACGAACTTACGGAATTGTCTCGTGACATTGACAATCTTTTACTCAGCACGAACGTTCATACCATCTTCCTGGACAACCAACTGCGAATTCGCAAGTTCACTCCACGGATGGCGCAGCTCTTTAACCTAATCGATAGCGACGTTGGGCGGAACATTCACGGATTTTTTCATTCGATTCAAAGCGACAATCTGCCCCAGAAGATCGAGCAAGTTCTGACCAGCGGCGAGATAATCGAAGAGGAAGTTCATACCAACACCGGCGGATACTTTCTAATGAGAATTCTGCCGTATGTTTGCGACAACAAGTCGGGTGGCGTCGTTTTAACCTTAATCGACATAACGATGGTTAAAGAAGCCGAGGCGAGGTTCAGCAACGCGGTCAGCGTCTCACCCAACGGCATTCTGATTGTCGATCATCGTGGATTGATCACGATGATCAATGCGGAGGTCGAACGAATTTTCGGTTATGCCGAAGCCGAATTAATCGGCAAGCCGATTGAAAGACTTGTCTCGGAATCCGAGGCCAACCATCATACAAAACTGAGAACGGATTTTTTCAATCGACCACGATTGATCCGACGCATGGGTGGAATGTCTTATGTGTGGGGCGTCCACAAGAATGGCTCGAAAATACCGCTCGATATTCGCGTCAATCCGATCGAAACACCAAGCGGCGTGCAAGCCATTGCATCGATTGTCGACTTTACCGAACATCAGAAACTTGAATCGACGTTGCGCGAACAAGTGACTCAGCGCGACCGATTTCTGGCAACCCTTTCTCATGAATTGCGAAACCCAATCGCCGCAGTCCTGACTTCCGCGTCACTACTGCGAAGATTGGCTGGTGGCGACGCGAATACTGAAAGTCCGATTTCCGTCATCCATCGCCAAACGTCCCACATGGCGACACTGTTGGATGACTTGCTGGATGTTTCGCGTGTTACCCAGGGGAAAATCGATCTGCGGTTGAAGCCGATCGACTTGGTTACGCTCTGCAAAGAATCGCTCGAGTCAGTTGCTGCGATGGCGACCCGGCATGCACATACCATTCGCCATGTTCTGCCCTCGAAACCTGTCTATATCCACGCCGATCGGGTTCGAATCTTACAAATCATTGAGAATCTGTTAACCAATGCAATTAAGTACACCAGAGAATCGGGCGAGATTACTTTAACGGCATGCACCGATGCGACATCCGCGATATTGCGGATTCGCGATAACGGTTGTGGGATGACCCAGGAACTGCAAGCAACCATCTTTGACATGTTCGTACAATCCGACGAAACGCTGGATCGCAGCCAAGGTGGAATGGGCGTCGGTTTAACACTGGTTAAATCGTTAGTCGAACTGCACCATGGAACGATTCTTGCGTTTAGCGAAGGCAAGGATCGCGGCAGCGAGTTTACGGTTCGTTTGCCATTGACGGAGCTACGGCCCGTCGCCGCTGTCAAGCCTTTGCATGTATTCAACAAAAGTGAGGTGACGATGGTCCTGGTGGAGGACATCGAAGATTCGCGAACGATGTTTGCCAAACTGTTGGAATTAGAGGGATATCAGGTCATAGCAACGGCCAGCGATGGCGCTGAAGGGCTTGAAGTCATCAGAAGGCTTCGGCCTTCGGTGGCACTGCTGGATATCGGCCTTCCCAAGATTGACGGATACCAGTTGGCACGAACGTTAAGATCAGAGATTGGTGAAGGGATCTTCCTGGTGGCTTTAACCGGTTACGGCAGAGGCGAAGATCAAGAAGCGGTTTTAGAGGCCGGGTTTAACGTACATTTGGTGAAACCGGTCAACATCGACACGCTAAACGAGGTCATTGAAAAGGCGGTGTCTAGCGAATCTCGCATCTGGTCACGCTGACTCCGTTGGGCCTGCTTGTATCGCTGGCCAGCGTCGGTCGGTCACGGGTCTTGATCTTTGCGGCCGGATATTATTGAAGCTTCACCGAGTCATCACTTTGCCCCTCCACGGGAATGGATCGCTGCTGCAGCATTTAAACGTCGGGTGATTTCGGCGTTAATCTGACGGGTTTTTGCCCCACCTAGACCACCAAACTTCGACTGAAACTCTTGGCGGTAAAGCCCTTCGGGCAAACCCGAGTAATCCGGCAAAAAATCTGCGCTGATCAGGTCGTCCCTAAGACGCAACTGGATCTCTCTGGCCGCGGATTGATTTCTAGTTGCCGAACTTGCAAACAAGATTCCCGCTCGGTTGGCCAACATATCCACAAATGAAAAGCCTGAACCGCCAGGTGTCGAATCCATCATCTCTTTCCCAATGCCCAATGTGAGCGAGCGGTTCGCATCAGTAATGATGACCAGACCAGCACTCACCCAGAAATGACGCGATAAATCGTGTCGTCCGCCCAGCGTGGTTCTGTTTCGAATAGCGGCGAACTGAGCGACTTGGTTTGATTCGACGTTGCGTTTTGCTCGGCGCGCCAACTCCTCATCGCCCAGTATGATGCCGAGTGATAAGATCGCAGCCTGGTTGGCAAACACCGGATCGGTGCCGTGAGAGTTATCCTCTGCGTAGGCGAATGCAAGTTTTACGAGGGACACAAACCCTTCATCACCACTAGGCACTTGCTTTGCCATTTCCAATACATGGCGACTGGTGGCTTGCGTCGCTGATTCGAGATCCGTGCTGACCACGGTTGACGTCCCCCATACAAACAGCCCAATGCCTGCGGCCACCGGTACAGCCAACGCGAGTGGCCTGCGGAGGAGTGCTAACCCGATCATCGATCCTAACATCGATGAAATAACGCTAAGTTGTATCTGCGGAACAATTGGAAAATATCGGTAATTGATCCATTGACTGAAAACGGCCAACATAGACGCAGCAAGCAACACAGATGGTATCAACCATCGCGAGCGAAATTGTCTCAAAGCGATTGCGAGAAATATCCCCAACAATCCGAAACCAATGCCTCTGAAAAGGATCGTGGTGACGGCACGAGCGATCGCGTCGGAAAAATCGAACAGCGATCGGAAAATAGCAACGGCCCATTCCGGTGCTGATAGCGGTCGGGGGTCGGGTAAAAAACTGATTGCGACAAACCACGCAAACAAAGTCAAATATGACACTACTGGCCGAGATCTGATCGCTGACGGCGTTTGGCGAGGTAGGTTGCTCATGGTGCAAATTGGCGTCATTGTCGATGCGATCAACACCTTTACGGGAGATCGCTTTATATGCAGGTAATCAGAACGAAGATAAGGCGCTGATTATCAAGGCGTCGAACTTTTGGTTACAGGTGTCGAAACAAATAAGTCCATTCCAAGGCTCTGAGACAGAAACTTTGCAACATGCTGCCCCTTAACGCTATTGCCTGCGGCGTCCAAAGGCGGAGCGAACGTGCCCAGCCCGCCTTTACCAGGTGACACGGTTACGATTCCACCGCCGATACCACTTTTACCAGGCAAGCCAATCTCATAAAGCCAATCACCCGACGATTCATAGAGCCCTGCAGTGGCCATCACCGCCAATGTATAATGGCATGTCGTCGGCGATACGACACGTTCTTTGGTAACCGGGTGGACACCGCCATCGGCCAAGGTCGCTCCCATCAGCGCCAGGTCGCGGGCGGAGACATTCAAACAGCATTGCAGGGTGTACAGCGCCACCGCCTCCTCGGGGTCAGTGAAGATCGCGTTCAAACTCTGCAGAAGCCTGGCGATCGATCGATTGCGATGGTTCGTGGCGACCGCCGAAGCATAAACCTCATCGTTCAACGATAATCTGCGGCCAGCGAATCGGGACAACCCTTCATGGATGAATCGCCATTTTTCATCGGTATTGCTGCCTGGCACGAGACTGGTTGTGGCAATCGCGCCGGAATTGACCATAGGATTGGTGCGGCCATCGATCGAAGCTTCGATCGCGGCTAAAGAGTTGAAAGCACGTCCGGTCGCGCCGACGCCGATTCGCTTGCGCAGTTCGTTACCACCGACCAGTTCGCACATCAATGCGAACATGAACGGCTTGGAAACGCTCATGATCGTGAACTCATGGTCTGCATCACCGACGGCGAAAATTTCACCACCGGTACCCGCTACGCAAATGCCGAACAAATTGCGCGGCACCTTAGCGAGCATTGGGTAGACATTAGAGTTTTCGCCGTCGTCATCATTTGCGAAACGGGCATGTGCATTCTGCACTAACGTCGCGACGATTTCATCCGGTGGTAGGTGCCCCGTCGAAACATACGGATAGGGTTCGCCAACACCATCGGGAAGTAAATCGTTCATCTTGCTCTCTCCTATGAATACCACGAACTTCACATCACTGGCCAGAAGGCGATGCCACCTTCTAATGTACATTCCCGTCTTCAAGACAGCGCACTGGACAAGCACGTAAGTTATCCCAGCAAATAAAGAAGTGACATCCGAGGAACAGTTTAAAAAGTGAATCGGTGATGAGTATAGTATCACTCAGCAGGAAAAACGCCCGGCGACGATCCGATGGATGAACTATTTGCGGCCTGCGAAAACAACAACACACCCCTCGAAGGGGGGCTATGTTTCCGCAAAGAGTTTCTGAAAAACTTTTTTCCCTTTGCCTTCGTGGCAAACCGAATTAGAAATCGCTATAAAGCTGTCGCAGAGAAGTCGAGTCAACTACTGACTTCTGTTAGTTGTGGCGGCATACAGAACCGATCAAGCTTTATCTCACAAAGGCCGTCTTCCCATGGGACAAGTTGAGCATTCCCGCAAATCCGTCATGCAACGATTTCTTGACGGAGTCGAAAAGGTCGGCAATCTCGTTCCGCACCCGGTTTTGATCTTCGTGATCTTGATCTTAATCGTCATTGCACTATCGCATTTGTTAGCGACGCTGGAGGTTGGAGTATCGTTCGAAGCGATTGTTCCTGAAGTGATTGAACAGCAAGCTGGCGAAAGCAGTTACGATCCACGGTTGTACGAGACTGGGGGCGTTTTTCAATCAACTGCGATGGACCAAAAGAGCTATACGATCGAACAGCAAACCGTTTCTGCGAGGAGCCTACTAACTGCCGATGGTATTCGTTTCATCTATGTATCACTGATCCCCAGTTTTATGGGATTCACGGCGGTCGGGTTGATGATCGCTGCAATGATCGGAGCTGGTGTGGCCGAGGAATCCGGGTTGGTCAACACGTTGATCCGGAAATTGGTGATTCTTTCGCCGAAATGGGCCTTAATCTATATACTTTCGTTCGTAGGCATTTTGTCTAGCATTGCCGCCGACGCCGGGTATTTGGTGTTAATACCATTGGCCGGTACAGCATTTTTAAGCATTGGTCGCCACCCACTTGCCGGACTGTCGCTTGGCTTTGCCGCTGTCGCTGGCGCATTTACGGTTAACATGTTGATAAAGCCGCTGGACGCAGTGTTGGTTGAGTTTACCAACGACGCGATTCAGTTGGTTGACCCTGACAAGGCGATCGGCTTGGCATCGAATATCTGGTTTTCAATCGCTTCGGTTGTGCTGCTGACCGGCATCATTGCACTGACGACGACAAAGATCATTGAGCCGCGACTTGGTGTTTACGATCCGTCATTGGGCGTCGATCTGCCGAGCGGCAAAAAGAAGAGCAAGCTAAGCCCTGATGAATCGCGTGGCCTGCTGTTTGCCTCTATGGCGTTCGTCGCAACTCTGGTGCTGTTCGCTTTCCTTACGCTTCCCTCTGGCGCGCCACTACGCGATCCTGATACTGACGTCTTGATCGGTAATTCTCCCTTCATGAACGGCTTGATCGCCTTGATCATGACCCTGTTTCTCGTCAGCGGTGCGGCATATGGATACGGCGCGGGTACGTTAACGAGTTTTACGGCGATCATCAAATCGATGGAAAAGGCGATGTCGGGGTTGGGCAGTTTGATTTTACTGTTTTTTGTCCTCAGCCAGTTTGTTGCCTATTTCAATTACACCAACATGGGAACCATTTTGGCGATGAAGTTGGCGGAGCTGTTGGAGACGGCTAACTTTCCGGCGTTACTGCTGCTGCTGGGTTTTATTGTTGTCGTCGCAATCATTGATCTATTGATTACTGGGGCGATTGCTAAGTGGGCGTTGTTCGCGCCGATTTTTGTCCCATTGTTGATGACTTTGGCTGTATCGCCCGAAGCGGTCTTGGCCGCTTATCGAATCGCTGATTCGCCGATCAACATGATCACCCCGTTGAACGCGTATTTCGCTTTGGTCGTCGGATTCGCACAGAAGTACGACAAAACGGCTGGTGTTGGTACAGTGGTATCGTTGATGTTGCCCTACGTTTTGGTCATGTTCGTTCTTTGGACCTCGCTATTTGTCGTTTGGCAAATGCTCGGCTTGCCATGGGGAATTTGACCGTCTGATTTAATTTCAAACTCGGATACTTTACCTTTTTAGGACACTTCTGTGACACACCTACCTGAAATCGATCAAGAAGCCGCCTGCGACCGATTAATGCACTTCTTACAGGTGGAGGGAGTCACCGGCGAAGAGTCTGCGATCGCTGAGACGGTGTCACAAGAACTGCAGCGGATCGGTGTTCCGGCGTCAGCGATTCATTATGATCAGGCCAACGCGCGGATACCCCTGCCGACCCAAACTGGTAACCTTTGGGTCGACTTGCCCGGCACCGTTGCGGGCGCACGGATGATGTTTTCGACTCACTTGGATACGGTTCCATTATGTGCTGGCGTTAACCCCAGCCGCCAAGGCGATCGAATCGTTTCTGACGGGACAACGGCGCTAGGCGGGGACAATCGAACCGGTTGTGCCGTCCTGGTGACGTTGGTTGAAACGCTGATCAAGCAACAACTGCCGCACAGGCCAATCACTCTGCTGTTTACCGTTCGTGAGGAGAGCGGCCTGCACGGGGCGCGAGAGTTAGACCCAGCGGATTTGAAAGGTGCGTCGATGTGTTTTAATGTCGACGGTCAACTCGCTTCCCAGTTGATCATTGGTGCCGTAGGCCAGCAAAACTGGGACGTCGAGATCATTGGCAAGGCTGCTCATGCTGGCGTGGCGCCCGAACGTGGTATTTCCGCAACGCTCGTGGGCGCACTTGCACTGGCCGAGGCGCACCGGAGTGGTTGGTTCGGAAAAGTCATCAAGGAAGAGCGGCGAGGAACGAGCAACGCGGGTGTTTTCGGAGGGAAGCCGGGTAAGCCGGCGGGCGATGCGACCAACGTCGTGACCGATTATGTCCACATTGTCGGCGAAGCCCGCAGTTCGAGTTCTGAATTTGCTTCTGAAATTGCATCCGCCTATCAGACGGCATTCGAAACAGCCCAACAACAGGTTCGCGATGCCGACGGCAATGTCTCAGAGGTTAAGTTTTCAAGCAAAGCCGCCTACCCGCCGTTTAATGTCCCACTGGATCATCCCGCTGTAACGCACGCAAAGGCGGCGGTTGAATCGATTGGTTTGACGCCAACGACACTTTTTTCCAACGGCGGCCTCGATGCGAATTGGTTGGATCGGCATGGGGTTCCGACGGTGACGATCGGTGCTGGGCAATATGAGATTCACACCATCAAGGAATACGTCGACCTGCCTGAGTTTATTCGCGGTTGCCAGCTCGCCGTGGCGCTGGCAACACTTTGAAATCAGCCTGCAAAGCCCAGACCGTCATGGTCCAAATGGGATTCCCAGCAGGTACCAAGCGAAGAACAAAAGGATCCACGCTATCGATGTTGCAATCGCAAAGGGCAACATCATCGCCACCACGGTACCGACACCGGCGTCGGCCTGCCAACGCCTGGCAAAACCAACCACCAGTGCAAAGTGCGGCAACAACGGATTGATAACGTTTGGTGGTGAATCGCTGACTCGATAAGCCGCGACCACCACTTCAGGGTCGATTCCCAATTTCATAAACAGAGGAACGAAGACCGGCGCGATGATCGCCCACTTGGGCAAAATGTTTGGCACGGGAATCGACAGGACGAATCCGATCACGAGAAACGCTAGCAGTAAGGTGACGCTATTGAGTTCGGCTTCACCCAGCCAGGTTGCTAATGTGACGGCCAAGATGGTGCCAAGGTTTGTAAAGTTGAAATAGGCAACGAATTGCCCGATCACAAAAAACAAGAACAACAGCCCGCCTAAGTCACAAATCGTTTTGGTAATCGCGGCAATCGCGTCGTCGGCCGACCGGATCGTTTTTGCCCCGAGCCCATAAGCGGCACCGGTGACCAAAAAACCAAACATGATCATGAACACCAGGCTGCTCATAAAAGGCGAATCGCCAATGATCGATCCCGTCTCAGGATGTCTCAGTACGGCACCAGCGGGCAGCGTTAACAGACCAAGCCCTAACGACAACACTGCAAGTGCTGCCGCAGCAGCAATCAAGCCGCGAGTTTCATCTGCGGACAGGCCCTGTTTTTCCGGTGTTGGGGCATCGCCTTCGTACTTGCCCAAACGTGGTTCGACGATTCGATTGGCCACGAATGTGCAAACCACGATCAACATCACACTGGACCCGATGCCGAAATAGAAGTTTGCGGTCAGATCGATGGAACGCGATGGGTCGACAATCGCAATCGCATCGTTCGCCATTTCGGCCAAAATGCCATCGATCGGTTTTACCAAGAAATTGGCACCAAACGCAGCGGCAACTCCTGCGAATGCGGCGGCTAAGCCAGCCAACGGGTGCCGTCCTAAACTGTGGAACGCGACCGCACCTAGCGGAATTAGAACTAGATAGCCCGCATCACTAGCGATGCTTGATAAAACCCCTAACGTCACCAGGATCGCGGTCATGGCACTCGAGGGGGCGATGATCACGATCTTACGTATTAACGCGCCGATCAGACCAGCCTGCTCTGCCAAACCGACACCTATCATCGCAACTAAAATAATGCCGACAGGACCAAAAGTGACGAAGTTGGAGACGACCGACGTGAAGACGAAACGAATGCCATCGGGCGACAGCAAGCTTCGTACTGAGGTGCTCTGCTGTTCCAGTTCGTATGTATCGGGATTGATTCTTTGATAAGTCGCACTGACATCCAACCATTGCAGTAAGTGAGAAAGCACAACTACAACAGCGATTAATCCTAGGAACAGTACCGCAGGGTGCGGTACCTTGTTTCCTAACCGCTCGATCCCATCCAGCATTTTTTGAAATAACCCCTTGGTCGAATCGCTGGCAATAGACATTTGTGCATTATCTCAAAAAAATGGTCGCTTACTGTGCCGCAGTGATCATATCTTGAACCAAGACTTAAATCTGCTGTCATCGATCGCAATAACGTTAAAACGCCATGGAATTCAAACCACCACCCCCGCAACTGGGTATCGGTGCGTTTATTCGCGATAACCGCTAAAGTCGGCACAACCGTTAAGCCGATCCGGTAAGAGCGGGAATGTGGTTCGAGATGAACATAGGACCAATCCGAAAACCTGAGCCGACGGCGCTAGACACGACTCTTACGGTATTTTCCTATAAGAGTTAAATCGTTTCAGGACCGAGTGCCGTTTTCTGAGGTAGTAGATGACGCCATGAATCTTCGATTCAAAACCGCTTCAATCGCCTTGGCGCTGGCAAGTTGTTTGATTTCGCCATCGGACACGTTCGCTCAATCGGTCATCGAAGCGATTGAAAATGTCGACGTTCCGCGTCCGGTAAGTCTGTTGCCCGACGAAGATCGGCAAGCTTCGACTGTGAACTATTTAGATTCCGCTGACGAGCAAGTAACCCCAGGGATCGGTTATTCGCGTGGACGGACTGTGATTCCGGACTACGTGTACGAGAGCGAATATTACAATCGCGCGTATGGCGGTATTCGTCCTACAGCGGATTATGCGCCACCAGGGTACTATCCCAGAGATCAACAAGAGGGTCCGGCAGATCCCGAATACTTGCGTCTTTATCCGCCACTGCGGTTGACAGAACCTGAGCGTGAAAAGTTTCTCTCTCGCGGTTATGTACCAGGATCGATTTTGGTACCCGGCACGAACACTTCGGTCTTATTTCGAGGCTTTGTTCGGCTTGCTGCGTTGTATGATTTTGAACCGATCGGAGTGAACGACGCATTTGTCACCAATTCCATTGCGGTTCCACAGCAGGACGGTACGAACTTGAACTTTAGCGCTCGAATTAGCCGCTTTAGTATCGAGACTTGGACGCCAACAGACTTCTGCGACTGGACAGTGCATACACGCATTGAAGGCGACTTCTTCAATGGCCCAGATCAGGCAGCGGGCGGCGGCGGTAATCCATTTCGTCTGCGACATGCGTATGTCGACTTTGGACCGTTTCGCTTCGGCCAGCAAAACACAACATTCATGGACGCGAGCAGTTGGCCCAGCTTGGTTGACTTTCAAGGCCCCAACAGTTGGGTCAACCAGCGGCAGCCTTCAGCGCGAATCACGCTGCCTGTTTTTGAACGGACGTTTTATGCGGCAAGTGTTGAACGCCCGTTTTCAGCGATCGCAACCAACGGCCAAGGTGACGCTGTGCAAGATGTTCCCGACTTGGCCAATCACATCCGATACCAAGGGGACTTGGGGCATTTGCAGATCGGCGGTCTGCTGAGGACGATCGGCTATCGTCCAACCGGCGAGGGAGTGACGCGTCGGACGGGTGCTGGAATCAGCGGCAGTTTCGTCTATCACCCCTGGGCGTTCCTTTTGGGGACCGACCCACTTTCCGACCCCAATGCATCCGGATTAACGCGAAGTCGCACCATTATGCAAGCGACTTGGGGTTCAGGGATCGGACGCTACTTAAACGACCTTCCCAATCAACAGGTCGACGGCCAAGTGAATCCATTGACGGGTGATTTCGACCTTGTTCGCGCAACCGGATGGAACGCCAGTTACGAGCATTGGTTTAACGCATCGTGGCTGTCAAACGTGACCTACGGAAATGTAGCGGTCGACAATCAAGCGGGCCAACCGGCCGAGGCCTTCAATGGTTCGCAATACGCAGCGGCAAGTTTGTGGTGGATTCCAGTCCCCAGAATGGCGCTAGCGATCGAATACATGTGGGGCGAGCGAGAAAATGTAGATCGACAAGCCGGCCGCGCGCAACGACTGCACAGCATGTTTCAATACAATTTTTAATCCGACGCTGGCCAGCCACCTTTGCTGGCCAATCAACGCTGACGAATCAGCGTTGAAGACGATTTCGATTCGATTACTACGATGCCGCAGCGGCGCTGGCCTTGCAGACGTCGAGTGCCGCTTGCAATTTTGCCTCGTCTTCATTTGTCAGGTTCGACTTCAAAACCGTTCCACCGGTGCCGACGAAGTGTTCCAAAACTTTGTCGGGCGTCATCTTGCGGACCAGGATGAACAGAGCGGAACTGTTCGGCTTCAAAGTCTTGGCAAGATCCTTCATAAAGTCGTCGTTGATACCGATATCGGCAAGCGCACCAGAGACAGCACCGGCGGAAGCGCCGACGGCCATTCCCAATAGTGGATTCAAGAATAAGAGTCCGACCAGGCCGCCCCAAAATCCGCCCTGCATCGCACCGGCTGCGGTCAGGTTAATCGCTTGGTTCAATTTTACCTTGCCGTCCTTATCTTTCACCACCACGACAGCATCCTCCAGGTCGATCAAATAATCCTTCTGGAGTTTAACCAAAGCGATTCTCGACTCTTCGGCTTTGAACAAATCGTCATAACCGACCACTATTAACGTGCTCATCTAATTACCTATTTCGTATTGAAAAAAACGGAAACCCTTGCTTTTTTATGACGGCTGAATCGCATAGCCAATATTCCTTTCCGAGATCGAGTTAGCGACCGGCGGGCTTGGACATGTCCTCGTGAACGTTGAAGAAAATGGCATACAGCACTGGTACCAAGATCATGGTCAAAACGGACGCGAAAATTAATCCGAACATTAGCGCCACAGCCATTCCGACGAAGAACGGGTCCTGCAGCAGCGGGATCATGCCGAGAACAGTTGTGATTGCCACCATCAAGACGGGACGCAATTTCATCACACAACCGTCAAGAATCGCTTGATAAGGATCCTTTCCATCGGCGATTTCGGTCGTGAACTTGTTGAGTACCACGATCGAATTCTTGATCTGTTCACCGCCAAGGCTCAGCACGCCCAGCAACGCCATGAATCCGAACGGTTGGCCCGTCAGCAACAGGCCAGCGGTGACGCCAATGATTGCCAACGGCACTGTCAACCAAATCACCAGCGTGGTTCGAAATGAATTAAACAGGCAGATCACGATGAAAACCATGATGGCAAATGCCGCCGGCAGCGGTTCGGCCAGCGCCGCACGTGCTTCGCTGGAATCTTCGTATTCACCGCCCCAATTCAACGCATAACCCTCGGGCAAGTCGATCGCCTCGATGCCTTGCCTGACACGATTAAACAATTCGCTAGGCAATCCGCTGCGAGGGTCGGCGTGAACCGTGATTGTCGGGAAACGGTCGCGCCGCATCACGACCGGATCTTCCCAGCCGATTTCTGGACTCGATGTCACTTGGCTCAGCGGGATCATTCGCCCCGCGACCGGACTCCAGATCTGCATGCTTTGGACTGCCTGCACATCACTCCGCTCATCAAACGGCGGTCTGGCTATGATAGGCAACAAACGAGACTCTTGAGGATAAGCCCCCACCCCTTCGCTGCCTGGTTCGCGATAGAATCCGACGGCGGTTCCCTCAAACCCGATTTCCAGCGCCCTGGCGACTTCGACACGGGTGATCCCGTTGCGGCGGGCTTGCATATCCAACAGTGTCGGCTGCAGAACCTTCTCACGTTCGCGCCAATCGTGGCGAATGCACACCGCGCCGCGATCGGCTTCGATTACTTTCAATGCCGCATTCGCTAATTGCCGCAATTGATCAGGATCTGGGCCACTGAACCTCGCCTGGATTCGTCCGCCATCGCCGGGCCCCAGCAGGAACTTTTTCGCTACCGCGTTAGCATCGGGATGCGATTGATCCAGATGCGTCTGAATCGTTTCGATCAAACCATCGATCTTCTGCTCGTCGTCGACATCGACCAAAAACTGGATAAACGCCCGATTCTCTCGCTCGGGCGTGTAAACCAGCATGAACCGCAATGCACCGCCACCGATGAACGTTGATAGGTGAGTGACACCTGACTGGTCCTGTATGAATCGGCCCACCTCATCAGCGAAGGCTTCTGATTGGCGAATATGAGTACCGGCGGGCAAAAAGACGTCGACCATAAACTGGGGACGATTCGCCGGCGGGAAAAAACTCTGCTTGACCAGAGTGAAACCATACAACGAGATAACAAACAAAACGATCGCAGTAGCGACTACCGACCATCGATACCGCAGCGCTAGAATCAGCATCTTGCGGTAGGTGGTAAACACCAATCCGCCATAAGGATCAGCGGCCTTGGACTGATTTTTCAATGATGCCGAATCGCTCGGTCCGGCACTCTGCTTTGGATTGAAGAACAGGTAACTCATCAGCGGTGTAATCGTGATGGCCGACACCCAACTGAGCGTCAACGAGATTAGGATCACCCAAAACAGAGAATTGCAGTACTCACCGGTACTATCCTCTGACAAGCCGATCGCGGCAAACGCGACGATCGCGATCGCGGTGGCGCCGAACAGTGGAAATTGATTCTGCGCAACCGCACGGCGAACGACTTCCATCTTGTCCTGGCCAGCTTCGATCTCGACCCGCATGCCTTCAATGATAATGATCGCATTGTCGGTCAACATACAAAGCGCGATGATCAAGGCCCCTAGCGAGATCCGTTCCATCAAGATGTCGCCGTCGACATACATCACTAAGAATGTTGCCATGATCGTNNAGGTTGAAGATAAAATCGCCGGTCGCCGCGGTAACCGCTTCCGGTTGAAAGTTGATCTCTCCAATCTCGATCCCGATCGGCTGCATCGACTCCAGTTCGGCTAACTTGGCCCGAATCGCTTCGCCCATCGTGACCACGTTGCCACCTTGAACGGTGGAAATCCCGAGTCCGATCGCAGGTTTACCGTCGTAGCGCAGCAAGCGTCGCGGCGGATCGGGATCGCCCCGCTCGACCGTCGCGACATCGCGCAAAAACAATTGTCGTCCCGAGCTGTCGGATCCGATCACCAGGTCCAGCATGTCGTCGACGGAGGTGAAAGCACCTTGCGGATCGATCGCAATGTGTTCGTCGCCGATCCTAATTCTTCCACCGTCGGCCGCGATATTTCGCGCCTGCAACTCGCGATAGATCTGTTGTTCGTTGATCCCTAACCGGGCGAGTCGTTGGCGTGAGATTTCTAAGAACACCACTTCCTGCTGTTCACCGAAGAGTTCGACGCTCTTGACACTTGCAACGGTTTGCAGTTCGCGCCTTAGAAACTCGGTGTAGCGACGCAATTGTGCCGCAGTGAATCCTTCACCGGTGATGGCAAAGAAGATCCCGAAGACATCGCCAAAGTCGTCGATGATGATGGATGAACCGCGAACCGACGGTGGCAGACGCATTTGGACATCGGCAATTTTGCGACGCAGTTCGTCCCACACCTGCGGCATCGAATGCTTGTCGAATCGGTCTTTGATTCGCACTGACACGACCGACCGGCCGCGAAGCGATTCCGATTCGACGCGATCGAGCTGCCCAAGTTGTTGAGCGGCGCTTTCGATCGGCGTCGTCACTTCCTTGGCCACTTCCTCGGCGCTCGCGCCGGGATAGGGCGTGATCACGAGCGCTTCTTTGATCGTAAACTCGGGATCTTCCAAGCGTCCCATGTTTTGATAAGCGACTGTGCCGCCGATAACGATCATCGCCATGATGAAATACATCACGCGGTCATTTCGGACCGAAAACTCACCGAGATTCATCAGCGAACTCCCCCGAGATCAGCGCCTAAGTCCCGCACTCTCATGGCGTCTCGCAACTGGTTCACGCCCGCGATCGCAATCCGATCTCCCTCGGCCACACCATCAACAATCTCAACCTCGCCAGCCACCGCAACGCCCAGCGAAACCGGGCGCGCAGATACCACGCCACTGTCATCAAGCCGCCAGACGACCTGCGCTCCGTCGCTTTGTTTATGGATTGCGGTAATTGGAACCATCGTACGCGCCCCCAAGATACTTGCTCGGCGATAAATCATCGTGACCGTTGCTGACATCCCCGGCAGCACACTGATACCCTCAGGAGCCTGCATCGCGACTCGAACATTAAAGGTTTGCGTGGTCGGATCGGCTCGCTGAGCCATCTCCGCCACACGTACAGGAAATCGTACGCCCGGTGCACCGCTGATTTCCGCGAACAACTGGACGATATCGGCCGATTGCAGATTGGCCGCCATCACCGTCTCAGGCACATCGACCGCGATCTCGATTTCATCCACATCCTGAAACTTAACGACCGGTTCCTTGGCACGAACATTCTGCCCCTCTTCGACGAAACGTTCGGCGATCACACCGTCGTAGGGGGCTCGCAGCGTTGTATCTTGTAATTGCAAGTTCGCTTCAACGACTCGTCCCTCCAACCCTCGAACAACCGCAGACTGCGCGTCGAT
Organism: Planctomycetaceae bacterium UBA6163; assembly: GCA_002428205.1. Lineage (GTDB taxonomy): Bacteria > Planctomycetota > Planctomycetia > Pirellulales > Pirellulaceae > UBA6163. The sequence goes on from DIUH01000047.1 coordinate 31,296, forward strand.
GTCTTCGACCCGAGCGATTGAACCGATTTCTAATAACTGGCGAGCGGACTTCAAGTCTTCCTGCGCTACCTGATAAGCAGATTGAGCGCGATCAAAATCTGCTTGTGAAATGGCCCTTGACGCGATTAAGCGGCTGGCTCGATCAAACTCAAGTTTGGCATTGGTCAGCCTCGACTCAGCCGCACGGACGTCAGCCTCGCGACGAAGGCGTTCTTCCGGCCGATCGCCTGCCATTAACGCTCGCAACGCGGCCCGTGCCTGATCGAGCTGGCCTTGCAAAGACGTCAAGCGAGCTTGGAACTCGTCCTCTCGTAATTGAGCGATCACATCGCCCTTGGCAACCATTTGCCCTTCCCGGGCGGAAAGTTTAACCAGCAGGCCAGGCACTTGAAAAGCGAGCTCCACGCGTTTGGCCGCATCGACTTTTCCCGGGAAAATCCGTGTGCTGGTGTTTTCTCCGGCCGCCACCACCATGGTACGCACCGGGCGTACAACCTCGCCTGGTTCGGTTGGGCTTCGTGAACACCCGCTTATGGCCAACCCAGCAAAAAGGCCGCAAAGCAGTCGGGCTAGAATCGTCGTTTTTGACCATGTCATCGGCCCACCGTCCAATTTTGATACAAATCGCCTTGATACGCGATGAACGTCACTACTCATTCTTGCCCTGCCGAAACTTCGAGTGAGACAACCGTGGGATCGGCGATCCGTTGTCCTTGATCGACAAAAATTGCAACTTGCTTCGCGGTTGCGCAACCCACGAGTGAAAGACTGCTTGTTCTACCATCACTTTGAAATAAAGTCAGACGGCACTGGCGTAGAAATTAAAAAAGAATAAAAAAGATTTCGTTGATGATTGGTCGCGGCGTGTTTGGCTCACAGTGCCGCCAGCGATCGGTTTTCGTCGTAGGCGTAAGTTGCTTCGGTAACGACCTGCAAGCGAACGTGTAATGTTGTTTAAGCACACTTCGATGCGGACGCGGTAATCATGTGCGGCATGTTTGGCGACGTTTGAACCAGAGTTGGCAATTAATGGCCTTCGGGGGGGCAGGCGTCGATCCGACTGCTTATCAGAAGTTGTTGCGGCACGCCGCGGTCTATCCCGCTGTTGGTTGGCTTGACACCTCGCCGCGAGCTTGGTTCCATAGTTGGTGCCCGCCTCCCCCGTCGGGACACCGACAACTCGTCGTACGGTGCTTTTTGAGGATGACCATTCTATAGGTCAACAGCGAATCACAGTTTCGGTCTTAAACACTCACCCGGAAAGTCGTCCCATGGCCATGAAACGTATTCGGATTATCCACAAAACGGCGTACCATTATCACCAGCCGGTTTCATTTGGTGCACACCGGGCGATGATGCGTCCACGTGAAGGGCATGATGTTTGGATTGCCAATGCGAAAATTCACATTGAACCCGAGGCGTCGATTCGCTGGCTGCGTGACATCGAAGGCAACTCGGTGGCTGTGATCACGTTCCTAAAGCCATCAAATAAGTTGACGCTGAATGCCGAAATTGACGTCAACCTGACCGAAGATAACCCGATCGAATGCCTGATCGATCCGGCCGCAAAGATGTTTCCGTTTCAGTATTCCCCCGAAGAACAGATCGACTTGATTCCCTACCGCTTGCCAAGTTACCCTTATGATGGTCCTACACTTCGCGATTGGCTACGTGATCTTTATACGCCGGGACAAGTCATTGATACTTTTCAATTGCTAACGAACCTTAACACATGCATTTTTGAAAAGTTAGCCTACAACGTTCGCTTCGAACCGGGGGTTCAATTACCTCATGAGACATTAAGGTTGGGGAGCGGTTCCTGTCGTGATTATGCCGTTTTGATGATGGAAGCGGCACGGTACTGGGGATTCGGGGCAAGGTTTGTGACCGGATACATCCAGATGCAAGAGGGCCAGCATGGCGCAACCCATGCGTGGACCGAGATCTATTTGCCCGGTTCGGGCTGGCGAGGATTCGATCCTACTAATAATAAATTGGTCGGCAGCGAACACATTTCGGTTGCGGTGTCCCGCGAGCAGGAACGGGCGATGCCGATATCCGGATCGTGGGAGGGGCCGAGTGACGCCTACCATTTCATGGATGTTTCGGTACAGGTCGTTGAGCAATAAGTTGAAAGACGGGCTCGAAACCATCAACGGTCTAGACCGCCGGTCCCTGGTTATTGACAGTCCCCGGTTATTGACACTCATAATCCGAAGCAAAAGCGTGGGAAGGGGTGCGGTCGGTAGCCATCATGTCCCGTGCCAATTACAATCCCGACCTCTACACGAGTATTTTTGTTCAACAGACGAACCCTAAAGCGGTTTTTACGCTTTAGCAAATGCGGCAGGTATCATGAGCATTGAGACGCAGTTATTGATGGTTCTTGCCTTGTTAGGCACGGCGATCGTGATGTTCGCGATCAACCGACCACGGATGGATGCTGTGGCGCTGATCATGTTGACCGCCTTGCCATTTACCGGCGTGATCACGATCAACGAGGCGCTTGTCGGGTTCAGCGACGCGAATATCGTCTTGATCGCGGCCCTGTTTGTTATCGGCGACGGGTTAGTTCGCACCGGTGTGGCGCGGCAATTGGGCGACTGGTTGGCCAAGACAGCAGGCAGCAGCGAAAATCGACTGATCGCTTTGTTGATGCTGGTCGTGTGTGGTCTCGGATCGACCATGAGCTCGACGGCCGTGACAGCGATTTTCATACCGGTTGTGTTGCGGATATCGCGCAGCACGTCGATACCGGCAGGCCAGTTAATGATGCCGCTCAGCTTCGCCGCCTTGATCAGCGGGATGATGACGCTTGTGGCGACAGCACCAAACTTGGTCGTCAACAGCGAACTGACTCGACCGCGTCCCGACGGATCGAGTTTCGATGGATTTCAATTCTTCAGTTTTACGCCCTTCGGATTGCCGATCCTCCTGCTGGCGATCATTTACATGTTGACGGCCAGGCGGTGGCTTTTGCCAGTTGCCCAATCGCAACTTTCGGCCGCTGAAATCGCTCGCCCCAGCCTTGCTGGTTGGGTGAAGTTATACGATTTGCAGACCCGCGAACATCGCGTTCGGGTTTTGGAGGATTCGCCCTTGGCGGGCAAATCGCTCGAAGAACTTCGCTTGCGTGACACCAGTGGAGCGAGCTTGGTCGCGATTCAGCGAAACCAAACGCTGATTCAGCCGACAGCGAAAACACAAATCGCCGTCGGCGATATTCTGTTGGTCGATCTGTTTGCGTCCGACGCCAGTGTGGTTCAGTTGCGAGAGCAATATCGCTTGGAGTCACTTCCGCTTTCGGGAGGATACTTCACCGATCGATCGCAGGAGATCGGAATGGCAGAGGTTATCTTGCCGGCCGACTCAGACCTCGTGGGACAAACCGTCACCGATGCGCGTCTGCGTGATCGAACGCGTTTGACGGCGATCGGGATGCGACGCGGATCGACACCGCTTGGCAAGGGAATCGAAAACGAAGTTTTACAGGTTGGTGATACTTTGTTGTTGGTCGGACCTTGGCAAGCGATTCGAAACGTCCAGCACACCGGTGGTTTGGTGCCGTTGAGCTTGCCGAAGGAGTATGACGACGTCTTGCCGGTACCGGGGAAATCGATCCAAGCCATCGCTTGCTTGTTGTTGACGATCGGACTGATGGTCAGCGGCGTGGTGCCGAATGTTCAAGCGGCGTTGATCGGTTGTCTGCTGATGGGCGTGTTGGGATGCGTCAATCTGGAAAGCTCCTATCGCAGCATCGACTGGAAGACCATTGTCCTGATCGTCGGTATGTTGCCGTTTTCGACGGCATTGCAACGAACTGGCGGTGTCGACTTGGCATCCGCAGGGTTAATGACCGTTACCAGCGGCGTTGGCACACACGGCGTCTTGGCGGCGATTTTTATCATCACTGCCGCGCTAGGGATGTTCATTTCCAATACCGCAACGGCGGTCTTAATGGCACCTGTGGCGATGGCGATCGCAAATAACATGGATGCATCACCCTATCCGTTTGCGATGATCGTCGCGCTCGCCGCGTCCACCGCATTCATGACGCCGGTTTCTTCGCCAGTAAACACCTTGGTTGTAACACCAGGAAATTATTCGTTTGGTGACTTTGTCCGGATGGGCGTGCCGTTCAGCATCCTGGTGATGATTGTCACCGTGTTTATGGTCCCTTGGTTGTTGCCTTTATATTAAGCCAGCCAGGGTAGGACGTAACAAGCGGAGCGCCGCTGCGGCGCACTCGCCAACGCGAAGTGATCGAATGTCCGTAACTCATTCTGGTCTGACGTTACTAAACGGATCACCCGTAGGGTTCGGCGGATTTCGCGGTGCGGCGGTGGTGATCTGACGCCAAAATCCATCTTTGCCGAAGTTTTGCCATCCCTGCGTTAGCCATCGAATCAAACTGGTGGCTAACCAAAGGGCCCAGAAAAGCATGGCCAAACGATAAAACCAGACCGAGATACTGATCATTCCCGCCACCGGCAATTGAGCGGGGGACCGCGGTGAAAGCCAGCGAAGAAAATGCTGCGACGATCCGTTGCCGAGTACGAACATGTCAGGCGAACCGAGCAATCCGGCGCTGACAACATAGACCAAGATGAATAAGGATATAGTTGTCATTAACACAATAACAACCTGAACGGCATTGAAAACCGGAGCTTGCATACGACTCAGCCCATTGCCCCCACGAAAGGCCAGCAAGAACAGCCAAGCCGTCACGAACATCGCTGCGGGGATCGGCACTTGCGTCAACCCGATCGCCAGCAACATCCACTCCCATAATCTCAAAGGTGATCTGGGTAATTGGCTTAACCCAACGGCGATCAACAATGCGACGATCAGGATGGTCCAAAAACGCACCGCTGGACCGCGCTGTGGCCCGCTGGCCCACAGTACCCAGCGACTTGAAGGGACTTGCATCGTCGTGTCAACGTTCGATGCCATTGTTGGCAAAACGACCCGTCCCATATCCGTTCTCATACCCAGCGGACGTTCGACATACCAATTGACGACCACCTCCTGGTTGCCAGATTTCGCTGGTATGACCAGCAACCTTTCGCGACGCTGGACGGGCATTGACTGGTTATCGATCGTCAGGTTTGTAACGACCGCCGCGGGGCCAACATCGATCGGAAAATCGGTTGCAAGGCTGCATTCAAGTTGAATCGTAAGCTTGGTATTTTGGCGTCGGTCGCCGATTTCAGTTGCGTGTTGAACGCCTTGCACAGTGATGACATCGCCTGCGATCGCGTCGGGACGCAGAAAATCAATCTCCACGGACTCGCCCGGCCACGGACTCCAAACGGGTATCAGTTCGCTGTTGTTTGGTTCGAAAACGGGCTGGAGCCCTGCGAGCCGGACGTTCCACAAGGGCGAGGTGCTGAGGTACCACTTTTCGACCCATTGATCGGTATCGGCCGCGGTCAGTAGAACGGTCGCACCGGATGGCAATTCGCTGTCCCATGAAAAAGACTCGTCGCCGGCAGGCATGCGAACAGCGATCTGACCGCCTGAGACATCCTGATTGGGTGTCAGTACGCGCTCGCCGTTGACTAGCGGAATCGACATCGAGACGGCTCGGCGGTTATCTCCGATTCTGGTAATAACCGTGCGAATCTTTGAAAGGATGCCAATCTCCAGATTTCGCTGGACCATCACGATCGGCTGGAACTGCGTGCGGTCATAAGCGGCGGCATCGGATGTTGCCGCCTGTTCTCTTGACAATAAGATTTGGCCTTCGGGTGTGCCATCAGGCCGAATCCCGTTGATCTTCCAGCCCGGGGCCGTGATCGCGACCCGTTTCGGTGCCAACAAATAGGTCCATTCCCAGTCAGACTGGTCAGGCACAAGACCTGTTATGTTTACTTGATGCACGCCTTCATCGACGACCACCCAAAGGTATCCGTCACGCCTGGCGAATGTGACATTGGATTCATCATTAATCGCGACCGTCAATGGCGACCAAGTGGGAAGTTGTCCCGGCAAGGGGACAGCGCATTTTGCGGCCGCGTGAATATCGCACGTAACAGTAAGATTTTCGCCATCAATCTGCATCGTTGCCGATGCAATGGTTGCGGCACCGGGAAACGCGTCCGGCACGCTCAGCAATTCCGCACGCAACGCCTGAAGCATGTCATTATCAGGGAACTGGGCGTGGCATGTTCCTGAGGAGAATAACAAAGAGACCAGCACAAATGTGGTTAAGGCAGCGGTCACGGCACCGCTGGATGGTTCAAGCGGTTCAGGACGCTGGCTTTTTCGGCGCAGCAAGACCATTGCCAGCAGTGCCAACAATAAAGAAATGCGAACCACGGCAAGAAGGCGGTGCTGTGCAAGCGATATCAAGAACAGCCGAACCGATTGGTCTTCACCGACCGGCCCGCTCCAATAACATTCGACGGAGTTCCAATCCCAACGCGGCTTCGCTGGTCCGGTCTGTATCAATGCCTGAGGATCATTGATCATGTTTTGATTAACTATTCTTGAGTCTTCCGTCTTTGCACGTCTATCGAAACTCTCTTCCAGTTTTCCAGACATGGAGATTGAGGTGTCGACCGAATCATAACCCACACGCGACATCGCTTCGCTGGGCTGGACATACATTTGCCCACTGAGTTCCAGTTGAGGGTAGATCACGCTTTGGATCTGAAAAGCGACAAAGGGAATCAACACGAGCAGTAAAATCACCACCAACGAATACTTCGCGAACTTGATGATCCGCAATAGATTCCCACTCGGCACAACCCTTTCCAAGGCTAATGGAACCAGCAGAAATAACCATATAAATCGCGGGGCACCTGATTCGTGATAGCTGAGTGCAAAGGCCAGCAATGCGACCGCGCCGGCAAGAAATCCGCTGAGCCGAAAGACGGCGAACGAGAAGATTAAAAGTAAAAACAGGTCTAACAGCGACCATGCGGTTAGCCAGTCGCCGTTGACGCGGTCGGCGCCAAAGATCGCCAGCGCCCGCCATCCGGGCGGCAATGTTAGAACTAATTGCAACGAGTCGGCGCTGGCTTGCCATCCGGTCGCGGAGAGCGATTGCATGCGATCGACGCGCCCCACTGCGGATAAATTCAAATTGCGTTGACGTATTTCGACCCCGCTTTTTCCAGTCATTGGGTTTTCTGTGATCAACTGGGGCACATTGTCGACGCGAACGGATCCCAGTTGATGCCGGTCGGCAACATCCAAACGCCAGATCTTTTGTGCCTGACCCTCGATATTGTCTTCATACGTAAATGCGGCACCGTTTTCGTCTAACCACAGCCTGCGATTGATCGTCAATCCGCTGGGCGCCGAGTCGCCCATGCCTCGCATCCGCTGCAGCAATTGAAACGGGGTACTCGTGTCCCAAAGGTAAACCGGGTACGGTTTCCAATAGTCCGGGAATGAAGTTTGAGAGACATCGATTGATGGCAAGCCTTCGATTTGAGCGATTCGGAATTGCGGATTTGCGCGAAAACCGACCAGTTCGCTGGTCGCCGGTGGCATTGCATTTTCTGCAAAACTTATCTGCTGGATGTCGCGATTGATAAACGCATTGATGCGAACCGTCCATTTCCCGGCGCGGACCTGGGCCTTCATGATACCTCGATCGTCGATAGCAACGGGGATCGGACTCTCGACTGTCGATATTCGCCAGCCTTGTGGTATCACCCACCCGATCTCTTCTTCACGGCTTTTGCCAGAGACCGTCAGTTCGATCTCAGTTCGCAACCAGATCGGAATCCCATCTTCGATCAAGCGATAAACCTGAAGGGAAATACCATCCTTGTCCTCGATCTCGCTTCGTGCTCGCTTTAACCATACTTCGCCGTTGGAATCCCAGGTCGGTTGACGATTCGGGACGCCGTCGACCGTTAAGGAGATGACACCGATCTGTTCAGGAATACGAATCTTTTCCGGGATCGCTGGCCACCGGAATTGTCCGGTGATCTGAAACCTGCCGCGGGAAAGTTCGATCGTCGGCCGATCATCTCGTTGGATTACAGGCACTGCGACATCGGCAATTTTTACCTCCGCAGGCCAAACGCGTGACGATCCCGGAAGCGGTACCCAACACTCGTCGAACGCTTCGATATCCAGCGAAAACGAACCGCCGACGTTGTCCGCGACGATCGACAAACTTGAAGGCCAAAAGACGATCGGTGTTTGGCCGTCGGAGTACAACTTGGGTGAGTTGACGGAGTCGGCGTCGCGAAGCACCCAACCGGTCCACGGCTTCAACGATTCCGGGACATACGGATCTTGGCATCGAACCGGCGCTGGCGCGGCCAAGCAGAGTATCGTTAATAATAGAGCGATCGGGGATTGGCAGCGGGCATTTTTATACCGATGGATCATCTGAAGAGTCTTTTGTTAAGTCCGATGAGCAGTAACAAGTGAGTGGGGACATTTGATCCTTGTACCGATCGGTCGCAGCCCAGCCCATGCTTAATATAAGTGAGCAAGCAACCGGTTTACTAGGCTCTGTTTGAAACGGGGCCTGATCCTCTCCGGCGAGGCCAAAAAATCAATGAAATCGACTCGCCTCCAAAGGGTCAGACCCCTGTTCGGATAGGCTCTAAGTCAAATCTACTTTCCAAAATCTTCATAACGCTTTCTCGTTGTATCATCGCCCGGTGGACGTGTTATGAGAATATAATGCGCTAACTGTTTTGCTTCACCGGCCAACCCGGCTGCGATCATCGATTCGATCGTCGATAATTTAATACTATGCCAACGTGGCGACTTGGTTGAAACTTCTTTGGACAGTTTCAAATAGCGTTCCATCGCCGCCCGCTTTGCCGAGGGATCGTTTGATTGGCTGAGCAGTTTTGCGGCCTGCATCGCGGCGATTTCAGACTTTTCGCCAGATGGCTGGCCAGCGATCCAGCGATCGAGCATTTTGGGGGCGAGTTGCCAATTGCCAATCCAAACGAGTGCTTGGCCTTGAGCGAGTTCGGCGGCGGGAACGTCCGCAAGCAAGTGAAGCATTGCGGTGCCCAGCGTCGCTCGCATCGTTGGCGTTTTTTGCCCATGGATCATCAAGGCATTGCCCACTGCGGTACGAAGTAAGTCGTCTTGCGAAGCTGGCGGGGCGGCAATCGCGCCGCCAGTTCTAATCGCATACAGCCAGTCGATTAGTGGATTGTCGTCAATGGATAAATTGCGAAAGTCCACAGCGTTTAAGTGCTCCGAATCCTGAAACAAGGTCGCAATTGTTTTACGGCAACGTAGCGCGCTTGGTGATTTCGACAACGCCACCGACTCTGCAGCTCGCTGACGTAAATCACGAAACGCTTCGCTCAACTGCAACGAATCGTCAAGCGGATCGACTTCAGCGAACGCACGTATCCAACATCTTTCTGCGCGCTTCCAGGCCGCGGCTTGGGCAGCTTCGATCGAAAGCGTTTCGGGTCCGCCGCCCGACGCTGCGACTGCTGCGACAACAGCGGCGTCGGTCGCCGGATCGGGCGTTGCGGCGATGGCTGTATCGATCGTCGTCGCTCTCCTTTCGGTTCGTTCGACCAGCCAATCGCGAGCCAGCATCGATTTATGATGGGCCGGCCAGCGGGTTATCAGTTCGCGTAACATTTGGTCGGTCTTCGTGGCGTCGCCGACTCGGTCCAACATGACTGCGGCTTGCAACATCAGATCGGCTGATTCTTCATCTGCGGCGAAGCGGCGCGACGTTTCAGCCAACAGGCCAGCGGCGTCGGACATCCGCTCAGTGCGGGCCAACACGGCCGCAGCCAGTTTTGCAATCTTCAAAGCCGATTGCACGTCTTCGGTTCCCCTTAGTTGGGTTTCCAGCAGGTTGGCCGCCCCGTCGGCATCGCCTTTTCGCAGCATCACGCCCGCTTGGGCGATCACCATCTCACTGCTGGTTGACTTCGCCGCCTCGGGGCCGAGCAATTCGATCGCGATTGTTTGAGCTTGGCGATAAAGGTAGTCGCCGCCCCGCTTGCCGATCGCGTCGATCCATTGTTCGGTCGCCTTTGACTTGGTCGCGATCAGGAACCGCAAGCGGGCCAGGTCCGACTGAGGCGACGGCGGTGCATCGCTGGGCAGATCGCCGTAGTGCGAGTCGAGCCATTGCTTTGCGGCACTAAGCTGATTCAGCTCCAGCGCGATCCGGACAGCCATCGCTCGGGCTGCATCGCTCAACGGCTGGCTCTGCTTTTCGGCGTTTACCGAAGCGGCCAATAGTGGTGCCATCAAACGTGCCGCTTCATCGGATTGCCCCATCCGCAGCAACGCATCGCAGCGCATCGTGACCAGATCGCTTTGCAGCGTCGGATCGTCGCGAACCATTGCCAGCGCGTCGCTCGCCGCCTGGTTGGCTTCTGTTGCGGCGGCCAGCGAATCGTCCGAATCGGCAGGGAACAGTTCGCCGCGCGACAACAAAACGCCAACTCGCTCAGTCGCGATCGAATTTCGCAGTGACATCAGTTGATCGATCCGTGCCGGTTGCTCACGTTTGGAGAACGCCAACGAGATCGATGCGACGACCTCGTCTTGCAGATCTCGCAGCCCGCCAGCGGCTTTGATCAATGACGCTAAAACTGCCAGTCGCTGGGTGTCGTCGCCGGGAGCGGCTTGAATCGCCAGGCCACGTCGTCGAGCAACGGCGGTATCGATCGCCAAGCGTTGAAACCTCAGCCATGCGGCAAAACGATGATCAGGATAAGCGGTCAAAATGCGGTCAATCGGCTCGGTCGCACCGCCGACCAACAGCTGTTCATCGTCGATTGGCGAACGCAACAAAATCTCGACCCTCAGTTTCGACAACACAATCGCCCACTTGGCCGCATCGTCGTTCCCCGGCTCGACGGCATCAAACTGCTGCTGGGCCAACACCGCGGCTTCACTGAACTGGCCAGCGGCAATTCGCTGTTTGATCGCAGCGGAAGCCTGGGACGCCTGGTCGGCGGCGACCTGTTGATCGCCAGAGAGCGGGGCGTTAGAGAGTTGATCACCAGAGATCTGGGCGGCGGACTGGGAGGACAGAACCGCCAAATCGCATGCCACAGCCAAAAAGAGGAACAGTGGCCGGATCAGCGATCGGCGATCAAGTCGATTGCGGCGGCTTGACGACCAGGGGACAAGATTTTGCATAACCATTGGTTGTTGATTCATCGTGGGCTCGAAGTCAAGCTTTTTTGAAATAAATCTTTTTTGATTGGGCGAAAGTCGCCGTTGAACACTTGCCAGCAACCGGACGTTTCGTCATACTCTCGGCCCGTCCCAGGACAAAAGCGTCTTGGGGCGTAGGAGATTTGACAGCTTACACACCCAGTATTCCCGCCGACGGTATCCATGGCACCACGACCGATGAACAATCGGAGCCGCGCTCGCAAGCGATCGCGAGTCCGTTCACGAACGAAGCGAAAAGACCCGATTTTTGTCGATGGTCATCGTCCACGTCCGATGTACGTCGATTATAAGGACGTTGAATTGTTGACCAAGTTGGTCAATCGCCACGGAAAAATCGTCGGCCGTCGCAAGAGCGGTTGCTCGGCGGTTAGCCAGCACGCAGTTACGGCGGCGGTTAAGCGAGCACGATTCATGGCGTTGATGCCGTTTGTCGGAGAGTAGCGGTCGCTCAGCGGCGAATAGGCTCCGCGGTTTGATTCGCGGAGCGTCCCGGTCGACACGACTTCTGTTCTATCATGGCCTTTATCCACAAACGGCGCGTCGAGTTTCGTGATACCGATGCGGCNNTAGGGTTGTCGGTGATGAGCCCCGAGAATGTCGACGGCCATCTGACGTGGCCTCGAGTTTCAGCGACTTGCGATTACATTTCTGCGGCTCGCTTTGAAGACTTTTTGGACATTCGCGTAACGGTTTCGAAGATCGGTACGACGAGCGTGACTTATGCGTTTGAGTTTTTGCGTGGCGAGGAAACGATCGCCATCGGCAAGATAACGGCCGTGTGTTGCCTGTGGCACCCCGGCAAGCCGCTAATCAAACAGTCGATCCCAGCGGAGATTCGTGCGGCGATTTCGCGATTGTAACAAGGTAGTAGGCACACTCCGNNTGGCTGACGGCATTGGCTGACGGCACTCGGAGAGTGCCTGCTACCTTCGCTGACGGCACTCGGAGAGTGCCTGCTACGTTTGTGCTACCTTCGCTGACGGCACTCGGAGAGTGCCTGCTACCTTGGCTTCCCCAAACCGACAACTTCTAACAACCGCAGCGCATTGGTGGTAGGCGAAACGCCCTGACGCATTCGATAATCAAACGTCATCTGGTCACGACCTTCGGCATCCCGCGTGATCGTCTCGCGGAAGTGAACAGTGTTTGCGATCGACTGCAATTGTGGGTCGTCGGCCAATTCCAAATCGTGAGTACTGATCGCTCCGATCGCCCCACGATCGATTAAATGCCGCAACACATGGGCGACCGCGATTTGCCGCTCACGACTGTTGGTGCCCTGCAAAATCTCATCCAACAAATACAACAAAGTCGTATTCATCGCCGCCCCAGCCGTCGTTCGCCTGCCATCGATCGCTTCGGCATGTCGCACAACTCGGGCCAGCGACTTCAATTCGGCCATATAAAACGAAACGCCCTCGTCAAGATTGTCGCGCACGCGAATACTGGTCGCCAACTCAACATCAGGCAATGAAAACGCCTTTGCACAGACCGGGCCACCAGCACCGGCCAGCAGGATATTCAAGCCGAGACTGCGCAGCAGCGTGCTTTTGCCCGACATGTTCGAACCGGTAACCAGCAACAGTGTGCCCTGCGGCCCCACCGCGACATCGTTGCAAACTCGCGTGCCGTCCTTCAGCAGCGGGTGCCCAAGCTGCTCGGCCGTGACCGTTCGTGGCGATACCGCGTTGTCACAATGGACCCACTCTGGCGTCGTCCAAGCCGGGTTTTCGTCAATCATCGCGGCCAAAGACGCTACGGCTTCCAAGTCGCCCAGCGACTCGAACCACAGCGCCGCCTGCGACGCATGTTCGGTCTGCCAGCGCTCCAGGCGACGCAAAACATGCAGGTCCCAAAGCCCACCCATCTGCAACAACAGATAGACCAAAAACCAGCCGCCGCTTTGCTTGATCGACGCCGCCCAAGCGATCCGGCGCAACGATTTCATGGCGACACCGGCACCGGTTACCGGATCGCTTAGTACATTGCGAATGTGCCCCAGCAGGTCATCGTCGCCTGAATTGGGCAGTGTCCCGGCGAGTTCAAACATGTGCTGGTACCCATCAACATCGCCTCGGCCGGAAATTGCCGAAGCGAAAATGTCGTGAACTTCGCCCAGCATGAACGTAGAGATCGCCAGATTGATTCCACAAACAGCCGCAATCGCCCCAACAACCCAAATGAAAGCCGCATCGGTACCTTCTGGTATGGCGATACAAACCGCCAAAGCGACAATCAGCCCCACGAAAACGATCGGCGACAGGGTCGACCACAACGCTAAGGCTTTGTGGCGGTTGAGCCACGATGGCGACGTGATCCAGCGAAGGAAGTGGTCGGGATCGGCCGTCCCGGAAGCCGATCGCCGTGCGTCACAATAAAAATCGATTCGCCACTGGCGCATCGGTGCCAACACGGTCGCCGCTTGGTGGCGTCGCATCGCCGATTGGCGACACGCAGGGCCGATCAACCATGACGCTAAACGTCGCAGGCCGGGACCGAGCGAAGCCATCGAAACGAGCTGGAACAGCGAACCGCGACCGAATACGTCGAGGTCATCAGCGACCGCAACCGGGTCGCCAGCGGCTTCGTTTTCGGTGCTTTGTGCGGCTTGCTGAATCTCCTCGATCTTCGGCTCCCACAACGGCAACCGGTCCCAGTTACGCTCGCATCTGGCCAGCAAACGCCTCAGCACCGATCGGCGCTGTCGCAGCACATTGATCGAATCTCGCAATTGCTCGTGCAGCGAAACGGCGACCAAAAATCCGCCAGCGGCCAACCAGCCCAGCACAACCAGCGCCATGTGTTTGGTCAAAAAATAACCGATAATCAAAAGCGCGGCCGCGGCCAGGAACAGCCCCGTGCGAATCAGATTCCAGCGGCTGTCTTGCGCCAACAATTCCCTTCGCTCGTTTTCGATTTGCTCCAACGATTGGCGATACTCAACTACAGCTTGGCTCATGCTCACCTTCGGCTCAGACTCGTCATCAACGCAACGGACGTGTGGTCAACGATACAACTTTTGAACCACACTCTAGGCCATTTCATGGTCCGATCGCCAGGTGGTTGCCCCCCATGGCGATCTTGAAACGTTAAATGGCGGTTTACCGAGCGCCAATCACGCAACGTCGGCGGCGATTCTTGGCCGTCGCGGTGCGGCCAACCGGCCGCCATCGATGACCTTCAACGCTACGCGATCCTCCAAGTTTGGCCGCACTATGGTCAGCAACAACAAGGGCAGGAACCAGGCCATGTAAAGACCGCCACCGTAAGCATGCCAGAATTGTGCCGCGACCATCAGGGCAGCGGAAAAGCCGATCAACGTTCCGAGATTCTTTTGTGCCGGCCAGATCGCAAAAAATCCGCTCAGCAGCAGAAAACCGACCAAAATCGGCAGCCGGTAAATCGGCTCCCAGCCTAACCCCCAGACGCCTTCCAAGTCCTGCATCAGCGGCATCATCAGCCCAAACATCCGCAACAAATGGTGCCCGAGCGGCCAACTGCCGTCGACCACCAAAAGCGCCATCATCGTGACCAAAGAAATGCAGACCCCTAACGCGAATCGACGCACACCCAACCGCCAGTAAAAGCTGAACCAAAGCGGCAACAAAAACAGTGGGTAATAGACCAACCCCGCAGTCGCGCCGAGAAATAATCCGGCCACCAGCGGGCGACGATAACTCAACACAGCCCAAACCAAAAGTGCTGCCGGTAAAGCGTGATCGACTCGGCCGGTCATCTGTGCCGTATAGGGCAACATCAAGTAAAGCGTGGCACAACCCACCCCCGATCGCACGTTCCCAAAGTGGCGATAACCGATCGAAATGATGCCGACCACGATCGCCAGGTGCGAAAAAATCGCCAAAAATCTCGCTAATATGACATAACGCGTCTGCCCCGTTACCGCTTCGTCGGTCGTTGCCGTGGTCGTTGCGGCAAAAGAAGCCGGTTCCTGCATCGGACGCGTCGGAATCGCCGGCAACATGTTCATCAGCGAATATCCGGGGCCGAGCTGCGGCCCCTGTTCCACCTGCATCCGTGGCGTGCTGGTGATGACGTTGGCCATCATGAAAATGAACAGCCAAACACCAATAAACAACAACCCGCCAGACGTCAGATTGGGATCCAGCAACGGCCGACGAATCATCAACGGATCCAACAACAGTCGAATCAAGATCAGGACTTGAACCGAAAGCAGCCAAATGAATCCATAGCGTTCGACGTCTATCGCGGTTAGCCGCCGGGGTGGATCAGTCGCGTCTAAGCCTTCGTCTTCGCCGGACGATTCTCCTGAAAATCCGGCGGAAGGTATTGCATCAGCAGCACTGCTGTCTGTTGACTCACCCGCCAGCGCCGCCATCGCAGCGACCGGGTCATCCGGCTTAGGCGGGTCGACATAGCCGGTGACCGAACGGACCGTTTCCGCAGCCTCCATCTCGGCGGCCCGAATCCGCGCTTCTTCGTTTTCAAGCAATTGCCTTCGCCGTCCCTCGTGAACGATCAATAGGCCGGGTGCCAAGAGGATCAACAACACAAGGTCAAGGTTCCGCATGCTCCAGCATCGGTGGAACACAAAGAACAAACCGATCGTTAAAAACGACGAAAGATAGACCCAGGTTGTTGGGTCAGGCCGTTTGTAATGCAGCAGGATTTCGCCCATCAAACTACCGCCGCGCCGTAAGCAAATCGATCGAGGGAGCTCTTTGCGGGAATCGCTTTACGATTTGAACCCAAAGCGGCAAAATTTTTGTAGTGAAAGTTTAACCAGTACTTCACACTCGATCCTGCTGAACCACCCGCATGAGCAATGGAGCTGTTCACTCCATCTACGTTTTGCACAAAATACGCCTGACGACACGATTTAGCTAGCGGTTCTTCTACACTTAATTGACAATTGGCCAGCGAAGCTCGCCTTCTGATTCGAAATCGCAACCTTTGCCGAAAATGCAAATCGTGGGATTTAAGTCGATTTACCCATTGAAGTAATCGCGGGCCAATCGATACGGGAAGATAGTCAAACTGAAAGCGACACCTAGCGGGCATCATTTCCACACAGGGCAGTCTCTAGCAACGTCTCGGCAGTTTCGGCTAGAATGATACCTTGCCAAGCTTGTGCCAAGCACCGATTCCCACCTTCGTTTCTCGCCTAAAAGTTTTCTGACATGAAACGCCGCATTCCTCGACCAGATTTCCAGTCTCGGCGGCGATTCTTGCGGGGATGCGGCACGATGCTGGCATTGCCTTGGATGGCATCAACGGTACCCAGGGCCGCAAGAGGTTCTGAGGAGGCGGCCAAACCGCCGCTTCGCGCCGCATTCATCTACTTTCCCAACGGAGTTTGGGAAAAATCGTGGGTGCCACAGTCCACTGGCACTGAATACGAACTGAGCCCATCGCTGTTACCGCTTGCCGATATTCGTGGCGATGTGACCGTCGTGACCGGATTGGATAAACGACACAGCCACGGCGGCGACGGACACTACGCCAAAACCGCTAACTTTTTGACTGGCATGCCGGTCACCAAGACGACCGGCAAGGATATCAGCAGTGGCGGGATTTCGATCGACCAATTGATCGCCAAACAGACCCGCCAATTCACACCACTGCCGTCGCTGGAACTCGGGACCGAACCGGTGATCAGCGGGATCGACAGCAACGTCGGCTACACACGCCTTTACGGTTCACACATCTCCTGGGAATCGCCAACTCGGCCGGTTGCAAAAGAAATCAATCCACGCCTGGTTTACGAGCGTCTATTCGGAAAATCGATCACGGGCGACAGCGAAAAAGCTGAGTCATATCGCAACCTGTTGGACTTTGTCCTAGAAGACGCCAAGCAATTACGTCCCCGATTGGGACGCGACGACCAATTCAAGATGGATGAGTATCTCGACTCGGTACGCGCGATCGAAAAACGAATCGAGTTTGCTACTCGAAAAGACCCCAAGCAGTGGCAACCCGAGTTCGACGAAGACCACATTCGCGCTGCACGTCCGGGTGTACCCGCGGAGTTCGCCGAACATATTCGGCTGATGATGGACTTGATGGTCCTAGCCTTTCAAACCGATTCGACTCGAGTCTGTTCATTAATGTTCGCCAACGATGTATCGGGGCGAAACTTTTCATTCGTCGATGGCGTCAAGGGTAGCCATCATGAATTGTCCCACCATGAAAATAACGCGGAAAAAATCGCTCAGTATGAGAGGATCAATCGCTGGCACGTCGAACAGTTTGCCGACATGCTGCGAAAGTTGAAAGCGATTCCCGAAGGCGAAGGGACATTGCTGGACAACAGCATGATCCTGTTCGGATCCAGTATGTCGGACGGCAACCGCCACGACCCAGATAACCTGCCTATTCTGCTGGGCGGACGTGGTGGCGGGACGATTCCCGCAGGCCAGCATATCGCAACCGACGGGCCGCTTTGCAATTTATATGTGTCGATGCTCGATCGCATGGGTGTCGAGGTTGAATCATTCGGCGACAGCACCGCAAGGCTGTTCTGATTCGGATAATCGACATCCTCCGGCGTCGCGCGACGACCGGGCTTTCGCGGCCGTTTTTTCTGGGGCGACGAGTGGCCCTGCGGCACTGAAACGCTCAACGGAGTGTGTCCTGGCCGTTAAACGGAACTGCTTTTGCCTATCTGCTTACTTATCCTCGACGCAATCATCAAACAGACGTTAAGGTTCAAGCGTGATGACGTTGCGAAACCCCTATCAATCGCCCTGGGTAATCGTTGCCGAATCCCAACCGGCGATTGCGGACCTAAAAACGACTCTGGCATTCTGGTCTGCTGTTGGCCTTGGCGCGGCCAGTTGGGTTTTCCTCGCACTTTGCTACCGATTCGCAATGGAAAGTCTCTACATCGGGCCACCGCCGTGGTTCGGATACTGGGTTGCCCCCTGCTGCCTTGCATCTGGTATCGCGGGTGCCATGCTGATGGCTTATGGCCACCAACGGCGGTCTGCGCATCCTGAACACCGCTGGTCCACCGGCAGGTTTGTTGTCGCGGGAATCCCCGCGACGCTACCTGCGGGATTACTGTTATTGGCCGCAAGCGGCAGCTGAGCAAACGGACGCCCACAATCCACATTGCAAGGTTTAATCTCACCAGATTCTAAGTCCTTGCCCAGACCAGTCGTTCTCACTTAATCGATAAAAAAGTCGCCGCCAAGTCCGACTTGCCACCAAGGTTCACAAAAATAGGTAAACCACGCTGTGCCGTATGTAATGGTTGACATCGAATCCGATGGACCGATCCCCGGTGATTTCTCGATGGTCTGTTTTGGTGCGATCATTGTTGAACCGGAGCTAAATCGCACTTTCTACGGGAAACTGAGTCCGATCTCCGAGCGTTTCATACCCGAGGCACTCGCCGTCAGCGGATTCACTCGCGACGAATGCCTTACGTTTGACGCCCCGAAGGACGTCATGCTGAGGTTTCAGGCTTGGTTGGCCGAAAATTGCAAGGGGCGCACACTGTTCATTTCCGACAATAACGGATTCGATTGGCAGTTTATCAATTGGTACTTCCACCACTTCGTTGGCAAAAATCCATTCGGCTTCAGCTCAACTAATCTGGGATCGCTTTACAAAGGGATGCAAAAAGACACCTTCGTCTCTTTCAAACACCTTCGAAAGACAAAGCATACCCACAATCCCGTCGATGACGCTCGTGGCAATGCTGAGGCGCTATTGCAGATGAAAGATCTGGGTCTAAAAATCAGCTTTTCGTAACATCAATACTGAACCAGGCCGCTTACTTCTTTGTCAATGTCTCCAATCAATCCCTATCAACCCGCCAAGGACAGTGTCGCCGGTGACACGGTGCGTCCGCGTTGGCTTCGGCGTT
>DIUH01000138.1:0-141 GCA_002428205.1 Planctomycetaceae bacterium UBA6163
CGACCGATCGTTCGCCCGCTTCGGCCAGCGCCACGCCAGCCGCTCCGCGACGGATCGACCAAGGGAAATCACCTTCGCCTGCACAATGCTTTAAGAACAATTCCCACTGAATCTTAAAGGCGTTGTCATACTCGGTTGCCG
>DIUH01000138.1:174-1210 GCA_002428205.1 Planctomycetaceae bacterium UBA6163
GCACAGTCAACAAATCATCACGCCGTACGCGTGTCGCCCACGAACTGTTGAATTGACAGGTCACGCCGTTGTCGAGCACAAAAATCGCATAAGCGGAATCGTCAGCGGTGCAGGGATAAGGTTTTCCGCTTTCGTCGATCCGTTCTGGCAGATCGATTGACGAATGAGCGAGCACGCGATCGATCTTTCCGAACAAATCGCCGATCATATATTCCCAGTGGCAGAACATATCGATCATGATGCCGCCACCATCTTGTCGCCGATAATTCCACGACGGACGCTGGGCAGGTTGTTCGGCATTATGGCCCGAAAAAACCCAATAACCGAACTCCGCGCGGACACTTAAGATTTTGCCAAAGAATCCCTGGTCGCGCAACATTCTCAATTTACGCATCCCAGGCAACCAAAGCTTGTCTTGAACGACGCCGTTCTTTACACCGGCGGATTCCACCGCATCGGCCAACGCGTAAGCTTCGCAAGCTTGTGTCGCGATCGGTTTTTCGCAATAGACCGCCTTGCCATGTTCAGCGGCACGACGCACCACCGCGGCACGCTGCAGCGTGCTGGACGCATCGAACACGATATCGACGTTCGGATCGGTTAATGTCGAATCAAAATCAGTCGTCCAATCGACGCTGCGGCCAATCTCACGCTGCGCAACCGTTTCGGCCAGATGACGCAGCTTACTTTCGCTGCGACCGACCAAAATCGGATTGACCAACAACCTTTCGCCACTGGCCAACGTCACGCCACCTTGACGCATGATCGCCAAAATTGACCGGATATAATGTTGGTTGGTCCCCATGCGTCCGGTCACGCCGTGCATGGCAATGTTTAATGTTCTAGCTGTCATTTTATAGAGCCTGTCCGAAAAGGGGTCTGACCCTTTGGAGACGAGTCGATTTTATTGGATTTATGGCCTCGCCGAAGAGGGTCAGACCCCTTTTCGGACAGGCTCTCAATTTAACCGGTCGATGATTTCTTGAAGGATTGCGGTATCCGAATCGGGACGTGAGACGCTGGCCGGATGAGTCAA
>DIUH01000138.1:1219-1932 GCA_002428205.1 Planctomycetaceae bacterium UBA6163
TTAGCCCACATCGCATCTCGCTTGGCGAACTCCTCCGGCGCGAACGTGCTTAAGCCGAGCAAATAATCGCTGCCATAGATAACCATATCGATCGCCAAATCGTTGCCGGTCAGTACTCGGAAATCGGGGCGAACCCGATCCCGCAACACCAAACGATCCCATTCCAATTGCCGACTGAGCGATGAATGCTTCGCACCCAAACATTCCGGGATTTCCATCAAGCCACGGTAAGCGTCTAGGCTGTAGATTTTGCCAAAGGGCAGGAACATGTTGCCAAGCTCAAACCCATAAAACTGTCCCGCCCGCTGGCCGATCTTAGTATACGAATCGACGATCCCGGCATCTGACTGGCCGGTCAAACCGTATGATTGAAAAATCACCGGCGTCGCACCAAAGGGACGCATCTCGTCAATCCGGTGCAGGTAAGCATCGAGATCAAACGCCGCGCCAGGCGCATCCTTGACGAACGCACCAGCGACAAACGGCCGGCCCTGCATCACATCCGATGTGTGGGTCAACACTTCGACACGTTGTTCCGGCGTCAACAGGTTCACATAACCGGTGTCCATGTTGACCGCCGGAGTCAAACCGGCATCAGCGGTCCGAGCGACGTGGGCGCGAAAGCCGTCCCAATCGATCACGATTCCACTGGGTTCATCGACCGACAAAAATGGCAACAAAATCGCTGACATGCCAACAATCTTTCGCCGCGG
>DIUH01000138.1:2038-2591 GCA_002428205.1 Planctomycetaceae bacterium UBA6163
ACCAGGTTCCAGCGAGTCCTTCGAAATCGATTTGAATCAGCAAAGTGACCGATATCTCGAACGAATTGCCGCCCAAACGAATCGCTCCGGTCGAAGAAAACGTCGACGAATGCGGGATCTGGGCATTTGAAAGCCAGCACGGCGACGCGTTCCAAATGGACTTCACCCGCCACCGTTTTTTGAAACTGTTGCTGATCACCGCCGGTGCCGGCGTGATCGAAGGCGACTGGGGCCAACCCGTTTGCAAAAAAGGCGATCTGGTCGTCGTTCCCGCTGGCCTGCGGCACAGAATNNGGTGTCGCCGAGATGTTCCCCAGCGGCGTCCTGCAAGCTCAACAATTGGGCCCGTTACGGCTGGAAAATCGTATGCGACGATTGCTTTACACGCATCGCCAAGGCGACCCGCTGCACCGTTTGGCCAGCGTCGCTGCGGCGCTCGATTTGGTAGCACAAGTCTCGCTCGCCGTTACTTCACCAGGCGCGCCGCTGGCTGAACTCGATGCAGTGGAAGAGGACGATTTGCGGACGCCAATGTTGCCGTTGCCTGCGCCGA
>DIUH01000138.1:2635-10517 GCA_002428205.1 Planctomycetaceae bacterium UBA6163
TGGTTGGACCATGTCAATCGCTTGCGAGTCCAACACGCCGTTACGCTGCTGCAAACGACGAATCGCAAAATGGCATCGATCGCCTTCCAATGCGGGTTCGAAGACCTATCGACATTCTATCGCGTCATGCACCGCATCACCGGCCACCGGCCCGGTGCCTATCGAACGAAGTGAGTCCAAACTGAATGCATTCGCGATGGCCAGCACTACTGCTGTTCCGTCACAGCTTCGGCGGCGACGGGGCTGGGACTCGGGCTGGGGGCTTGAGGCTTGGGAACGACGTTGGTCCAGCGAATCTCGCCTTTCCTCAGCTTGACTTCCCATTTTTTGATGTCGGCGGCACGCCGCGACGGCGTCTCCGATTCGGCTCGATAATTCAATAACGATCCCGTGATCTGCCGCAGGTTTTCTGACGCCAAAACACGGATCGTCATATTGGAATCATCCAACTCCCTCACCAAAATCGCGTCGGCACCGGCCGCTAATTGCTCATTCGAAAACAGCCACAACAGACGATAAATCTCACCCGCTTGGGCCCCATCCATTTGCATGATCGATTGGCGAACCGCGGCTGCCGATTCCGGACCGCGATCGACCGCCCGAACCATCGCCACGAAATGGTCGGTCCAATAAGTCCGCTGTTTCGGTTGGCTGAACACACCCTCGGCACCGAAATAAACGTCGTGACGGCCCAGCAACAACATCGTCCGTGCGGCCAGCGCCCCGACTTCGGCGCGACGGAAATCCATCGCTTCGCGCAGCGACAATTCGATCGATTCGTTGCCCCGCAAAAGTTCCAACAAACCGGTACGAGCGAGCGACTCAAGCGACTCGGCGGTTTCGACCGGTTCATCCAACCACGTCGGAATCGCGCTGACGTCGCTCAGCGAAACTTGGTTGCCCGAATCGACCGTCAAAAGTTGGCCCGATTCGAGCGTTACTTCGGGCCGATTTCCCGACCGCCATTTCGGCGTCCCCTGTGCCGCCAAGACCTGAATCACGCGGCGCGTGCCGGCTGGGTTTTCTGGGTCAACACCCGGCGCACGGGTCGACATCACTTCGATCGCCACCACACTTGCTGGAGTCGGCAACGTCAACACGCTTTCGGTATCGCCAAAGCGGACCAAAACTTGACGGTCGTCGATCTTGCCGGAGATCAGAAAACGACCGTAGCTGAGCGTCAATTCGGCTGTTTTGCCCGGTGATGGTCGCATCGCCACCCGTGCCGGACCGATCATCGTCAGCTCCACCTCTTCATGGATCGACAACTTATCGCGGAACGTCGGCGGACAAATCAGATCGCTGTCCGCAGCCACCACGTCGCCCTTTTTGCCCATCACCCATGCGTTCAGATCAGGGTCGCGAATCAACAGCAAAGACCCTTCACTGGTCACCACAATCGGGTCTTCTGGCTCAGCCGGCATCGGTCCAACGCTAGCCGGTGCAGTCGCCTCAGGCACCACCGGCGTCACACTCGGGGGCGTCGCCGCATCGCTAACCGTAGAATCGCCAACGGGAACTTCAACAACCGGCGCCATCGCGACCACCGGCGGAAGAGGCTTGTCCACAGCGGGATTTTCGGCAGCCGAATCTGGCGTCGCTGCGACCGTCGGCGCCGGTGGTTCAACAATCGCAGGCCCTAGACCAGGTGCCGGAACCGTCACATTCGCATCGCCAGTCGCTGGCAACGCCACAGCCGCTGGCGTCTCGGATTCGGGCGCTGGCACGACCAAATCTGGCACCGCTGGTATCACTGGGTCCGCATCGGAAACCTGAACCGTGTCATCAGGCTTCGGACCGAACAGCGGCTCGAAAGCTTTAGCAGCGACGAACAAGAACGCCGCCAAAAGTGCGAGACTGACCAACCAAGGCATCACTCGCGACGGGCGAACGGTGTAATCCGACAAGTCCGATGCCGACAGCCTGCGGGTTCCAGCCATTGCCGGTGCGGCCGCCGTGGGGAACATCGCGACCGATTCCTTCAGCCGTGTCGGAGCGTCCGAAACGCCCGAATCATCCGGCCCCACCGGCATGATCGGCGGCGCAGTCACTTCGGTCGGATACTCACCAACGCCACCTGGTGTCGCAGGCATCGTTTCGGCAGACGATATCGATGTCGCATAACCAGCGCCATCGACGCTGCCGTTGGCAACCAACGATTCCAGATCGACCGCCGGGTCCATTTGCATGATCCGATGCCTCAGCGACAACGGAATCTCGGCCGGCTTGGCCAACACTAGCGTCAAAACTTGGTGGCACGCGGCAACCTCAGCCAAATGCGGGTCCGACTCCAAACAAATCCGTTCCACTTCCGCGACCTGTTCGGCCGACAACACGCTGTCCAAATACTCGCCGATCCGGTTCGCATCGTCCGCGGTTCCTGTTGCGGCCACTGGCGGCGCCGACAACTGGTCATTCACCAAACACGCCTTCACGCGTTCGACCAATTTGGATGCAAAATCGCTCTGCTTCAGCTTTTCTGCGATCGCAGCGTCGTCTTCGGAATCGAGCGCACGGTCCAGATAAGCCAGCAGTGTTCGCAGTGTCAGTCGCATCGGGATCACAATTCATCAGAGAAAAAATCGACGTGGCGGCAAAGCGATTCGCCCACTTCACGTTCTCATGATCAATAGTGACGCTGGCATCACCGATCCGTGCGAGAAAACAGCCGATCGGCAAACTTTTCTGGAAAAAAACTCAGCGACAGCATCGCCAGCCCCAAAAAGTGCATCCACTGGCTGCTGAGGATCGCAAGCCCCACGCACCACAGGATCGCCAAACAAAAACCCGCCGCGCGCGTCGATCCGATCCATAGCAGCGCCGGCAACGCGATCGCGCCCAGCACAATCCCATGCGACAGCGATTCATGCACCAGCGGCGAACGCAACGTCTCGGTGAAGTCGAAATAGCGAATCTCGATCGGCGAAACCACAGCCATCACGCCAGTACCGTCCCACCATGCCAGCGACGACAACATCGCCAGCCCCGTCACCAAAAATACGATCGAAAGGTGAATCTGCATTAATCGGCGTGCGAGCGTTGTGGTCCAAGCTGCAGTGCCGCCGGCCGGATCCGAAAACGGCGTCTGGACCGGTGCGATCGCCAAATAAGCCAATCCCCACGCCAGCGTCACTTCTTCTAACCCGCCGATGATCATCGAACGGTTGGCCAACCAGACGACCGACAACCACAACGCCACCGTTACCGCGCGAGTCGATCGGACCAGCGGCATCGCGATCGCCAGCAGCATGCCGACCAACAAATAACCGCGCAGCAGCGTCGGCGAATCGATCCAGTACAGCGGCGACAATCTCCACTGCACGGTATCACCCAAATCGGCATCCGCCAAAAAGACGCCCAGCGCTTCAGCCGATAAAATACCGTCGCCCGCAAACCAAAACGCGACGTCCGACCAATGCGACGCGAAGTACCAAAACGCGATCACGGCCAGTCCAATTCGCACCATCGCCAGCGAACGGCAAGCCAACGAAAGTTCGGCTATCGAACGGCCAAACCAAAACGAGTTCCAAGCCGAATCGGTCGCGGCGGTATCGATCGTGTTATCAGACGATTTCATCAAGCTTCATCAACCCGTTAGTCAAATCGAAATGCCGCCAGCGGCCTGCGACAGCGAATCCTCTGCGATCTCCGCCTTAGGGTGTCGCGGCCGACGTCAATCGCGGCTGTGCGACTCGCACCAAGCGGATCTCGCCACCATCACGCAAAACCGCTGCGGTGTAGGGGGCCGGTTCGGCGTCCTGGACCACATTGGTCATCAAGTTGGGCAAACGAACGATGCGAACCCAATCGGCATCAGTATCTCGTTGTAGCGTCGGCAACATCAGCCGCCCGGCCAACGCGTTTTGGTCATTCGCCCCCAAATCCGCGACCGCCGCCAAAAATCGCTGGTACCTGCGGGCTCGCTCGCTGCCACCTTCAACCACCCACCTCGCCGGGTACCATTGCGATTCTTCTGGCTTCGCACCCGAGGCAACCTGCAATCGATAAACCCGCTCGGCCCCGTCACCGCGTGCCAAGAAAAACGCCACCCCATCGGCCGCCACCGCATCGGCCGCATTGCCTTCGGGCGCCAAATGGAATGTTGCTAAATACGGAGCGAACCCATCGACCAACCGCCCCTGCACGCCCGAAGAACGGACAACAGCTAGATAAGCGACCGCAATCACGGCCACATGAACCATCAACAACGCACTGACGATTCGCATAACCAGTGTCGAAGGCATCACGGGCAATGCGTCCTGCTGGACGTTCGCGTCGGCGGTCGCCTCCGTGGACGATGGTGCGAGGGATTGGCTGCCACCGGACGCCGCTCGTCGCGATTCAGCAATTTTCTTTCTAGCCACTCGTTTCTAGCCACATTCAATGCAGAATTGAAGAACAAACCGATGCCCGTCGGCGGCAGTACACCAAAATAGCGACTGTCCCGCGAACGCATACCTATCGTAATCAGTCCAAGTAAAAGAAGTCAGTCTGTAAGGCGTTGACCACAAAACGCCGCAGAGCTAAATTGCTGACATGATACACGCGGTGGGTGTAGCTCAGTTGGTTAGAGCGTCGGATTGTGGTTCCGAATGTCGGGGGTTCGAATCCCCTCACTCACCCTGCTAAGTCCTTTCTCCACAAGAACTTGCGATTCGCCTAATTTAGGACCGATTAAGTAGGGCAAGCGATAGGACGAAAAGGGACGATCTGATGCCGATTGTCTTTTTTCGCATCTACCTGACGCAACTACGCCACTAACTGCCTGAACCCGTTGATTGTGGCAACGGCTGTCCAGTCCTCTCCGCGTGCAATAACGCAGCAACTCACTTTGCACCCAACCCCTCCACGCTGTTCCCCGACACAACATTAAGCCCTGGTTCAAGTCCTGGTCTAACGCCTTGATCCAAGTTCGCCTCCATCCAGCCACCGACATCGGTGATCGAATCGTCAAGGAACGACCGTTGGCACGTGGGGCAGACGCTGATGAATCTCGGTGCGTGGCGAAAAAAACTGATCCGAGGAAAGCCAAAGTTCACCAAGATGCTCGGATGGTCGCAATTTAAACAGATGATTGGTTGCATCCGTCGCCAGGCACTCTTCATCGCAGCCCANNNNTGCTTGTGATTTGCTCGATGGGAAAGTCCTGGGAAAATCGCTGACCGTATCGGAAATCATCGCCCGACTTTTGTGTGGTCACTTCGGTTTTGCGATTCACAAGTGTGACTCGAACGCCGGGACTTGCCAGCCTAGACGATTTGAAGAACGGCCGTAGGTCAGCGAGTTGATCTGACCAATAATGAACGATGACTTGATTCGACTGGATTTCGACGAGATTCAGTCCACAGCGACGAACGACCAAACGGACAATTCGCTGGTCATCCTGGTTTGTTAGTTTACCCAAACGATCAGCCGCACGAGCCAGAATCGGTTGATCAGCGTTTTGCAGCGACCACTCAATCGGATCAGTGACTGACCAAGAATAAAGGGTGTCGGTTTGGATGAGGTGAAAATTGGCTGCTGGTGGTACAGTAACCGTCGGGATGATGCAGGAAACGCCAATAGCAGAAGTGGCTTGCAGAAACTCACGGCGATTGATCATATAGGTTCCTTGTGAATTTGCCCCAGTTGAAGACACTGATTCGACCGCTAGGGTTCGCTATTATCGAACATTTTCAAGCGATAATCCCAATTCTCGTAAGCAGATCCTCTGGCTTTCCCCAGTTTCCAGATTGTCGATATCAATCGGCGTATCTTTGTAGGCTTCGATGCGGTCCAACAAGGAAAAAACGGACCGCAGGACTTGATTGATGTGGGTTCCCGGAGCAGCGAATTGGACAGAGATACGGTCGTGATAACTGCGAATTCGCACCAGTCCCACCTTGACGCCAGCTAACCGGATTGCATCGACATCTCGGACCGGATTGAGTGTCATCAATCGATCATGCTCCGATGCAGAAATACCAACGATGCGTGCATTTTCAGCATTTAAAATCCATGCATCGTGCGTAGTCACTTTCCAATGTTGGTTGGTTTTTGGATCGAGCCAATAGCCATCGCCCATTCGTCCCATGATTGCAGACCTGCGGTAATAATGATGTTCGACCACAGACACTCAGGCGGATAAGTTGGTTCCGTAGAACTTGCAATTCGATTAGCTCGACGTGGTGAATTCCATTCAAGCAATCATGAGCAACAAGAGCCAGCGATCATCGTCTGATCGTCAGTGTACCCTAGCAATTGTTACAATGCCCCGATCGAAAAGGAACAAATTGATCGCAGTGAATCAGTCTCGCTTCAATCTTGGTCAAGTTGCAGCCACCCCCTCGGCATTGGAAACACTTGAGCGACATGGCAAAAGCGTCTTGGTGTTCATCGAGCGCCATGTTAACGGCGATTGGGGTGATTGGTAAGATGATGATAAGCAAGCCAACGAAGATGCGCTGGTCGATGGGAGCCGCATCCCAAGCTCCTACATCCTTGAAGGTGAAGGCGATGGTGCCGTTAAGTTATGGATCATCACCGAAGCAGAAGCTGAAGAAGGAAATCGTTCAGCCACAACGGCGCTTCTTTTTGAAGATTATTGAGAGTCGGCTGGCCCTTTCTCCGCCCGGCTCTCGCAATGCAATCATGAAGTTGATTCAGGAAGCAGGTAAACCCAAAAAGTGAACAACCATGACTGAAATTCGCAAAGAGATTGAACGCCTAATCGCCCTGAACTATGCCGAACAATGGGTTCCTAACCACATTGCATTTCAGCAAATCCTTGAACGTCACGGCGACAGGATCATTGCCGGGTTAATCGAATGTCTGCCCGACGAAGATGCAGAGGTCCGGCAGTTGGCAGCTGGGTTACTGGGGGAAGCAGGTGAACGAGCGGAACCAGCCGTACATGAACTGACGCTGCGGCTAACCGACGAGGATCGCAGTGTCGTCGTGGCAGCGATGTTTGCGTTGAAGAGACTTGCACCATTCGCACAATCAGCTATCCCAGCGCTCAGGGTTATATTGACCAATAGCAGGGAGCCATATTTTCAAATCGTGGCCGCAGCAACTATCGGTAAGATCGCTCCTGAAAATCCTGATTGTATTCCAATTCTAGTCGCTGCACTGGACGATCCAAACTCACTCAATCGGGCGACTGGTTGTGAGTTCCTCGGCGAGCGGCGGCATTCGGCGGTCCTGAACACAATGAAGCTATTCAACGACCCTGATTTCCTTGTCAGATTCGCTGCCTCGAAAGCCTATTCAAAGTTTACTGGCGACTGGATGCATGCTGTCGCTGTTTGTGTGGCGATGCTCAAAGACGACAACAAAACGAACCGAGCAATGGCGACCGCATGTCTGTTAAGCATTCGTCACTACATCCGCGACCACCTCGATTTATTGACCATGGCAATCGAAGACACTCAAGGGGAAACCAGAGTCAATCTAGAAGAACTGCTTATTGAACTTCGAAGCAATTAGTGTAATTGTACCCTATTGGCTGCAACCCGCTCATGGAGCATCCAATGGACCGATTCACGATTGCCTACATCGCAGCTGTGTTATGGATTTCAATAGACAGAAGCGACGAGTCTGGCGGTGAAATGCCTGCCGACTGGTCGGGCTGATTGTTTTGATCGAGATGTTGCGAAATTCCTGTCCAGAATTATCAAGAGCCTGCAAAACAATTGGACCTAGCTCGCTTAAGTTTTCATCGAGTGCGTTACCGGTCGCTTTGCTCAACGCCTTGGACTGAATGCGGACAGTAACGCCCTATTGAGTGCTGCCTGCTCAATAAATCATACGCCGACCCCAACCGGAGTCTCCAGGCACGCTCTGAAGTCGATTCTCAATAGAGTTGGAGGTTGCCCTGATTGTTTTATAAAATTGTAAACTC
>DIUH01000138.1:10665-13190 GCA_002428205.1 Planctomycetaceae bacterium UBA6163
GCAAGGTGCGAATGGCTTCGAAAACGATTTCAAAGAATCCCGCTCTTGATGAAGCCTCAGCTTCAGTCGTCTTTCAATGACACTGAATAATGACTTGCTTTGTAGAATTGATCTGCTGTTATTGCGGTTGTGCGAGCGGTAACCTTTTCACCTGGTGATCCCGTTGTTCTTTGAGATATCTTGCAATCGCCAACAACAACGCCGTCGGGCGAGTATATTTTTACTTTAAAATATGTTTCATATTCGCTTAACTTTGATTTTAAACCAAGCTCTAACGGAAAGACGAAGTAGAGGCCGAATATACCACCCGAATCAAACTCCGGAGAACCAACCGTAATACTATCAATTAGCGTATATGCATCTTTCTCAATTACAAACTTTGGTGGCTTAGTGTTCGCGAGAAGCGTATTTACTTCTCGTTTCAATCCGTCGAAGGCAGCTTCACGCTCATCTTGCGGTAGTTTAAAGAATTCGTCAGTGAGCTTTTCGTACTTACCTTCAAAGTGGGCATAGACTGGGCGTGCAGGCATGAGCACCCACTTTACGCCAAGCAAAATCATGAAGGCACCTAATAGTAAGCCGCCGATGGCAATTTTTTTCGGGCTTAAAAAGCTACCGTTTCCCAATTCATTAAGTTTCGATATTTCAGCGGATAGATTTTCGATTCGTAGCAAAATATTTCTTGCGTTTTCCATAGTTTCTGCATCTCCAGCCTTTCCGCCGTGCGTTGAGAAAATGGCTTTTCCGAGAACTGCTAACGCCTGCGATCTTTTCTGTTCAAGTATCTGCTTGTTGGCGGAATCTTTAGCTGAACCAGCAAGATTCTTAATCCTTCCGCCCGTGTCCTCCGGAGGTGCGTTCTGGGAGCGACTGGAAATCTCTTTGATCTGCTGGTCAATGCCGTCAATTTTTGAAAACAAGTCGGGAAACTCTCCTCGCAGCTTTTCATTTCCTAGCATTTTGCTTGCGATCTCCCGAAATGCAGCGGGCAGGTTAACGCTTTCAAGTTTTTTCAACTCTGTCTGTTTTGCCATTAATTGGCCAGCAGCTTTCGTATTGGAGGCAATCCTTGCAACAAAGCTTTCTTGGCTTGATTCTTCAGTCAGTTGCGTAGGCACGAGTTGTTCCTTAGTAAAGTTTTGGAGATTATTGATTGCATTTGAATTCACTTCCGTAGCATTTACGGAACTGTTGAATATCGATCTTGGCTTTCCGTGCGCTTTTCATACCTTTGACGTAATCCTGATTGCGTCGTAAAGTTTTTATTGAAGTGAATAAACTTCAAAATCCCGATTGTTGGGTGAGCAATGAATTCTGAAAGATCGATTTAGCACTATTTCTTCTTTCCATATTGCAATTGCCGGTGTCAGCATTTTATTTTACTGACTTCGAAACAGTTTGATGATCTTCTGGGCTTCTAAAGCTTTATTTTCTGTCATTCGTCTTATATGGAAGTTACGTCTTTTCGCTGCGATCTTTCGAGCGGTATCGTTCCGCTGCTATTTCATTCCAGAAACTACAGGCGTTGCGTGAAGTCCAGGAGAATACTGGCCGAAGAATCCGCCTCACTGCGGTGTGTCAATAGCTTTTTTCATTTGCTCAACGACTCCAGAATGACGTTTAGTTTTAACTAACATCACAACTGTTTCACCACTTCCGTCAATCGCCTTCAATAACCAGATGACGGTGTACTCGTTGTTTCCAGTTTCCCATATTGCTAGTCGCTGGTTTGACTTCCAACGGGATGTGTATTCTTCATCAGGCGGTCCCATCCGAAAGATAATTTCATTGTAACTGAGTTTTTTTAGTTCATCTTCAGACAACGATTTGTCCCCACTTCCTTTGCTTCTGGATGTACTTTCTGAAAGCGACCCATTGCTTTCGTCATCGGACCACTTTGGCCCTGTGCGACGCAGTGTCAACACTTTTCCATCTCTTTCAGCAAGCAGACGTCCATCTTCTTTCAAAGCGAGATTAGTANNTTCACCTGCGAGTTCTTTCCGGAATTGCGCATCTCCACCACCTTTCGAACCAACAGCGGCAAAGACGAGCACAACCGCTACCGCAGCGGCGATAAGCATTCGCTTTGGCGTAACGAATGTGCCTTTTCCTATTTGCGATTGTTGACCAATTTCGGCTTCAATTTCGGAGACACGGGCCAGTGCCAAGCCAATCGGGCCAACCAACTCGACCGGCCCGCTGTTGTCAGCATGTGTGCTGTATATCGCTTTGCCAATATTCGCAATCAATGAGTCCCGCTTTATTCCAAGTTGCTTTGTTCGAGCAACATCAAGAGCCTGCTTGCCAGCCGCCTTGGCCTTATCGGTAAATGACTGCGGTGCATCCTGACCGGCTGTTATTTCGGACAGTTGCTTTATTTCATCAAGCACGGAGCGAAGCTGGGTAGTTAATTCACTTGCGCATTCCAAATGCCGCTTTTGCTGAAGACAGTCTTTACCCAAAGCACGATAAGCCGCCGGGAGCGTAATGGAGGAAAGTTTTGTTTTTTCGGCTTGCATCGCCAC
>DIUH01000021.1:0-2173 GCA_002428205.1 Planctomycetaceae bacterium UBA6163
GGCGAAGTCGATTTTGATACGTCGCTTCGGCGGCGTGTCGCTACGTTGCGCGGGTTGCCTGAATCGGCGCTCCAGCGAGTCGCCGGACGGTTGCGGCTGACCGAAGGGACCGAAGATCTGATGGTCAACCTTCGCGAACTCGGTTATCGAACCGCCATTCTTTCCGGCGGTTTCACCTACTTTGGCAACATGCTTCGTGACCGACTGGGGTTCGATTACGTGTATGCCAACGAGCTAGAAATCATTGATGGGAAGTTAACCGGCAACGTTTTGGACCCGATCGTCAACGGCCAACGCAAAGCCGACTTGTTGGAACAAATCGCAGCCAGCGAAGGGATCAACCGGCGTCAAATTATCGCCGTCGGTGATGGCGCCAACGACCTTCCGATGCTGAACCGAGCCGGCCTAGGAATCGCATTCCACGCCAAGCCGATCGTTCGACAAGAAGCGGGACACGCCGTGTCGAATTTAGGGCTGGACGCGATTCTTTATCTGTTGGGCGTTCGTGATCGAGAACGAATGACGGCGATGAAATAGCAGACGAGTATCAATGTTGATACGCATACTACTGATCAGCCTTTATAAGCATGTTTGGATAATTCTTCCAGACTCGCGAACTCCAATGCCGATACGTGAGTCGCTTCGAGCACGACCGCTGGTGCCGTCCCCGCATCGTAAGCTTCCTTCCATCGTCCCGCACATAAACACCAACGATCGCCCGCCTTCAAACCTGGAAATTGGTAAACCGGATTGGGAGTCGACAAATCGTTGCCACGCGAGCGACTGAACTTCAAAAACTCATCGGTCATCACGGCACAAACCACGTGAACTCCTACGTCCGAAGCGCCGGTGTGACAGCACCCGTCGCGATAAAATCCGGTCATCGGATCCGTGCCGCAAGTCTGTAATTCTGTTCCAAGTACGTTTTTTGGGCTCGCCATTTAAAACCATCATCCAATTTGAATCACTCGGTTTGTGGATATTATCTTCAGCTACCGACCAAGTAGCATCACGAACCGCTCACTGCTTTCTTCTTCTAACAATCCCTCTTCTCATTCGCCAGAGCCACATTCTACGTAACAGAATCTCGAATCGGTATGCCCCGGCGAAGCACCGTGCCAATTGTCGCCTGACGAACGCAAGCCGCTCAAAATGTGGCCGTCTGGACACCGCGTGCCAGTCGATTCCCCCGAATAGATTTTGTATTTCAAGCGTTCAAGTGTACACGATTGGCAAGTGCCAGAGTGAATGGTGTTCCACCCGTTGGCGATAAAAAAGGAAAATGGCCAGATTTTGTTTGACTTGCACTCATCCGCACCACGACGATGGTACCAGCGGTACGACTGTTCGTAACCGGTGCTCGGTCAGTGCAAGCTGATTTGGCGACCGATCGACGATCCCTTTTCGACTGCCGCGGTTTCTTATCTTTTTCCCGTTCAGCGAGGCGTCAGTTATGTTGCCCACACCTGTCACGGCGCGAGACATGATGGTCCGCAATCTCATTACCCTGTCACCAGAAATGGACGCTCTGGATGCCATTGATGTTCTGTTGCGGCATCGTATCAGTGGTGCGCCGGTTGTCGATCGCGATGGACAATTCCTAGGAATCTTTTCGGAACGCTCCAGCATCAGCTTCATCGTTGATGCCGTGTACGACGAATTGCCATCCAACTCCCTGATGGCGTTTGTCGATACCACGCCCCCGACAATCGACGAAGAAACCGATCTGCTGTGCATCGCACAAACATTCCTCGATTCATCCTGTCGGCGTTTGCCGGTAATCGATGCTCGGGGCAGGTTGTGTGGCCAGATCAGCCGCCGCGACGTCATGCGTGCCGTTCGCCAGCAACTTCGACATGTCGAACACGTTCATGTCGACGGCGGACTGTACTTCAGTGCCCTGCACGACAGCGACCAACGCCGCGTGTAACCGCTGTAGCACTTCAAGAGACTAAGACTCGATGCGATCGAGTCGCCGCTTCAATTCTTCGATTTCCGCTTCCATCGTTTCGATCCGCTGCTGTAATTGCTCGACCAAGTCATCGTCAACTTTTGCCCCAGAAGCTTGAGGCATTCTTGGCGATTGTGTGGGTGCGGGTTCGTCATCGGGCAAGTTGGCAAGCACTTTCTGAGCCAGGTAGCGTTGCTCGTCCGGTGGGTACAAACAGTGTGC
>DIUH01000021.1:2223-3038 GCA_002428205.1 Planctomycetaceae bacterium UBA6163
CGCAAAAGCAACTCCGTCATGATCGCCGAACCGGCTGAATCGACCCCAAGCCATTCATAAGCGGCGTGACGGAACTTCGATACGCGGCCGCTGCCTTGTACCTCGCGTACCGCCCCTATCGCTCGCAGCTTGTCCAACGCCAGCGTGACGTCGTCTTCGTCTAATTGCATCTGCGGCGCGCGATTGGATTTCTGGTTCGATCCGGCCACAAGTGCGGCGAGCGACAACGGATAGTTTTCCGGCGTCGTCTTCGCTTTTTCGACCAAAACGCCCAATACCCGACGCTCGTTGCGATCGATCGGTTTCCAAAGCGGTTCGGCGCCCGCATCATTCGACTCATTCATGTTGTCCACCGCACTCTTTTTTGCTTCACGACTCAGTCCATCATGATTCGTCAGTATCATTGCCGCTTGAAAGTCATTCGTCGACCTACCCACAGTGCCGATTTTAGCCGCGCTGTAGAATCGAGATCGGATCCCATTTACCATGCATCCTCAGTCTCCTTTCCCGCCCCACCTCGATTGACGGCAATCGCACGCTTCTTTGCCCTTCTCACACCACCAGGCTTGTGCCACTTCCCGCCTTCGGTTTCGATCGCCCGCTAAACCTCCACAACCCAAGCTACTATCATGAAATACTATCTGCTTTGTCGGTTGATCCTGCTTGCGGCAACCGCGATCTCAAGTGTCGCTCTGACATCGTTCGCAATCGCAAATGGGCCGATGCCGGTTGTTGATTTGTCTGGCGACAAGAATCGGCACATCATGATCGCCGCTGGCTCACCCGAGGTCTACCAAGGCCACCCGACAACGCTG
>DIUH01000120.1:0-823 GCA_002428205.1 Planctomycetaceae bacterium UBA6163
ATGAGTCGTTCGCCGGTCCGGCGGGACTGGATGCGTTTAAAAAGCGTTTTGAAAAGTTCATCGCCGACACACGTGGCCAGCTAGACGCCGACGCACAGATCGTCGTCTTTTCGCCCATTCCGCATGAAAACCTGAATCGTCCGACATTGCCCGACGGTCAAGCGACGAACGAAAACATTCGCCTTTACAGCGAAGCGATGCAGGAAATCGCGACCAAATCGAACGTCCGCTTTGTCGATCTCTTTTCACCGATGAACCTCGCGATGCAGTCCGCCGATGCGCCGCTAACCATCAACGGCATTCACCTAAACGACCGCGGCAACGAAGTGCTGGCCGCCGTGATCGACGTATCGCTGTTCGGACCAAGACCTTCGCAAGTCGCCGCAAACCTCGACGCGTTGCGAGCCGCTGTGGTCGAGAAAAACTTTCAGTTCTTTCATGATTATCGCGCCGTCAATGGATATTACATCTACGGTGGCCGCAAAAATCCTTATGGTGTGGTGAACTTTCCCGAGGAGTTCGCCAAGCTGCGAAAGATGATCGAAGTTCGCGACCAACGGATTTGGGATATCGCGCAAGGCAAGCCGGTTCCACCGCAGATCGACGATTCGCAAACAGGAGATCTTGCCGCGATTCAGACGAACGTTTCAGCGGATATCAAGTATCTGTCGCCCGAAGAAAGCAAGGCGATGTTCGTATTGGCCGATGGTTTCGAGATCGACTTGGTCGCTTCCGAAGTCGACTTCCCCGAAATGGTCAACCCGGTCGCACTGGACATCGATGCGCGAGGCCGATTGTGGGTGACGACAAACCCCAGCTATCC
>DIUH01000120.1:886-2547 GCA_002428205.1 Planctomycetaceae bacterium UBA6163
GGCGCGTATGTTTCCCAGCAACCCGATTTGATGTTCTTGAAAGATACCGATGGCGATGGGGTGGCGGATGTCCG
Organism: Planctomycetaceae bacterium UBA6163; assembly: GCA_002428205.1. Lineage (GTDB taxonomy): Bacteria > Planctomycetota > Planctomycetia > Pirellulales > Pirellulaceae > UBA6163. The sequence continues at coordinate 961 of DIUH01000120.1, forward strand.
CCAGCGTGTCCTTCACGGCTTCGATTCCGCCGACTCGCACCACGCCCTGTCGGCATTCACATTCGGCCCCGACGGCGCGCTCTACTTTCAAGAAGGGACCTTTCATTTCTCGCAAGTCGAAACGCCATACGGACCTCAACGTGTTCGCGACGCGGCGGTTTTTCGGTATGAACCAAAAACAGAGAAGTTCAATATCTTTGTCTCTTATAACTTCGCAAACCCCTGGGGACATTGCTTCGATTATTGGGGCCAAAACTTCGTCGCCGACGCCTCGCCGGGTGCGAATTATTTCGCCGCGGCGTTCAGCGGTGATGTGATTTATCCCCACAAACATCGCAAGATGGAGCAGTTTCTGGTCAAGCAGTGGCGTCCGACTGCCGGTTGTGTGATCGCGTCGAGCCGCCAGTTCCCCGATTCGGTTCAGGGCAATTACCTGATCAATAACACGATCGGTTTTCTTGGCACGTTGCAATATCAGATGTCCGACGATGGCAGCGGCTTTAAAGGTTCACCGGTCGACCCGTTGCTTTCTAGCCGCGATACCAATTTTCGACCGATCGACATCAAGTTCGGACCCGATGGTGCACTTTACATTGTCGACTGGTTCAACCCGCTGATCGGTCACATGCAGCATAATTTGCGTGATCCGAAGCGTGATAAGCATCACGGCCGGATTTGGCGAGTGCGTTATAAGGACAAGCCGCTGCTGGAGATCCCAAAGATCGAAGGTGCGCCGATCAATGATGTTGTGCGTTTGTTGGAACGTTATGAGGATTCCGTGCGTCACCTGGCGAGAATGGAATTGCGAACCCGCCCAACCGCAAACGTCGTCAGCGCCCTGTTCGCTTGGTTGAACGAACAGACCGATGACAGCGAACAAGCCGAACACAATCGCCTGGAAGCGTTATGGGTGATGCAGCAACATGACCAAGTGCATCCTGAGTTGTTGGCGACCGTTTTATCCAGCAAGGATCACCGCGCCCGCGCCGCCGCGACCCGAGTGCTCAGTTACTGGCGAGATCGAATCGACGGTGCGACCGATTTATTGATCGCTGCGGCGACTGATGAATCGCCACGCGTGCGTTTGGAAGCGGTCCGAGCGGCCAGCTTCTATGCCGATGCCGACGAAGGTCGTCGGATTGTTGATGCCGCGATGACCAAGCCGCTGGATTATTACATCAACTATGCGATCACCGAGACCAATACGACGCTCGATCGCCGGGGCGGTCCTCGCAAAAGCGGTGACGATGGATTGATCGATCAAATCGCCAGCGGCAAGGTCAACGATTCCCAGATTGTACCGATGGTAAAGGCGGCGATTGGGAATATCCAATCGGCCCAAGCGGGGCGTTTGGCCGATGCGATTTTGCGAGGCGAATTCTCAGCAGAAAATCGTGCCGCGGCGCTGGGCGATTTGCTGGTCGCGACCCAGTCCAAGCGGATCACATCGTCGCTCGATATCGAATTAGCGACCAAGCGTTTGTTGGAAGCCCGCCGCAGTGGCGACAGCCGCATGATTGTGCGGATCGCTGAACTGGCCGCGTCGTGGAACGTCGAAGAGATGACCGCCGCGCTGCGTGAAACCGC
>DIUH01000120.1:2611-3835 GCA_002428205.1 Planctomycetaceae bacterium UBA6163
GCAAATGTTTCCCCTGCACAAGCCGCCCAATCGATCGCAAACGCGATCCGTTCGGGTATCGATGCAGAAAATGGCGAACAGCTCGTTCGCGCCACCACTGCCGTCTTGTCGGACAAGTCGGGTATCCAACAACTGACACGCAATTTGCAGGACACCAAGCCTGATGCCGATGCGGCGAAACTGCTGTTGCGAGCCCTGTTTGCCGCCAACGTTACTAGCGGACCGCTAGTTGAAAAATTGAGCATGTCTGCAGGCATCGGCGATGCGACCCAGCCGATGACCGATGACCAGCGAAAGGCACTTGTTAAGCGGATCGATTCGCAAGGCGATCCACATCGTGGACAATTGATTTATCGTCGCAAAGAACTCAACTGCATTCAGTGCCACGCGATATCCGGAGCCGGCGGAAACGTCGGCCCTGATATGAGCGGCGTTGGCGTGACCAGTCCCACCGAATACTTGCTGGAAAGCATCTTAGCGCCCAGCGCCGTTATCAAGGAAGCTTATTTGACATTACAGGTGCTGACATCCGACGGGGTGGTCGTGCGCGGCGTGAAGGTCGATCGTGATGACCAACGATTGATTTTGCGTGATGAGAATGGCCGCGAGATTGTGATCCCGGAAGATGAGATCGAACAAGAGAGCGAAGGCAAATCGTTAATGCCTGAAGGGCTGCATCATTTGTTGACTGAAGATGAATTGGTCGACTTGGTTGCGTTTCTGTCTGCACTGGGCAAACCTGGCGACTTTGTCGTTAATTCGCGTCCGACGATCAATCGTTACAGCGTTTTGGCGAATGGCAAATGGATTAATGATTTGATCGCGATGCCAGAAGGAAAGCTGGAAGGTGAACTGACAAAAATCCCTGCCGACGCGTGGCAAAGTGCTTATGCGTTGGTTGATGGAACGTTGCCAGCGTACGCAATTCTGCCGACATCCAAATTAATCGTCCTGAGGGGCGAGGTGGACATTGTCGTCGCCGGTAAGATTGGCGTTGTTGTGACCAGCCAGGCAAATGCCCAGGTGGTGATCAATGGAAAATCTGTTAACAGCAACGGAAACGAGTTTGTCGAATTGCCAGTCGGCAAGCATGCGATTCATGTGGTGATTGAAGATCCGTCGAAGCTTGAAAGCGTGGTCACAGAACTCACCAAGCCGGCTGATTCGTCGGTGCAGTTTACGATTCTAGGCGGGGCGTGAGCCAAGGTAGCAGGCACTCTCCGA
>DIUH01000120.1:4009-6505 GCA_002428205.1 Planctomycetaceae bacterium UBA6163
TGGCGCACCCAGGCCGCTGCTCCCAACACGCTTGCATCGTCTCCTAGCTTGGCTGCCACGACATCAAAACGATCTCGATAAGCTTGCATCACATGTTTGCGAGCCGTTTTCTTGACCGTTCCGACGATCAATTCTTCCATCGCTTCGACCAATCCGCCACCCAAAATGATTCGGTCGGGTGCCAGCAAGTGGACAATGTTGACCACTGCCAAACCGATCGTTCGCGCCGCTTCTTCCACCAAGGCGTGGATTACGACATCGCCGTGAGCGATCGCTTCGGCAATCGTGCCGCTGCGAATGTCTGCTAAATCGGTGCCACCATGCGCCATCAAATAAGGTGCTTCGCCACGATACGCGGCCTTGACCGCTTCGGCGGCGACCGTCAATCGGCTCGCTTCGGCTTCCAGCGTGCCTGGCATCGCGTATCCACCGGTGCGCACCGAACTGCTGATCCGCGTGTGACCGATCTCCATGCACGACACGCCGGCACCTTGCAGGATCATGCCGTTGTAAACGCATCCGCCACCGATGCCGGTGCCCGGAAAAATGCCGACCGCACAGCGTGACCCTTTGGCTGCACCGAAACAATATTCGCCGTAGACTCCGGCATCGACATCGTTGATCGCTACCACGGGACAGCCGAACTTTTTGTTTAGACGATCGACAACGTTCACGTCGTCCCAGCCGAGGTTGGGGGCCTGCAAGATTCGCCCCTTGTCGGTGTCGACCGGCCCCGGACAACCGATGCCGATCCCGGCAATTCGCTTGGGGTCGATCTGCAATTCGGCCAACGTTTTTTCGATCGTCGACTCGACGCGTGCCATGCCGTTGTCCGCACCCTCGCTGCCGCGCGTTTTGCGACGCTTGCGGCCCAGCGGCTTAAAATCGTCGTCATACACGACGGCCAACATTTTGGTTCCGCCCAGGTCAAATCCGACCCAAACTTTTCCTTCCTCGGCAACGCCTTCGCTCATCGGTTTTCTCTCTGTTATCGGGGGGTTGCAGGTACGGGAAAAACGAACACAAAATGCCATCACCAGCCTACTTCGGGCCGATCAAGGCTGCTGATCCACGCTCGGATCCGACCTCGGCGCGCAAGCATAAAAGCGATTCCCCAAGCTATCCAGGGGCGATCATGCGACAATCGGCACTGCGGCATCGACTGAGCATCCGCTAGCCTGACGATCACGCCTCGGATTGCTGACATTCCTGGCGAATCTTTTCCAAAAACGCCTTCAAAAGTTTGCTCTGGAAACGATACGGATTGAACAAAGCGGCGATTTTTCGAGTCGGTTTCGGGTCTGACAACGCGCGATACACGCGGCGATCGCTGGTATCGATCTGCTTGGCCATGTCGGGAACCAAGCTGATCCCGTGCCCCAGCGAAACGAGTTCTTGGACCGTGGCCAGTTGGCTGGTTTGTTCGATGGCCAACGGATTAAACGACCGCTGGCGACAGAAGCTGCGGATTTGGCCCGCCAAGCAGTGTGCCTCGCCCAACATCACAAACGGCAACGAAGCGATATCCGACATGCGGATCGTCTTGCGTTTCACCAACGGATGCTCCTCCGGCAGAACCAACCACAAATCTTCCTCAAACAACTCGATCACTTCCAAATACTTGAACGCGATCGGCAATGCCAAAATCGCGATGTCTAACGTTCCCGCCGCCAGGTTTTTCAACAGCGCTTCGGTGGTGTCCTCCTGGACAATGATCGACGCTTCGGGGAACCCGTCGCGGCAAGTCCGCAACAGACGCGGCAACAAATACGGCGCGATTGTCGGAATCGCGCCGATTCGTATTCGCCCGGTTCGTCCATCGTCACAGATTTCCGAGCTCGCTTCGTCGACTAGCGACAGGATTTGGCGAGCTCGAACCAGCAAGCGTTGCCCGGCGTCGTTCAACGCGACACAGCGGCTTTGGCGATCAAAAACCGGCTGGCCCAGCTCCTCTTCAAGCCGTCCGATCGAACGGCTGAGCGCAGGCTGCGACAGCCCGACATCCTCGGCCGCTCGGGTAAAGTTGCCGTGTTCGGCGACTTTCAGAAAGTTTCTCAGTTGATCGAATTCCACGTTGACTTCCACCAGCGATTGTCGCATCGCATGCCTCAGCCCAGCGAAAACAGACGCGCGGAGCCATGCGTCACGAGTATAGCCGCAATCGTACCACGCTGGCGGGCTGTTGATTTATTAACCCGACGCGTGAGCGAGGGGCAATTCGCGGCGGCATCACAACCCGACGCGTGAGCGAGGGAACGACTTACGTCGTTTTGGCGACGTGCGCATCCAGTCCCTCGCTCACGCGTCGGGTTAGGATAAGCACGGCAAATTACGCCAGATATCTATCTAAAACCAAGAATAGCGCAACGTCAAAACTCACGCGTCGGGTAAATAAATCAACAGCCCGCTGGCGGCGATTCTTCACTTCGTCGCCGAAATCCCGCCGGCAAAAGATTTCTCGATTTTCTACTTCGGTCGGGTTCACCGATCCGCTAT
>DIUH01000120.1:6700-7940 GCA_002428205.1 Planctomycetaceae bacterium UBA6163
ATCAGCACCAAGATCCCTGGCATCATGTTCACCGAGAACCTGCCTCGGTTGAGCCAGATCAATGACCGATTCACCATGATCCGGTCGATGTCTTATACACCCAATGGCCTGTTCAATCACACCGCAGCGATCTATCAGGTGATGACGGGATATACGACGGATAAGGTCAGCCCATCGGGCCAACTCGAACCGCCATCGCCAAAGGATTTTCCGAACTTTGGCAGCAACCTCGTCCGCATGCGCCCGATCGATCAACCGATGCTGCCGTTCGTGATGTTGCCACGACCGCTGCAAGAATCGAACGTCATCGGCAAAGGCGGCACGGCCGGTTTCCTCGGCAAAGCGTTCGATCCTTATACGCTTTATCCGGCTGGCGATGATATGAACATGGACAAGATGTCTCAGATCAAGATCGACGATCTGAAGATGCGTCCAGAAGTGTTCAGTGTTCGTCTGCAACGCCGCGCTAAATTACGTGATTTGCTGAACCAGCAGATGCCAGAAATCAATAAGGTTGTCGAATCTTATGAGTTGGATGAATATTACGATCGCGCCCTATCGCTGATCGTTTCCGGACGGGCTCGCGATGCGTTCGACCTAAGCTCCGAACCGGAAGATTTGCGTGACTCTTATGGTCGCAACACGTTTGGCCAAAGCTGCCTGTTGGCACGACGATTGGTCGAAGCCGGAACGCGGGTTGTCGAAGTGATTTGGCCCAAGGTTGCCAATAGCGACAATCACTCGTGGGATCACCACACCGGATTGTCACAGCGAATGAAAAATCAATCGGCACCGATGTTGGATGCCGGTTTAACTTCGTTGATCGAAGATCTCGACAGCCGTGGGATGCTGGAAGACACCTTGGTGGTCGCCGTCGGCGAGTTCGGTCGCAGCCCACAGCGCGGTGTCAGCACCAGTGGCAACAACAACAGCGACGACGGACGCGACCACTGGCCGTACTGCTACACGGCGATCATGGCCGGTGCCGGTGTGCGCCGCGGTTATGTCCACGGCAAGAGCGACAAAACCGCTTCGGCCCCGGTCGACAGCCCGGTGCATCCCAATGAAATGCTCGCCTCGATCTATCATTCTTTTGGCATTCACCCCGAGACGATTGTTTACAATCACTTGAACCAACCACGCGAATTGGTCAAAGGCGAAGCGGTCACCAAACTGTTCGCCTAAGCGACTCGGTAAATTATCGGTTGCTCTACGGGCTGTGAAAAAAAGTAGCAGGCAC
>DIUH01000121.1:0-1271 GCA_002428205.1 Planctomycetaceae bacterium UBA6163
ACCTACCTGATCTCGAACACATTGCAATGGTCAAATAAGAACGCTTCGGGCAGCGATGCGTGGGGCAAAAACTTCTTGTGTGGCCAGAACCCGGCAAAGACAATCATTCGGCTGAAGGACGCCGTCGCGAACAATCCGGCAGAACCGATCAGCATGATGTGGTGCGGCGGGTTTGGTTCGGCGGACTGGTTTCACAATTATGTCGAGAACCTGACGTTCGACGTTGGCAAAGACAATCCAGGGGCCATCGCCCTGCAGTTCTATTCGAACAATTCCGGAGCCGTGCGCAATTGCCGGTTCCTAGCGGCTGACGGCAGCGGCTTGATCGGCCTAGACCTCGGCCATCGCGATATGAACGGTCCGCTGCTTGTCCGCAACTGTGAGATTGTCGGATTCGATCGTGGGATCACAACGTCCCGCGCAGTTAACGGCCAAGTGTTCGAATACGTCACCCTTCGCAACCAACGGACGTTTGGTTTTGACAACGAAGGCCAGGCGATTTCGGTGCGCGGCCTATACAGCGAAAACTCCGTTCCTGCGGTGCGCAGCTACGGAACGTTCTGCATGGTGGATGCCGTGTTGAAGGGAACCCCGGAGGCGGCGCGATGGCCAGCGATCATTAATTACAACGGCGGCAGGATGTTTGTTCGGGATATCAGAACCAGCGGCTATGCTCGGGCCGTAGCCGACGTCGAGACTCCCGATTGGTATGCCGTCACCCGAATCACAGGCGAGGACAAACCCGGCAGCTTTGGCCCGGTGGTCGCCGAGTATTGTTCACATCCAGCAACCACTGCGTTTGACTCTGTCAAAACCTCGCTGAGGTTGCCGATCAAGGATCCACCGCAAATCGCCAGCGATCCGGTTAGCCAGTGGGCCAATGTTGACAATTTCGGTGCTGACCCAACGGGCAAGTTGGACTCATCGGCCGCGATCCAAAAAGCGATGAACTCCGGCGCACGAACCGTATTTCTGCCTGGCACCTACGCCTTAAACTCGACGGTTACGCTGGGACGAAAGGTGCAACGAGTCGTCGGCATTGGTGGCATGGTTGACTATTTTGCGAAAGCCAAGCCAGACTTCCGTATCACTAGAGGTGATTCGCCAGTGGTTGTCTTTGAACACTTCTCACACATCCACGGCGGCATCGAAATTGACACCGATCGAACGATTGTTTTTCGCAGCGTTTCAGACTGTGATCTGAAGTTTGGGCGAAATGCCGCAGGTGGCGAGTTATTTTTTGAGGATTTCGTCACTCATAACCTAGTGAT
>DIUH01000121.1:1305-6996 GCA_002428205.1 Planctomycetaceae bacterium UBA6163
ACCGCCGGCAAGCTGGCGCCGATGTTCGTAACTGATAACTCTTCTGTTTTTACATTCTTCAATGAAGTCTGTTATAATGGTGATCCGTTCGAGTTAAAAATCCGCGAGAAACGTGGCGGAACGATCCAGACACTCGGACGAGAGAACGCGCATACCGCACCCTATTCCGCACGCCCGCCGAAATAAACTTCAACCGCTGTGAGCAAGAATCGCGCTGGCAAATATCCGGGGGGCGTTGTTCCCGCTTGGCGGCACCCGCGATATCGTAAAGACAAACCGAGTGAATTGCGTTTCTCGTTTGAATCACCTCTGGCAAACCACCATAACTAACCACAGTTCGAACGACTGGGTCACTGGCCCGTCGCCCCCGGTTGCCACCAAACAGGGTGGTCGCCGAGTCCGGTGGGCGCGGCGTCTGGCCGCTAACCCTATGATTTAAACGATAATTTACCCACAAAAACGCAAACAGGCATATTGCGTACTTCTTTTACTTGTTTTACCATGCGACTTGGACTTCACACAGACTACGGTCTACGGATCTTGATGTATTTGGCGAGTGTCGATCAACGGGCGACGATCCCCGACATCGCTAACTTTTATCAAATTTCCAAAGACCACCTGGCCAAAGTGGCGCAACGACTGGCTCGTCAAGGATACGTTCGCAGCATTCGTGGCATTGGCGGTGGTTTGGAGTTGTCCAAGTCCCCGAACGAGATTTCGTTGGGGGATGTGATCCAAAAGCTCGAGGGTTCGATGGAATTGCTCGAGTGTGTACATGCGACACAGAACGTCTGTGTGCTGCAACCCAATTGTCGACTTCGTGGTGTATTGGCTGAAGCGGAACGATTGCAAATGGAATATCTGTTATCCGTTCGGCTCAGCGATGTAGTTACTCCGGGTCAGCAATTGTTGAGGATCGGTCGGTAAATAAGTGTCCGGTACCTTTCCCCGCGAAGCGGCCCGAAGGGCGCTCTGCAGAAAAGGTACCGCAAACTTGATTATCGCTCATTGCTGAGTATCAATCCTTCTCCAGGCAAGAAAAAGACTTAGGTACCATTATGAGACATTCACACCTTATGCGACTGTTTTGCGTCGCTTCGTTGGCGTTTGTGGGCGTCGGAACGACATTTGCCCAATCGGTTGATCCGGCGGCGCTTGCCCGAACTCGCAAGCAGATTAAAGTTTTGGACGGAATCTATAAGAATGCCATTGTGTTGGTTACCACGCATTTTGTTTCCGAGGAATCGGATATGCCGGCCGGGACCGCATTCAAAAAATTATTCGATGTCGCACGCGAAAATGATTGGCATAACGTTCGTTTGATCGACGCGACGGGCGATCCGTACGACGCCGAGAATGTCGCAAAGTCTGACTTCGAAAAATCCGCAGTCGCCCAGCTGGTCGCAGGCAAGGACTATGTGGATGAAGCCGTTTTCCTCGACGGAAAACCGATTTTACGAGCCGCCACGATCATCCCCGTGGTCATGGCTAAATGTGTCATGTGCCACGACAATTATGCGGATGTTCCAAAAGGAAAGGCGATCGGCGCGCTCACCTATGAGATCGCGATCGAGTAATCGGCGTCGTACTCCAGTGCCTTGCGAAATCGATCGGAAGTTTTCATGACACGCAACCGCTTCACAGCAATCGCCATCCTTCTTTCGATCGGTTTTGCCCAAGGTTTTTTGGTGCGTGGGGCATGGGCACAAGTTGTTGTAACCCATGAATACCAAATAAACCCTTCGAATGCGACGACGGTTGCCCTATCGTCGCATACGTCGTCGAAAGATGACAAACGTAATCGCGCCAGATTGCTGCACGAGACCTTGCACGGGGCGTTGTTGGTCATGCATCGCGACTTCTTTAATGAAGAATCCTCCCGTGTGTTGCCCTCCCAATCGCTGCTAAGCGTCTTCTCGGAACTGCAACGCGGCCACGGTGTGGAGGTTAGATGGATGACCGTTAGCGGCGACGAAATGAATGCAGATCATCGACCGGTAACTGAGTTTGAGTTGGAAGCGGTCAGTCGAATCAAACAGGGAGCCGAGTTTCATGAAGCTTTCGACGAAAATGCCTATCGATATATCGGGCGCATTCGACTGGCATCGGAATGCTTGAAGTGTCATGTCAGTCGGCGAACCAGCACCGTCGAGCGAGCGTCGGGGTTGATCATCACGATCAAGTCTCACGCAGATAAAGCGGACGAAGATGAATAGGTCGGGCATTTGATATTAGCCCGCGACCGGTTTCGAAATCATTCGGTCCCGACATTGCCATTGAAGTGCAAACGCATAAGCGGCGATGTATCGAAGAGGTCATCAGAAATCCATTTTGTTTCTTCACATAAGTTACAGCGCGGATTAAAGTATTTTCTATCCGTTACTGTACCGAGAACGAGAGAACGTATGTGTTTGGATGATCGAAGTGATTCTGCGTTCAGCGAGAAAGTTGGTCGCCGAAATTGGCTTGGGCGAGTTGCAGTCGCCACAACACTGGCCGCTTTCTACAGTGGTACGCCTGTCGTTTTTGGTGATGATCGACGTTCGGGGATTATTGAACATGAAGTCCAATCCCCCTATTCGCTCATTCGAGTCAGACGGTTGGGGAATATCCGGTCGATGGTTTTTGTTCGCAATAGTGGCGAAGAGGCTTACCAAAGCCAAGTCAACTTAGCAAATCCTCATTTGTTGCGATTCAATTATTTGCAGCACATGTTCGCAAGCTACTTATTATTGCCGGAGCAAAAGAAAGTTTTAGTCGTTGGGCTTGGCGGCGGTTCGATGGTCCATTTCCTGCAGAAGCATGACGCCGAGTGCGAGGTGGATGCGGTTGAAATCGATCCGGTGGTCGTCCAGTTGGCGGAGAGATTTTTCCTACTTAAACAAACCAACAACGTACGGGTGATCGTCGCCGATGCCTTCGAATACTTCGCGGCTAACGAAGCGAAGTATGACGTTATTTACATGGACGCTTTTTTGAAACCGTCCGACTCGACGGATCGAACAGGTGCGCCGCTTAAGATGCGTACGATTGAGTTCTACAAGCAGTTGCAATCACACCTGACTGACGGTGGTTCGGTTGTTTTCAACATCAATCCCCACCCTGCAATTCGTGACGACGTGGCGACAATCGTCGAAGCGTTTCCACAGGCTTATGTATTTAAGTTGCCCAAGGCTGAAGGCTTCGTTGTCATCGGGTCGATGCAGTCGGCCCGTATGAAGCCAGAAGCGTTGCGAACGGCAGGCCGCGCTTTAGATCGACGTTTGAAGACGGGATTTTCTTTCGATACGCTCGCATCGCACTTGGTTGCAGAGTCAGTCATCAGAAATTGATTGTTTACGACCAACCGCGATGGCCACTACCAAGATGGCTTCGATATTATTCAAGAAACTGCGATTGAAAAATCACTTTTCCAACCGCAGGCAGAATGCGATCGCGAATAACGCCAATCAGATTTCGACTCTCAGATTTCGCGAATGAACAATGGGCGATAGCGGATCCGATACGAAGCGCTATCTGCATCCAATGCAGGGGCACTCAATTCATCACTGTCGCTTGGTTCTGCTTTTGAATCCGACGGACTTTCGACGTCCTCCCGCGTGCCATTGGGCAACGGCGTGACCTCCACGGATTGCAATTTCGGCTTCGCTTCATCAGTCGCGTTGGCTGGACCTTCCAACAACGATGGACCTAAGTCGGCATCGGCGTCTGGCTTTTGGCTCGAAACGTCACCTCCTGCTGAATCCCTTACGCTGGAGTCTGCCGCGGGCGCGGTTGGCGACGAAACGGATGTATCGCCGAATGACGAATAACCGCTGATGATCGCGGGCGAGAATGGATCGTAGTAGCTGAGCGGAGTTCGCTGGACCACTTGTCGTGGCACCATCACCGTTTCGGTATAAGGAACGTAGATCTGACGCGTTACGGGACGACGAACCTTCTGAACAACTCGTTCTTGTTCGTAAAACTTCACTTCGATCGGTTCGCGACGCGTCTCGTACTCGATCCGAGTCGATGTCACAGGAACACGACGAACCTGTTCTTCGGTGACCCACCGAGTCTGTTGGACGGGAACTTGGCGAGTCAACGTTTCGGTCACCGGACGCTGGACCGTCACCGGAACACGACGTGTTTCGACGGTGGGAACCATGCGAGTCGTCTGCACCGGCACCTGCTGCGTTACGGTCTCTGACACCATGCGAGTGACCTGAACCGGTACCTGCTGGGTCACCGTTTCATTCTGCATCCGCATCACTTGAACCGGCACTTGCGAAGTTACCGTTTCGTTCTGCATCCGCATCACTTGCACAGGAACCTGGGTCTGTTGGACTTCGTTCACGAATGAAGTCTGTGCGACCTGTTGGGTCACCGGATTGGATTGGAAGACCAATTGATTCTGGACGGTTGGGGGAGTCACCATCGGCGTCCACATCGCGGCGCCGCGATTGACGCTAAAAATCCCAAACGGCCCAGTCGTCTGCACGGCACGCGGCACCCACTGCAAGCCATGCGTCAACTGCCCTGGCTGGATCACCTGTTGATTGACGAATCCGCCCGCTTCAAACGTCTGGCTGCTGAAAGTCGTCACCGGACGCTGAACCACGTGCTGCTGTGTCTGGAACTGCGTCTCGACAACCGGACGCTGAACCACGTGTTGCTGTGCCTGGAATTGTGTTTCCACAACCGGACGCTGCACCAAATGCTGCTGCTGAACCATTTGCGTTTCAACAACCGGACGCTGCACCACATGCTGCTGAGCCACCATCTGCGTTTCGACAACAGGACGCATCGTCGTGACCTGCTCTTCACGCTCGGTGGTCTCAGTTACAAAACGAGTCTGTGTGTATTGTTCGTCCCGCATCGACGTTTCCGTTACGGGACGTTGTACGGTGAACCTCTCTTCGCGATAACTGGTTTCGGTCACGGGGCGGGCGACTCGAACTTCCCGATCTTCGGTCCGTGTCCGCAGAACAGGCCGGTACGAGACGACTTCCTCTTCGACGTAATCGGTTTCATAAGCAATTCGAAACCGCTGGACCGTTTGCGGTTGCATCACAGTGTCGCACTGCAACCGATACGAAGGCTGGAAACAGCAGGCTTCTTGAGCCTGTGCACTGGGCAGCGATACGGAATCGGTTCCAAACCCCAGGCCGCCTGCGATTGCCGCCGCGCCAAGCAGGGTTGCGGGGATCGAAAATCGACGTGGGGCAGTGCCGGTCGCGAAAATCGCCGACATCAATCGCTGGCGTCGCGCCGAAAGCGAATGGCCGGTCAAAGCGTTGGCGGAATCGGAAACTCGGGTTGCTTTACTTGGTTGAGTCATCTTTGGAATCAAACTCGGAAATAGTTGTTTGTGTCGCCGGAGGGAAGCGACCCTTCAAGAATAAGGTGGAACATGATGAAAATTAAGATAAAAACCAAAAAAAGCACAGTTTTCTAAAATCGACGCTCGCTTCTCTTGACCATCTTTCCCCGCTTGTTTCTTTGACGCTACAACCGTCGTGTTTTGACAACGTCATAGTCGCTGCAACCGTTACGACCGCACCCCAGACAGTTAGGGCCCCGCTGATGAAACGCCTCGACCTTTCGCTTTCCGCCCCCCCGTCTGACCTTGCGTTGGACGAGGCGCTGTTGGACGAAGCGGAATTGGGCAGAAGAGGCGAGACGTTGCGGTTGTGGCAATTTGAGCAG
>DIUH01000121.1:7041-8242 GCA_002428205.1 Planctomycetaceae bacterium UBA6163
GTCGACGAAGCGCACCGCTGGGTGATGACGCGGTTGATGGCGGCGATTGTGCCACACGTGCCCGAGGTCCGGTGGCAGGGCACTTGCGATTTGACGCTGAATAACCGCAAGTTTTCCGGCAACAGCTTGCGTGTCGCTCGCGATCACATTCTCTACCACGGCACAATTTTGCACTCCGCCGACCTTTCACAAATCGCCCGCTGTTTGGCCACACCACCTCGCCAGCCCGATTATCGCGACGGCCGCGGCCACAGCGACTTCATCACCAATTTGCCGGTCGAGCCGCAACGGTTGGCGGACGACATCGCCGCCGCTTTCGAAGCCGAGTCGCCCAGCGACCCGTCGGCCGAACCCGATTGGCCGCGCGAGACGACACATTCGTTGACCGTCGCACGGTACAGCGATCCCGCTTGGCACCACCGCCACTAAACGGGCTGTTGATCTATTGCCCCGACGCGTGAGTTTTGAAGTTGCACATTTCGTAGTTTTGGATCGAGATTGCGTGTAATTTGCCGTGTTTATCCTAACCCGACGCGTGAGCGAGGGACTGGACTCGCACGTCGCCAAAACGACGTAAGTCGTTCCCTCGCTCACCGGGCTGTTGATTTATTAACCCGACGCGTGAGCGAGGGACCTCACATTGCCCCTCGCTCACGCGTCGGGTTGTGATGCCGCCGCTAATTTCGCAATAAGACATTAAATCAACAGCCCGTCACGCGTCGGGTTGGGATGAGAACAAAAAGTGGAACCTCAATACGCCTGCGAGAGGGCCCTCACGCTGTCCCTCGCTCACGCGTTTTGAAGTTGCGCTAATCTTGGTTTTAGATAGATATTTGGCGTAATTTGTCGTGCTTATCCTAACCCGACGCGTGAGCGAGGGACTGGACTCGCACGTCGCCAAAACGACGTAAGTCGTTCCCTCGCTCACGCGTCGGGTTGTGATGCCGCCGCTACTCTCGCAATAAGAAATTAGAACAAAACCCCACGAAACGCAGGAACTGACACGCGCGATTGAACCAACGGCGGCCGAGACTGCGACGACGATCGGCGGATTCCGAACAACATGCCCCTTTCGCACGTCCGCACATCGAATTAGAAACGACGGTCGGAAACTTATCTGTTTGCGATTCTGTTCGCACCTCATCCGCTCCCCTCCACCCACGTCACCCGCCATGCTCGCCGTCGTCTCCTTCATCTTCTT
>DIUH01000121.1:8339-18115 GCA_002428205.1 Planctomycetaceae bacterium UBA6163
GTGATGGCTTGGGAAGTGATCGCTGGCGTGTCGCTAGTAATGCTGGCGATCTTTTTCCTGCCTCGCTATTTGGCGAAAGGGATCACAACGGTCCCTGAATATCTGGCCGGTCGCTTCAACGACACGACCCGCGTGATGACCAACTTCATTTTTGTTGCTGCCTACACGTTGTTGCTGCTGCCGATCATTCTCTACACCGGCGCGACCGGCTTGATCGACGTCCTCGACCTGCAAGTGCTGACAGAAATGAGCCGCACCAGCTTGTTATGGGGATCGGTTTGGATGATCGGCATTCTCGGGTCGATCTATGCGATTTTTGGTGGCCTGCGAACCGTCGCCGTTTCTGACACACTTAACGGTTTCGGCCTGCTGGCCGGTGGCGTACTGATCGCTTATCTGGGCCTAGAAAAAGTTGGCGGCGGCGATGCTTTGGCCGGTCTAACAACGCTGCGGCAAGAACACCCTGATAAGTTTCAATCTTTAGGCGGCCCGGATACATCAGTCCCCTGGCAAACGCTGGCGACGGGCGTTTTGTTGCTGAACCTGTTTTATTGGACGACGAACCAGCAGATCATTCAACGAACGTTTGCCGCGAAATCGTTAGCCGAAGGACAAAAAGGCGTTCTGTTGGCAGCGTGCTTTAAGATCATGGCGCCATTGATCTTAATCTTGCCAGGGATCATTGCGTTTCATTTAGACAGTCGTGACGAATTGTTCAATTCCTTACAACTGACCGAATTTCGGGCCCAGGTCGACGACGCTTATGAGAGAGAATCGGCATTAAACCCCGAAGCTTTCGCGACGGTTCCAAAAGACGAGTGGAAAGCTGACAAGTTGTTTTCCACGAAAAAAGATAAGGGCTATGGAACGCTGGTCAGCGCCGTGTTGCCTTGGTGGATGCGAGGCTTCTTTGCTGCCGCGATCGTCGGCGCGATCCTCAGTTCGTTCAACTCGGTCTTGAATGCGGTCGTCACGCTGGTCAGCCTCGATGCTTACCGACGTTACATTCGCCCGGAAGCCAGCGAACGCCAGACGGTGCGTGTTGGTCGAATTTTCGGCACCACGGTCGCTGTTGCCGCGATGTCGATCGCGCCGCTGCTCGCTGGCCAAGACAGCATTTTCGGATACCTGCAGAAAATGAACGGACTTTATGCTGCTCCGATTTTCGCCGTCGTCTTGGTAGGCATGTTCACACGCAAAGTACCGGCGCTGGCCGCCAACTTATCACTCTTGTTCGGCGTCGCCACAATCGCGGTGGTCTACTTCGCTCCGAAGTTCGTCGGGCCGCTAGCGGATTTGAACGGCTTCCATTTTCTCGGTTTGGTATTCGCAGGGTTGGTCACATTTATGCTGCTGATGGGCCAGATTTTCCCGCGTCAGATCGCGGCACAAGCCGTTGATGATAAAGGACGCATTGCCGAAGTTGTCTATGCGGTGCCGATGGAACCGTGGCGGTTCGCGATCCCCGGTGGCGCATTGCTAGTCGCCATTGTGGTCGCGATTTACGTTTGGTTCGCGATTTGACAAAGCCTATGTCAGGCTCGGCCGCGAAGCATGCCGTGCCAGTAAAGCGCCGGAAGCCCAAACTTCTTCAGCATGTACATGCTGAACCGTTCCTTCGCTTGGCTGAACGGGAACGTCTCTGCCGGCTTGCCGCTGTAATCAAACTCCGCTAACACCAGGCTGTCATAGCCTGTGATCACCGGACACGAAGTGTAGCCGTCATAGCTGGCCGTGGCCGGTTGTTGCTTCATCGCCGCCAACAGGTTGCTGACCAACACCGGAGCTTGCTTGCGAATCGCCGCCCCCGTTTTCGATGTCGGCAAACTCGACGCGTCGCCGATTCCATAAACATTCGCGAACCGAGTGTGCTGCAGCGTGTGCTTGTCAACGTCGACCCAGCCGCCTTCACCGGCCAATTCGCTGTGCGCGACAAAATCCGGTGCACTCATCGGCGGCGTGACGTGAATCATATCATATCGAATCACAATCTCTTCTTGTGTATCCAGGTGGCGATAAATCGCTTCTTTGGACTTTGATCGCACTTCGATCAAGTCGTGGCGAAACCGTGCTTGGATCCCTTTTCGCTCCGCAACTTTTTCTAACACCTCGCGATAGGCGTCGACGGCGAACAGACGCGGACCGGCGAGCGTGAAGATCACTTCAATGGAATCGCGAACGCCACTGCGACGAAAATGATCCTCCGCCAAATAGCATATCTTTTGTGGCGCGCCACCACACTTCACCGCTCCGGCCGGTTGCGTGAAGAGTGCGACGCCACGTTTCAATTCGCGAATAAACTTCCAAGTGCTGGCGACCGTATCGATCGAATAATTACTACACACGCCATCCTTGCCCACCGAATCTTTTAATCCCTTAACCTGGTCCCAATTCACTTGGATCCCGGGCGCGACAATCAAGTATTGATAGGTCAGCGATTCGCCGTCGATCGTGGTGATGCGGTTTTCATTAGGCGCGAATGATGCGACGCGGCTTTTGATCCACGTGACACCATAAGGTATTAGATCTTTCTCATCACGCCCGGAATCTTCTGGCTTGAACATCCCGCCGCCGACCAAGGTCCACAGCGGTTGATAGTAATGTTTTTCCGATGGTTCGATGATCGCGATGTCTAACGTCGGATCGGCGTTTTTCAGCCGCGCCGCGACGGTGATGCCTGCTGTTCCGCCGCCGACAATGATGATTTGGTGCTGGTTCATAAGATTCTAGCCCTTGCGGGTGGAGATGGATGATTTAGGTTGGCCGATATGGTTTTCGTCCAGCACGCCGCCAAAGCATTTCGCGAATTGCAGGCCGAACGAAAGTGCGCGCTGGGTATTGGGATCACGGATCGCGGTCAGCAGTCCGAACAGGCCGACTCGCTTGGGCACTGGGTGTTCGCAGGTGCCGCGATGACAGCTCGAAAGGGCCGAACCGGCCATGCCGACCGTCGCCACCGAGTTTTCGCTCATCACGTCCGACTTCAGCAAAAAGCCGATCCGATCAAGCTCTTCCCTGCGAACTTGGCCGCCGAGGTAAAGGGCCGCGTGCAAGCCCTGTCGCAAACTCTGCTCCAGTTCAATCCCGTCTTCTTTCAACTGCGTCGCCCATTCATCAAACACGTCGACGGCGATCGCAGCGAGGTTCGGCAATTCATCCAGCAAAACACTTCCTTCTGCTAGTTTTGGCAATCGTGCGACCAAGCTCTCGATCGCCCGCATCGTCTCTGGTTCGGTCACCTGGACGATCAGCTTTACCAGACTTGTCGCCCGCTGTTCGATGTCGATGCCATCGCGAGATGCGTTTTGAATGACCGCGTCGAAGAAATCGGTCGCGATGGCAACCAGGTTGGGCAGTTCGCTGGCCATGCGGATCGCCCGCTCGATCGTTTCGGCGTGATCCAGCAATCCGTGCAACGCTGCGGCGGTCTTCGGATCGTTCAAGCGATCAAGCAGTGACATCGCGTCACGCGGCATTTCAGTGCAGTTCGTCATCCGCGCCACAGCTCCAGAGTCGTCGAGTCGCCAAAGGGTCGAAAGCTCGCTAGCTCGCGTAGTGACGACACTTAACGGTAAGTTAAAAGGGCTTGGATCCGGCATCAGTACCAGCAGCCCCAAACCCGAAAAGGTAAATATATCGACATAAATCGATATGTCAATCCGTCTGCAGGTTCACTTTCCCGTCCAGCGGGTGATGCCATGCCAGCAGCCGGTATTTTTTTCCCAAAAATGCAGCTAGACGGGGTAAGACGGCGTAGCCTTGACTTGGTTACAATGTTTAGCCGCCTCTCGATGGCTCATTTAGTTGACTTTCTTGTCTGAGGAACCGCCGCTGATGTTACGCTTTGCTTTTCGTGTCTCCGTTTACTTTGCGGCATTGATGGGTGCTGCGGTTGGGTCGTCTCAATGTGCTCGGGCACAGGACGACATCGTTAGCGAAGTCGCTTCGGTCGAAGAGTCACTAACGGCGGCGTTCAACGCGGCTGATGTCGACGCGATCGTGAATGCATTTTTGCCAGATGGCGAATTGATTGATGAATCCGGGCTGTTGCATCGTGGCCAAGAGGAACTCCGCGAGTTGTTTTCGCAATACTTTGCAAAGTTTCCAGGGGCGACGCTGTCGCTGCAAATCGATTCGATCCGCAAAGTCGGCGATCACATCGCGATCGAAGAAGGGACACGCTATCTGACCGCTGGTGATTCGGCCTTTGCGCAAGTTCGATACATCGCGACCCTGTCGAAACAGGACGGGAAATGGAAGTTGGCGTCCATTCGCGAGTTTGATGATCAACCCTCGCCAACGTCCGGCGACCGATTGCAGGCGCTGGCCTGGTTGGTGGGCGATTGGGTTAGCGAAAGCGCCGAATTGGCAGTGCGGATTTCTTATCGCTGGGACGAAGATAAGAACTTTTTAATCGGCAAGTTTCATGCCACACGCGGTGGCCAAGTTGTTCTAAAAACGGAACAACGGATCGGCTGGGATCCGCTGACGGGGAAAGTCCGTTCATGGTTGTTCGATTCCGATGGCGGATTTGGTGGCGGTATCTGGACACCGACTGAAGATGGTTGGGTGATCAAGTCGGAATCGACCGAAGCGAGTGGTACTGTCGGTTTCGCAACCGTTCTTTATCGACAACTTGATGACGATCGTTATCAAATGCTTGGAACAAATCGTTTGATCGGAAACGAAATGGCAGAGGATTTTGATGTGACCGTTACCCGTGCGCCGCCAAAGCCGACACGTTCGGGCGTGCCGGCTAAAGATTGATTCTAGTCTTATAGATTACTTTTCAATCCATAACGTCTCATCCCCAGACTCATCCAATCCTAAAAGTATCCGATTCGTCACTGGCCTTTCGACTATGAAGAACCCAACAAGTTTTGCATGCAGATCGACCCTCGGTTGCATGGTGCTGTGCATCGCATCGTCGATCACGCCGATCACCTATGGCCAACGCTTTGACCGTGGCGGGGGTGGCGGAGCGTCACGTCCCAACATCAGTGGCGGTGCAAGACCGAGCTTGGGTGGCGCCAGCAGACCCACCGGAACCGGAAGACCCAGTGCAGGAATGCCCAGCGGCGCCGGAAGGCCAAGCGGAGGAATGCCCAGCGGTGTCGCAAGGCCCAGCGGCGGTGGATTGTCGGGCGGCGGCGGATTGTCGGGCGGCGGTGGCAACAGCCTTCGTCCGACTCAACCAACGACTCGTCCCACTCAACCATCGACGCGACCCGGCGGCGGTTCATTTCCGTCGCTCGGTGGAACGGCGCGACCGCAAGTGCCCAACGTACAGAATCCAGGACTTTCGCGTCCGAACCCAGGCGGCGTTCAGCGGCCGACGACCAACATTCCGCGCCCCGGAAATCCCGATTTGGGTTCGCGCCCGTCGGTTCAGGTTCCCGGATCGCTCAGACCAACCACGCGACCATCATTTCCCGACTCCGGCCTCAACCGCCCAAGTCTTCCGAACTCCCCAGAGCGGCCGCAAACATTGCCGGGCCGTCCGCCGACAAACATCACACGCCCGAGTTTTCCCGAGCGACCACAAACACTGCCGGGCCGACCGCCAACAGGCATTACCCGTCCGAGTTTTCCCGATCGTCCCGGATTCCCGAACCGTCCGGGATATCCCGATCGTCCAGGCGGAAACGATTGGCTTCGCCCAGGTTATCCCGACCGCCCCATCATCGGCGACCGCCCTATCAACAATGATCGACCCATCATCAACGATCGTCCAGGCCGCCCGATCATCGGCGGCGGTAATCTGGGCATTGGTGGTGGAAACATCAATATCAACAACAACGTTAACAATTGGTTTGGCAACTCGAACTGGGGTTGGAACACCGGATGGAATAACGGATGGAATAACNNTGGAATAACGGTTGGAACAGCGGGTGGAATCGTCCATCGTGGTACAACGGCCATTGGAATATGCATTGGGGGACAAGTTGGTATCGACCAATGCCAAACTATTATGTCGGCTGGGGGCTTGGATCTTGGGCAACCTATACGACGTTTGTGAATCCTTATTATGTTCCGTCCGCAACAACCATTTACAACTATGCCCAGCCAATCGTGGTTGAAAGCTTTGTAGGTTCGGCGACGGCACAAGCGGCGGAGCGAGGTCCTGCAGAGCCCGATGCCGACACGGTAGCGCTTGAGTTGTTCGACGAAGGCGTCGCGGCCTTTTACGATGGCAAGTTTGAAGCCGCATTGAATAAGTTTGACACCGCGATGCATCGATTGTCAGGCGACCCGGTGTTGCACGAGATGCGGGCGCTGACTTTATTTGCACTGGGCAAGTTCCAGGAATCTGCCGCCGTGCTGAACGCACTGCTGGCCACTTCGCCCGGGATGGACTGGACGACGTTAAGCGGATTGTATGGTGATATTGACCTTTACACACAACAACTGCGCAAGTTGGAATCTCATATCGAATCCAACCCCAAGGATGCCGCTGCATTGTTCGTGCTCGCTTACCACTACCTGGTCACCGGTCATCTAGAAGACGCGATCGAATTGCTGGCTGATGTGGTCGAGTTGCAACCCAACGACACGACCGCCACTCAAATACTGGCCGCTTTGACCGCAGACGACGATCAACGACAAACGCCAGTGTCAGACCAAGCGGCGACGGGTAAGGCGGTCGATATCTCACGTGTGATGGCCAGCAAAAAGACAGAAGATCCGGATCAAGCCGACGATGATCAACCGAAAACCGACTTGGTTGGAAAATGGGTCGCGACGCCAACCGGTGTAACGATCACGTTGGAGGTGACCGAAACGTCGAAATTTACGTGGCGAGCCGAACCCAAGCCGATCGATGGCAAACCGGCGGCGGAACCGACGGAGTTGAGCGGCGACGTGTTGGCCGGGGGTGACTCGATGATTTTAAACACCGAAGGCCAGGGCGCGATGACAGGCCGAGTAGAATCACGTGGCGCCGATCAATTTCGATTCATCGTTCCTGGTGGTCCGCCCGACGATCCAGGGCTAACGTTCGATCGCCAGAAATAAGTGGAATGATAAGACGCTGTCGGGCTGTGACAGGCGACTTTGGCGTTGTAGTTACATCGTTCACGCTCGGATTGATTGATTGACCACTGGTGTGCGGGTACAATCTGGGGACTGCCGGATCAAACCAACGGCGGTCCCTGCCCGCCACCGCTCTGCCATGAGCGTCTCACGCGTCATTCCTTTCCTTTCGACGTCCGACCCATGATGCACGTCAATCCAATCGCAGTTAACCAACGACCGCGATCGAAGTTTTTGCCACAGATCGCCGTTGCATTGTTTGCCGCAGCAACCGTGCCGCTCGCTCAAGCCGAAGAAATCTCGTTTAATCGTGACATTCGGCCACTGCTGAGCAACACGTGCTTTCGTTGCCACGGGTTTGACGAAGCGACTCGCCAGGCGGGACTGCGACTCGACACCGCCGAAGGCGCCACCGACGCTCTGGATCCTGAAAATCCGGACGCTAGCGAGCTTTGGTTACGAATCATATCGACCGATCCAGAAACGGTGATGCCGCCGCCTGAGGAAGTGCATCAGTTGAAGGATGAAGACAAGCAACTGATTCGCCGCTGGATCGAGTCGGGTGCGAAGTACGAGGAACATTGGGCATTCACACCGATCGTTAAACCACAGCCACCTGCCGAATCAGATGCGAACCCAGGGTGGCAGAAGAATCCGATCGATCGATTTCTGTTGCAAGCGATGATGGCGCGCGGCTTGTCGCCGCAACCCCAAGCGGACCGCGAAACTTTAATTCGCCGCGTGGCGTTCACGTTAACCGGATTGCCACCGACGCTGCAGCAGGTCGACGCTTTCTTATATGATGAATCGCCAGACGCCTATGAGAAAATGGTCGATCGCTATCTTCAATCGCCACATTATGGCGAAGAAATGGCACGGCATTGGTTGGACGTCGCACGCTATGGCGATACCCACGGGTTGCACCTGGACAACGTCCGCACGATTTGGCCCTACCGGGATTGGGTGGTCAATGCATTCAATCAAAACCAACCGTTCGATCAATTCACGATCGAGCAATTGGCGGGCGATCGTCTCGAGAACCCGACTCAGTCACAATTGGTCGCCACAGGTTTTAATCGCTGCAATGTGACGACCAGCGAAGGTGGGGCTATCGTCGACGAATTTCTGTTTCGCTACGCAGTGGAACGTGCCAGCACAACTTATCAAGCTTGGATGGGGCTGACCGGCGGATGTGCGGTTTGTCATGATCACAAGTACGATCCGATTTCTGCCAAAGAGTTCTATTCGCTCTACTCGTTCTTTTATAGTGCCGCCGACCCGGCGATGGACGGCAATCGAAATGATACACCTCCCTTCATTTCGTTGCCGACTCCGCAGCAGGCGATCGAGTTGCAAGAATTAAAGGCAATCGCCAATGCGTCGGCAAAACGCGTCGCCGATGCTTCAAACACCGCCGCTGGGCAGTGGGACCAATGGTATAAAGAGCAATCGACCTCTGTCATGGATCTATGGCTGGATGACATGTTGCCGCCCGGAGCATCGCAGAACAATACGTCGCGAAACGCCGAACAGTGGGTCGCCGGTAATGAGGTTGCGCCGCCAGTGGGGCTGCGAGCGCTGCGAATGTCGTACGGCGATATGCACGACCAAACGATCAGCGGCGGAATTGTCCCGCGCGTGATCCCCGAATCTGCGGAGTTAGAAGTTTGGGTGCATATCGACCAACTTCATCCTCCCGCGGCGATTGTGATGGAGCTGAGCACATCGCTAGCAGGAAAAAAAGAGACGCATCGTTATGCATGGGGCAACGTCGAATCGTTAGGCCGCGGTAAGTTTGACAATAAGAGCAATGTTCGAGCGGGTGATCTGCCCCCGTCGGGTTCGTGGACGAAGTTAGTGGTCCCAACGGAGAGTGTTGCGATCGAGCCTGGGACGATTGTCGATTCCATCAAACTTTCGCAGTTTGGCGGCGTGGTGATGTGGGATGGCCTAGGCGTTCGCGGATCGAAACCGGCGGCGACTGACCCAAGATTTTCTCTAGCAAACTGGATCGAATTCGGAAAAGGGCGCGATCTGCCGGGTATTGCACCGCCTGTCGCCGCAGCCTTAAAGACTCCGCCTGCCGAAGGTGAATCGATCAGCGATGATGTGATGAGCCAAGTTCGCGCGGAGTTTGTTCGTCACGTTGCCCGAAACGTTCCCGCCGAAGTGGAACGGGCTAAGGCCGATGCTTATCGCGCCGCGGTGAATGTTCGTGTATTAGAAGATTCGATTCCGGGAACAATGATTTTTGGCGAATTGCCGACGCCGCGCCAGGCCCACGTGATGACGCGTGGTCAATACGACGCACCGGCCGAAGCGGTCCAACCGGCAACGCCCGCATTTTTGCCGCCGCTGGAAATGGCCGAAGGCCAGACCCGTTTGGGGCGACTCGATCTAGCGAATTGGTTGGTGCGCGAAGATCATCCGTTGACGTCTCGCGTGACGGTGAATCGTTTCTGGCAACAAGTCTTCGGCATTGGCCTAGTGGAAACCGCTGACGATTTTGGGATGCAGGGCACTCCGCCCAGCCACCCCGAATTGCTGGACTATGTCGCGGCCGATTTCATTCAATCGGGCTGGAACGTCAAGCAACTGATCCGATCGTTTGTCACCTCAGAGGCGTTCCGACAATCGTCTCAGTGCACTACCGAAAAGCTGCAGGCCGATCCCGCGAATCGTTTTTTGTCGCGTGGGCCGCGGATTCGGCTCGATGCCGAGCAGATTCGCGACGCGTCGCTGGC
>DIUH01000287.1 GCA_002428205.1 Planctomycetaceae bacterium UBA6163
GCAAAGTTCAGGTACAGCGGCAAAGAACGGCCCGCGACCATAAAGTCTTTGGCTCCGTGAACCCGCGTCGACGCATACAATCCGATGGCAACCGTGACCATCAAGTAAGCAATTACGGCAAAACCGAGCATTCCGAGTGACTCCCGCAGTGTCGCCTAAATCCCCTTGTCGAAATTAAAATTTGCGGGAGTGTAACGACCCGGCACTCGTTTGCGCATGCCAAAAACACCCCAGAATGGCCAAAATTGCCAAAATCCTTTACAGGTCGCGATTCTTTCCCTTATCCGATCGGCTTGGCATCTGCTATAAAACTGGGCTAACTGCCGAAGTCGGACTGGCCCGGCTTCCTGCCCACCCAATGAAAAGGTTTTTTACACTTGGCCAAAAAGGAAGAAGCTTTCGAAGTCGAAGGCACCGTAACCCAGGCGCTCG
Organism: Planctomycetaceae bacterium UBA6163; assembly: GCA_002428205.1. Classification (GTDB taxonomy): domain Bacteria; phylum Planctomycetota; class Planctomycetia; order Pirellulales; family Pirellulaceae; genus UBA6163. Next base: position 433 of record DIUH01000287.1, read on the forward strand.
CCAACACACGGTTTCGCGTTCAGCTTGAAACAGGTACCGAAGTGATGGCTCACGTCGCTGGTCGGATGCGCAAGCACTTTATTCGAATCGTCCCCGGCGATAAAGTTCGTGTCGAGCTATCGCCTTACGATCTTAGCAAAGGGCGGATCGTATTCCGCGAACGATAAATCGTTCATTCGTCGATCACAGTTTGGTCAATTCGTTCTCGCGATTTACAAGCGGGATCTCGACCATGCGCCCACCGGACCGATGCGATGCGAACGTACCGCAGATCATCTCCACCGTCATCGCTCCTTCGTCGATGCCACATAACGGCTGACGATCTGTTCCAACCGTTTCCAGCAAGTCGCGAATCGGCAAGATATGACCCGATAGTGTGCCGGCCAAATCGGTGATCGGTTCCGGTTGGCCCACGCCTGCCGACGTGATCTCGATCCACCGCAGCGGCTCGGTCGGCTTTCGCCACGGATTTCCCGGAATCAGATGCGCGATCGGAAATCGATCGCACTTGATGTCGACGATTCCCTCGCTGCCGATGATCCTCAGCCCAAACCCTTCGCTTGCGGTGCCATCGCCTGCGATCGAATCGAAATAGGCGACCAATCCGCCAGCCAAATCATAACGGGCATGGAGTTCGTTGCCCGCGATCAGCCCCAGCGCTTCGTTCCCCTCGCGGACATCTTCCGCCGTGACCGGTCGGCCATCTTGTCGCAGGATCGCCGAACAGGTTTTCGCAGCCCCGCCGAAGTAGTGCACCAGGTTCAGGACGTGTGAACCGAGCACCCACAGGTCCTCTGCGCCGCCGCGACGGTCGCCCTTGCCACGGCCACGAATCTCCAGCGGTTTGCCGATCCCGCCGTCAGCGATCAACCGGTCGATCGCCTGCAGTGTCGGGTGATATCGATTTCGGTGGGCGATCGCCAATTTGGTACCGCTGGAAACGCAAGCCGCGGCAATCGCGTCGGCTTCGGCCGGGGTTCGGCAAAGCGGCTTCTCTACATAAATCGCTTTCGCACCTGCCCCGGCGGCCGCGACGATCATATCGCGATGCTGGTCCGGATGCCGCGAGCAAACGGCGACGATCTCGGGCCGAGTCGATTCCAACATTTCACGATAATCGAGAAAGCCGGCATCCACTCGCAATCGCTTCATCGCCGACGCCAGGCCCGCTTGGTTGGCGTCAGCGACCGCAACGAGTTTCGTCTCCGGAACTTTCAACCACGCGGTATCCAGACCGTGTCCGTAATCGCCTCGGCCGGTATGACCGATCACCGCCACGCCCAGCGGCGTCGATTCATTCGCCGCGCAGCAAGAAACATGAACGGCACCAGCGATCGACACCGTTAAAAAATCACGCCGATCCATCATGGGCTCCTCAGACAAGCGAACGGTGGCCATCGTGCAAACGACGACAGTATACCGCAAGCGATGCTGCAGGAGCGAATCAGCGAACCGCGCTCATGTAAAAGCTGAAGATTCGCTCCTGGTCGCCATCAGCTTGGGCAACCGGAAAAGCGAAGTCAAAGGCCAGCGGTGCGGGGCCTAGCATCGGAATTGCGATTCGCACACCGATACCCGGGGCCACCCGGAAGTTTTCTTTGTTGATCTCGATATCTCTTTCGACGGTGCCAAAGTCGACAAACGCAACGCCACGAAACGCGTCGTCTGCGGTGATCGGAAACATGTATTCCAAGGTGTTCAGCCACTGGAAGCGACCACCGACCTGGACATCGCCGATAACCGGGCTTGCACCGCGAAAATCAAAGCCTCGCATTGTCGCGTAACCACCGGCAAAATAGTTTTCAAACATCGGCGTATCGTCGCCACTGAACCCCAGTCGAGTCCCAAGTGTCAGCGTCTGTTTGCCCGAACCATCGGCACGCTGGGAAACCAAAAAGTAGTTGCGGTGTTCAACATCAAAGCGGTTGTAATCGAAGTCGCCAAACGCCCGTTCGTAGCCGAACTCAAAAAAGTGGCCTTCGGTCGGCATAAATGGACTATCGCGAGTGTCGTGCGTCAGTCTGAACTCACCGGTATAAAGCTCGTTGTCGCCCAGCACATCGTCCAGCGGTTGAACGCCAAGGACTCGTGGGCGATGAATCTTGACATTCTGGCCGTTTATGCCCGTGGAAACTGACAAGTCAGGGGTTACGCGGTAACCGAAGCTTACACGTCCACCCAAACGTTCTTCATCAAAATCTTGAAACCGACGGTCATATAAAAAGCCGGAGACCCCGAGGCTGATCGGCAAATAGCCAAGCAGGTTCGGGTCAGCGAAACTGACGGTATAACGTTTAAAGATCGATCCTGGAACTGCTTCGATACGAAACGTCTGGCCCGCACCGCGGAATGCGGTCCCGCTGGCAAAGTCTTGAAAACTGGTCGGCCAACGGGTGATGTCGAAGTTTCGTTCATCAAGTGTGATTTGGCCATTCAATCCCGCATCACTGTTGACCGCACCACCAACCATAATGCGGCCGGTACGAGCCGGTACACCGGTCAACTCCAAGTCGGCCATCCGAGTGTTGGGAACGAAAACCGGCGGTGCTGTGGGCGCACCCGAATACGGATCAATCGTCCCTTGAGGGCCATAAATCGAATCCGCAATCGGCCCGCCGGGGTAGAACGGCACGACGCCCGAATCCATGCCATTTGTTGGTAAACCGGGTTGCGGTTGACCAACAGGAACACCGCCCGGCGGAACGTAAACGCCGCTTGATTGGGGGTTTGTGGGATACGCGGTCTGCGGTGCAGGTTGGATAGTCGGCGGCTGATAAGTCGGCGGCGCTTGGTAGCCCCCGGGATTTTGCGCGCCCGGTTGGACCTGATAGACAGATGGCGGTTGGCCGGCTCCTGGCTGAACAGGCGGCGGTAAATTGTCAAAACCGCTCGAAGGCGGGCCAAAGTTTTGCGGGAATTGCCTAGCCACATACCGACCGTTGTCGACGTCGTCATCCACATTGATCAACGACGATTGTGAGGTCAGTTCATCGTCTTGACCGGCGTCATCCTTGGAAATCGACGGAAAGTCTGAGATCGGCGAGATGCCAGGCGCTAGTTGATTGCAGCCAGCAGTTACCAGCAAGATTCCCAAAGGACCTAGCCAGTATCGTGATCTGGACATGCGTTTCGATTCTGTCATGAGTGCGGTATCCGTACCGGAAACGACTTGCCGTGAACTTGACAACGCGAACATCATCAGTGGTGTTATAAACGGTTGAGTTGTTGTCAAGCGAAGTAAATAGGCGGCTCTGAAATCCCAGCCACCGAGGAATCTAATTAATAGTTTTCGTCGTGTTCGTCCAGCGGAATAACGCGAATATCCGGTGGTTCCGCTACCGCGGGATTCGCTTCCAACAAACTCAGACGCTCGATCCGACGCCGATTCAACTCGAGTGTCCTGCGGTTGATATACTCGCCCTCAACCAAATCGATCTGATTCAATAACGTGGTGTCTTTCATCAAGTTTGGGTCACCGTCAATATTGATATTTATATTGCGAATCTTCCACCGATCGCCCTCTTCGATTCGGTAGACAAGGTCGACTAGATTGTTCTCGTCTCTCATCACCGTTTGCGGTTGGACTTCTGCGTAGATAAAGCCGAATGAACCGTATCCGTAGATGATCTCGGCGACATCCTTTCGCATCAACGTGCCATTGAATTGGTCGCCGGGTTTGAGTGTCAATCTTTCTAGCAAGGACTCCGTGTTGATGAATTGATTGCCGATGATCCGTACTTCATTGACACTGTAACGCACACCTTCGTTGACTACGAAGGTTGCGGTCAACCACTTCCCCGATTCGTCGTACGTAATACGTCGGCCGACGGTAGCGGTTAAGAATCCCAGGTTGTGGTAATAGGCTTCAAGCACTTTGACATCTTGGTCAATTGCCGACAAGTTTGCCACATTGCTGTTGCTGAAATGCCTGATGACACCTGCGATCGGACCACGACTGTTGATGATCTTCTTTAATCGCGATTCATTGACGACCGTGCTGCCCTCGATTTTTATCGCATCGATTCGTTCCTTCGGGCCTTCGTTGATGCGAAACAGGATGCCGCTGGGGTCATTATCCAGCCCCATCACGGTCGAAATCGTCGCCTGGTTGAAACCCTCGTCGCGGTAATAGTCGAGCAACCGTCGCCGGCCTGATTCGATCGAGAACTCATTCAGAGGATCGCCTATAGAAACTCCAGAACGACCGTTCAGTTCGCGGTCATTTATCGCATAATTGCCATGATAGACCACTTTGGTGATCGACGGACGTTCGCGAACGGTAAAGTGTACCGCTATGCCGTCGGCACGCTCTTCAAGTTTATAGGTCGCGTGATCAAACATCTCATGCAAGCGACGTATATCAGCGAGTACCGTTTCGAATTCGTAGAAACGATCTTTTTTGGTGCGCAGTTTTTGGAAAACCTTTTCTGTGCTGGTTGTTTTGTTTCCCGAAAGGGTGACATCCGCCACGATCTTATCACCGGCTTGTGGAGTCGGTCGAACACCACCACGCTCGTTAACATGTTCTCGAAACGGGACACGTTCCTGTGGGCCGGGCGCATTAGTACCGCCTCCTCCTGGTCCGCCCCCACCACCGAATTGCGCGAACAGTCGGCCGCCCATGCAAAGGGTAACAGCCAGCACAACGATGGTCGCTAGTAAGCTTCGCCGCCGCAGCATGCGTTGGCTCCTGTATCGGTACGAAACGTTCAAACTTCTGTGTGTTACGTACCAATCACCCGCTACCCGGGACAAGCCGAGTTTAGTAAGCATTTAAACGTTTTTATCGCCAAATTACGACATTTTTTAAATGTTGCTTACTGTGCGAATTGAAAGTGAGCCAACCGGTGAGGTTCCCTTCGCGGTTGGCTCCTTTCTCCCCACACCGTCCAGCACGATTCTTTCGTCGGTCGGTGCGCGGTGGAAGAAAGCCCTTCTGGTGGCCAACACCCAACTTCACGCAGCGCTATCGCAAAAACGTCAAGTTGGTTTCGGCTTGGAACATCCCGAAGGTGTCCTGGTCGGCAACCAGAGGGCTATGCCCCTTTACGCTGGGTTAGCGATTACAACCCGATCCGCTGCACTGTACCGAGGCGTCGCATTTGCCCGCAGGCATTGCAGCCTTGTCCGCACAGCACTTGGCCGTTCCGCAAGTGCCACTATCGCAAGCTTTACAAGTACATGACGCACATGTGCAATCACCTTCGTTGCAGCAATCGCATCCCGTTTCGCACTCGCCACAGGGACAAGTCACTGCGGAGCTGGCAACTGCGGAGCTAGCAACGGCACAGCACGCGGTCGTTCCGCAAGTGCTGCTATCGCAAGCGTCACAAGCACATGCCGCACAAGTGCAATCACCACCGTTGCAGCAATCGCATCCTGTTTCGCACTCGCCACAGGGGCAAGTCACCGCAGGACTGGAAGTCGCGACCTGAGCACTTGGACGCAGTGCCAAACCGCTAGAAGCGCCAACGACCAACATCGACAAAACAATAGCTATCGACTTAAACATATCAGTCTTCTCTCATTAATTTTGGTTGAACATTAAGTAAACCATCAGGCTGTAGTCCATCTTTATTGACGGTAAAAACTACAACGATGGATTCATCACGCGGTCTAAGCGTGGCTCAATTCAACCATCGACAAAGCGTCGCACAGCGGTGCGGCGCGGAGAGAAATCGCGGAGCATGATCGCCCCCTAACTCAAACGAAGTTGGGGCGCGTTCATAAGACACAAACAGAAACGTCGGTTCAGAATCGACATCGTGTCCAAATCGTGAAGAGTCGCTTTCGCTATTGATCGCGACATTCGGGGCGCTTAACCCATCGCAACATGAGCGTTCGCATTCGCACTGCGTAGAGCTTGAAAGCGAATCCTGCAGCGTCAGAGCCTTTGGTGTCGCGTTCGTTGGTGAACCAGCAGCCCGACTGGTGCAACAGCTTCGCGCAGTCTGCGAATCATGGTTGCTTTTGGTTGAACAGCAGGATGGTGCATCGTGGCGATCACAGCATCCCTCTGTTGATAATCCCGCAGCCTGGCCGACTTTAGCAAGAACACAGCAACAATTAGCCAAAGCGGCCGTTGGTGCGAGCAACATCGCCATCACGACAATCAACGTGATGATCCGCAGCGATCGGCGATGTGGTGTTCTGTACATATTCATATAGTAACGGTACGCCACGCGAAAAATCAAGTTCGCGCAGAAAGTTTTACGGCTTACGGTTCGCGGTTCGGGTTGGCGTATCTTTCTGCTCTTCAGTCAGCCGGGCACGATACTCCATCAAGCTATTGGGGCCTTGGAACCCTACTACGGTCTCGTCCCAATCGAGCTGCTTGCTGAGGAACCTGCCGGCATCAAGATCGAATCGTATGCTCCCGTTGCTCAATTGCTGAACAATTTGAGCCTTTACCGAAGCTTCTTCGATCGGGGTGAGGATTTCGCTGCGGACCTTTAAGGTTGCCACGCCGGTCTGCACTTTTTCCAGCGTATAAGTATCTCGAGCCTTGATCACTTTGATTTCGCCTGTCTCGCCACGCGCCTTGATTTCGCGAGGAACGCTCCAAGCGTGACCCAAGGGAATCGCTTCTTCGGGCAGCGGAATCGTCAATCCGCCCATGCCCAACTGGGCCTCGGTGCCCGCATGCGTTTTCCGTGCGAGTTCCTGTCCACGAGGATTGATCGTGACCGTGGAAAGAGGTTGTTTGAGTTGATCGGCAACCGATTCGAACATGATCGGCGGGGTTTCACCCGAAAGGCTCGACCAGCGAATTTCCGCCGCCGTGCCGGTTTGCTGTGTCAATTCAACCGAATCGACGCTGTGAACGAACGTCATATTCCCTTCATCGTTCACCTCGGTTACCTGCCAGACCTTTTCGCTTACCGTGTGGACCTGTGCATTTTCTTCGGCACCCTTGATCCGCGTTTTAGTTTTCGCCACATGGGTCACTTGGTAACGGATCGATTCGCCAGCGCTGAATCGGTAGCGGAGCACATGCTTTTCCTTGTTCAGGATCGACTCACCTTGATCGGCTGCAACATCAGCGGCCTGGACGGGCGCTTGCCCGATGGCGGCCGCGCCGATTACTCCTAGCACCAGCAAAGACAGAATTGTTTTCATCGCTAACCTCCGTGTCGGTTTGTTCGCTGTGTATCAACGGAATCTGGGCATGTTGTGGGAACATCGCAGAATTACGCCGCTGCGGCAACATGAATCGCCAAAGTCCGCTTTATCAATACCAGCGGAATGTTGGAAAGCCACTCTTTTGGATCATGCCCCTTTTCAGACCAGGAATTACACCTGAAGTCACCAAAGGCGGGCCTAAACTAATGCGTCCGAATCGCTTTCGGTTTTTTTCTTCACCTGATTCCCGAGCCCGCTTTTATGGATTTGATGGAATTGGTCATTCTGGCCATCGTTCAAGGGATCGCCGAGTTTTTGCCCATCAGTTCGTCAGGCCATCTCGTTTTGGTTGGTTGGTTGCTAGGCGAAACGTCTGAATCCGCGACCGTGGAAATCATTCTCCATACCGGCACATTGGCGTCCATTTTGGTGGTTTACCGAAGAAGAATTTTTGAACTATTGACAAATGACCGTCGCGTTGTACCCCTTCTGGTTGTCGGCACTGTCCCTGCAGTGCTGGTCGGTTTTCCCCTAAAGATGTATGCCGAGTCGGTTCTGAAGAGTCCGCTTCTGGCCGGATCGATGCTGCTGGTCACCGGGGCGCTGCTGTTGGGATTAAGAAAACTCCGCAAGGGTGACACAAAGTATGTTGATCTGAATTGGTGGCATGCGTTGTTGATCGGATGCTTTCAGGCTTTTGCGATCCTACCTGGGGTGAGCCGCAGTGGATCCACGATATTTGGTGGGAGGCTTATGGGCCTTAGTGGTGCCGATTCGGTGACTTTCTCCTTCCTTCTTGCAATTCCGGCTATCGCCGGAGCGTCTGTTTTGGCAATCAAAGATCTGATGGAAGAAGGTTCTGGGGGTACGGATGTGGCACTGCTGATTACCGGCGCGGTGATCTCCTTTACCACCGGAATCTTCGCGCTGCGCTGGCTGATTCGCTGGAGTACCAAAGATCGCCTGCACTGGTTCGCATTCTGGTGCATTCCAATCGGCATTCTCTCAATCCTGCTCTACATGGGTGGGTATTTGGATCCGGTACCGGTCGCGAGTTAGTAGGGAATCAAAACGTGGACAAAGAAGTGCACAGGTGATAAGTTATTGTAACTATTCCAAGTGTCCTTCCCAAAATCCCACCTCGATTCGGATGTGCTTTCGTCATGACCATCAACCGAACCCTTACGCGGCGCCAGCAGGACATCTTTGACCTCATTCGAGAATTAATCATCCAGCGGGGTTATGGTCCGACAGTTCGAGAAATCGGCTCGCACTTTGGCATCAGCAGTCCCAACGGTGTGATGTGCCATTTGAAAGCATTGGAACGCAAGGGGCTGATCGTTCGGCATGCCAAACAGAGCCGTGCGATCGAATTGGTTGACGCAGCAGACCGCGGGCGATTCGCGATGCAGTTGGCAGGGGTCGTTGCTGCTGGCCCAACGACGCTCGCTTTCGAACAGAAGGAGCGGATCGATTTGGGCGAAATCCTGTTCAACGCCAACCGATTCGTATTGCGAGTTTCAGGCGACTCGATGGTCGATGCACACATCACCGATGGCGATTATGTCGTCGTTGAACCGGCTGATACAGCCGCGCCCGGTCAAATGGTCGTCGCACAAACCGCCGAAGGCGAAGCGACGTTGAAGTATTGGTTTCCCGAAGGCAATCACATTCGATTGCAACCGGCCAACAAAGATATGGAACCGATCTTCGTGAAAGACGCCAAGGTGATTGGAATCGCTGTTGGCGTTGTTCGCACCGGTATCTAGGCGTTCTCTGGCGACCACCAAACCGCCGTTTCTGCCATCGCCTGGTCGATGACCTTGGCGATATCGAGTCGATAATTTCCTAGCTTCAATCCATCGACCGCTTCACAGGTTGTGACCAAGTTAGACTCCGGTTCCAGCATGTCGGATAGTTGATCCAAACGGCCTTCGATCAAACGCAAATCTTCGTTGGCGTCAATTTCCGTTTGAGGCTGGTCAATCGTTGCAGGCATAACAGGACTCGGCGGATTGCGGTTGAACGAGAGGTCTTTCGAGTTGCCGTCATCGCCAAAAAAAGATGTCGCGCAAGTCGAAAACGTTAGGGCGAATACAAACGCCCACCGCTTTTCTCTTAAGTCAAAACCGCCCTGCAAGCCGACAAACGCCCGCTGGCGAGACGAGAATTACGCCTCGCCATCTGAAATCTGGCCACTCTGTAAGGCCTGTGCGGATCATGCCGAGCAATCCTACTTCGATCGCTTCGCCATTTGCTCGTGCATGAACTTCAATGAGTCGGCCGCCAGCGTCAATTCATCCTTAAACATCTTGCGCCAAATCTTGGTCGCTGCGGCGATTTCCGGCAGCGCCAATCCGAACGCTTCGACCACCATCCAACCGTCATAACCGATCTCGGCAATGCTGTCGAAAGTCTTGTCCCAATTCACGCCGCCTTGGCCAGGTGTGCTGCGGTCATTTTCGCTGATGTGAATGTGGCACAATTTATCGCCACCGGCGGCCAGGGACGACTTGATGCATTTCTCTTCGATGTTCGAATGGAACGTGTCGTACATCATCCCACAGGCCGGATGGTCGACCGCACGGACAAACTCGTTGGTGTCGGCGGCACAGTTCAGGAAATAGCATTCAAAACGGTTCAGCCACTCGACCGCCAATTTCACGCCGACCTGGCCAGCGTGCTCGGCGGTCTGGCGCATCGTGTCAACGCCCCACTTGAACTCGTCGTCCGTTCGCCCCGCGCCACTAAAGACGCCGATCGCCGAATGGTACGGGCCGACCAACGTTTCGATCCCCGCTGCCGCACACACATCCAAAGTTCGCTTGTTGTTTTCCACCGCTAGCTTGCGAACGGCCGGATCAGACGAGATCGGATTGTCTGGCTCGTTGCGAATCGTGACCCCGGTGCGCCCCAACCCGAGATCGTCCAAACGCTTGCCGATCGCGGCATAATCGAGGTCGAGGTTGAAGATCGGCATTTCGACGCCATCGAATCCGATCTTCTTGATTTCTTCGATCACCGGAAACAGCGAATCGGTGACTTCACCGGACCAAAGCAGTAGGTTCATGCCGTATTTCATGGCGTCTGTCTTCTCGTGGTTGGAGAGAGTAGCGGGGGGAAGGGTTCAACGAGGCCAATACTTTACCCGCTTCGCGCCGCAACAACAGACGCGGACCGGCACATTGGCTCAGGCAACCACGATTTCCTCAGGCTTGGCCAGCAGTTCATCGCAGCGATCGGCAACGATTCGACGGGCCGACGGCAACCAGGCGTCCAAATGATGGCCAAGCGGTGGCAAGCCGACCCGGGCCATCACCTGCTCCATGCGATACAGCAATTTGGCGTCATCCAGATAATCGTATAAAAACTTCACTTGCCGAAAACGCGAAATCCAACCGTCCAAGCGATCGGTTGGCACCTTGGCGATCGCGTTGACAACCTGCTGGACCTTAACACCCGAAACGTTGTCCATGGCGTCGTAATAGCGATCCGCCAACGACCGATCTCGCTCGATCAGCGTAGCGTCAATCAATACCTCGACCAAAATGTGGCCGAGGAAGCTGGGGCGAAACCCTTCGTCACCGGGCAACCGATCTCGCAATTCGACGGCAAACCGAAGACTCGTTTCGGCAAAGACCCGCGTTTGATGAAACCACTGGTCGTCCGCCAAATGTTGGACAATGCCGCTAGCGATTTGCCGCGTCGGTTCGTCATCGCTGTCGATCAGCCTACTCGCCGCCCGCGATCGCACACGAACCTTGCGATCGACGACCGACAACCAATCGGGCGTCGCCGTTCCCGCCAAAAAATAGGGCGAGTCGAGAAACCGGTAGCCGTGCGCCAGGTAGTTCATGGCTCTTCAAACGTTGCCCGCTTGCTGGCCCGGAACGACTGCCTTGCCACTGAGTATTCCTCCGCCGCCGGCAACGAATCGTCGCTTACCGCATCGGTCGGCTGCAACGACTGTTCGTGCAACCGCTGCAAAAACGGCCGACACCAACCGCAGCCGGTCCCCGCGCCAAAGCACTCGCTCAACTGGCTGGCCACGGCAGGACGATTGGTCCGCAAGAACTGCTCCACTTTTCGCCGAGTGACGTGAAAACAGAGGCAAAGTTCGTCGTCAGGCTCCATCGATTTTCCTTCGCTCGCCGCCAGCGGAGTGAGCAAACTTATGAGGAAGTGAAGGAAGCCAACACGCCCGCGTCGGGTGCAGTCTGTGCGGCACGAATGCAGCAACATTGGTCATGCTGGTTCACCAATCGCGCAAGCGCCCCGGCATCGGTGATGACGCCGAATCCGAACGCTTCAGCGACTTCGGGTTCACACGCCGACCAGAGCAGATAGCGACGCGACGAATCGATGTGGTTGATCAATTCGCTCAGCAATTTACGGGCGAAAGCGGGCTGCGACATCGCCGTAGCAACCGGCGCGGCCGGTTCCGGTTCCCGGTCGTCAGCTTCGTAATCGTAAGTCGACTCGAGCGCCTTTGCGTCTTGGCCCAGTGGCACCAAATCGTCGTCAAACGAATCTTCCAAACCGTCGCGATGCCCCAGCGATTTCAAATTGGTGACCAACACGACCGAGCCCGACGGCGACGCGTAACTGCGTCCCACCAGCGCCGCACGGACCAAGTTTTCCATGCTTTGCTGCGACGCCCCGCCATCGACGCAAGCGACAACGACGTCCGAAGATCCTTGGTCACCACAGCCACGCGTGGCGACAAAATGCGTTCGAATCGCCTCACGCAACGATTCGGGCGACGAAGCGATCACGCGTCCGACGCCACCAGCAGCGCTCACTTCAACAGCCAACATCAACTGCACACCCAGGGCCCAACGGACCTGCTGTGACTGATCGGCCGCCCAATCGTTGTGGTAATTTTCGTGCTTTTCGATCGAGCGTAACGTCGATCGTTGCAGTCGTTTCAATTGCCCGTCGTCGACCATCCCCGGAAATAACGCGTCGGCGCTCGGACCGCCAACCAGCGGATCGGTCACTCGCATAACACTGACCGGCAACACAAAGTCGGCATCGACCAATGACAGGTTCAAACGAATCGGCTCGGCATCTTCATCGGCCCCCAAATATCGCTCGCTGCCACGATCGCCCAAACGGTGAATCGTCAGTTGAACGTTGTCGGGCAATCCCCGCTTCAAACGCTCCATCGAATCGGCGTCAAGAGAATCGGCGACAACGACTTCGACTTTGCCGAGTTCGCACCGCTGGACCGCCTTCAACACGCCCTGAACAATCGCGTCGCAATCGGGCAAGCCGGTTTCTAGTGCGATCGCTAAGTGATCGCCAGGAACCAACATGTCCGCCAGCGGCAAGAACTCGTGCGGATGACTGAGCGCCTCGGTGACCGCGTCGACTGCGATCGCTTGGGGTGAAGCAACCGCTTGCGGGCCAAGGCACTGCAGGGTGACTTCGTCCGCAACCTCGATTTGGACGCTTGTTCCGTCGCGGTCGATATCAAAAAACTGACTCATGAACCCATCGAATCCTGAAACTGTAAAACCGCTGCGAACTTATCCGAAAATCGCACCGATCGGCGATCAGTCCTTCTTCACTTGATCTTTGAATTCTTTTTGGAACTTCATCACCTTGGGACGCACAACCGCTTGGCAATATCCGGCGGCCGGGTTGCGACGGAAGTAATCCTGGTGATACTCTTCGGCGACGTAAAAGGTGCTTAGCGGTTCAAGCGTCGTGACAATCGGACGACGGCGAAACTCTCGTGTTTCGTTCAATTGCTTGATGTACGCTTCGGCGATCTCCTTCTGCTCGTCATTGTGATAGAAGATCGCGCTGCGATACTGCGTGCCTTTGTCCGCACCCTGCTGGTTCAGCGTCGTCGGGTCGTGTGTGGCGAAGAAGACTTCGAGCAACTTTTCGAAGGACGTCTTGCTGGGGTCGTAAGTGATTTCGATCGCTTCAGCATGCCCGGTCAAACCGGTGCAGACGGCTTGGTAGGTCGGATTGGGGATCTGGCCACCGAGGTAACCTGATACGACGTCCTGCACGCCTTCCATTCGCTCGAAAACTGCCTCGGTACACCAAAAGCAACCACCTGCTAAAGTTGCCACAGCCGTTTTCGATTCCGATGATTCGGTCACAGTCTCTTTGCTCTCGTTAGTGTTTGCGGCCGGAGTTTCCGGTGGCGCAGCCGATGCGGTGGAAAGTTCTGGGCGGCCCGATGCCATCATCCCAACGACAGTGAAGACCGCGGCGACGCCAACGACACCACTGATCCGCACCCAAGATTGCTGATTCATTTTCACGGCTACACCTTTTTTACTTTGATTTGTAATGAACCCAGTTCATCAGTATACCCATCGTGTCACCCCAGACGAAATCGATCAACAGCAACATGTCCACAATCTGCGTTACCTGCAATGGACATTGTGGGCGGCCCACGCCCACAGCGCCGCCGGAGGATGGGATTCCGCAGAAGCGCTCAAACAGGGGATCGGCTGGGTGGTTCGTTCGCATGACATCACCTACCGCGCCGCGGCGCGTGCCGGTGACGATATCATTGTACAAACCTGGATCAGCGAAGCGACGCCCATTGCGGTTCGCCGCCGATACGTCATTTGCCGACCTGCGGACCAGCAGATCCTGGCGAAAATCGAAACTCGCTGGGTTTTGGTCGACCTGCGCGTCCACAAGGCGCTGAAGTTACCCGATGACGAAGCGGCTAAAATCGCCGTTGTCCCGACCCCGCCGCCGCTGCCATGGAACTTGTCGGGCACGGCGTAGTACCATGGACCGACGGGAAATAAGTGTCCGGTACCTT
>DIUH01000135.1:0-3121 GCA_002428205.1 Planctomycetaceae bacterium UBA6163
ATTGAATAATGATTGTCAATGAAGTCGTTCGACAATTGATCCAGCAATTCTGGGTGGCTGGGCGGGTTGGTATCGCGAAGATCGTCTGTCGGGTCCACCAGACCGCGTCCCAGCATCGATTGCCAGATCCGATTTACGGTCGCCCTTGCGAACGCCTGTTTGCCGTCGCTGGCCAACCACTTGGCCAACATAATGCGGTGATCGTCGGGGCCGGCGATTAGGTCGCCATGTCCGGGAATGCGAGGAATCGCGGGTTGTCCGGTTCGGGGATTGGTAACCGCGCCGCGACTGGCCATCGAGACATGACGACCACGTTGCAGCGGCGCAAAGATCGCTGCCAAACCGTGGTAATCATCCTGCGTCCATCGATCCAGCGGATGGTTATGGCAATTGGCACAGCCGATACGAATGCCCAAGAATACTCGCCCAACAAGTTCGGCATGCGATCGTGCGTCCGGTACCATACGAGCAAAATTGGCAGGGCCGATGATGTGCGAATCACCGGTGGACGCCAACAACTGTTCCGCGATCTGATCGAACCCCATGTCATCTTTAACACATTGCCGAATCCAGTCGGCAAACGCGGTCGTTCCAGCCGTTTCGTTAGGCAGCGAATGCAGATTAAATAATCTTGCAAGTCGCAAGGTCCAATAATCGAAAAAACTGTCCGCTTGCAAAAGCCGATCGACCGCTAAGCGACGCTTATTGGAATCGCCGCTGGAAACGAACTCGTCCGTTTCATCGCCTGTCGGCAAGCGACCCGCCAGATCGAGCGTCACGCGGCGAATCCATGTCGCGTCGTCGGCAGGGGGTGAGACGGGCAGACGCAATTGACGAAGCATGCTGTCGACATGATTGTCGATCAATCGATCATCAGGTGTTCGATCTTTGATTGCATGGTCAATATTGTCGGAGCTGGAGTCAAAGAATGGAACGGCTAGCGATATCGGTTCTACGCGATCAAGAAATCGAGCGAGCACGACGTGCATGCCGCGCCGATGGATCGTTGCCTGATGATTGTCATCGATCGTGATTGCCGAAGGATCGGTAGGAGTGAATACGGTCCAGCGGGTTACGTCGCGCTGCGTGGTTTGGTCGAGCGATTGAAAGGTTGCAATCACACTTAGGTTCACTCGTTCGTCTTGTGATTGGCCGACATGACGCTGCGGAGAGATCTCGAGCGATATCAGTTTACGTCGATCGCCGCGTTTCGCTCCGGATTCGATCCATCGTCGCAACAGTTCCGCCGGTTCGCTGTCAGGGGCGAACAAGACATCGCCGCCATGATCGAGGTCGCCGGTCGGCTTTTCCAATAACAAGCTTTTGTCAACGCTGGCCAGATTCACTCTTCGGCCTTGAAACTGACGGACGACGGAGTCGTAATCGGCGATCGGGTCGCCGCCGAGTAATGAGAGATGAAAGCCGCCGCGACCGGCCGCAGCGCCGTGACAGGCACCTGCATTGCATCCGTAACGTGTGAAGACTGGAACGATGTCGGCAGCGAAATCAATCGCATCAGCCGCAACCAGCAGACTGGCTTGCACGGATAAACAGATGGCACCGATCGCTTTCAGCCACGAATTCATCGGCGTGGCACCTTGTCGGCCGAACCTTCAACACTGGTTTCGTCACCAGTAGACTCGCTTTGCCTCTCGCCTAACTCCTTGGCCCATTTCTTTAAGTAGAACTGGGTTCGAGGTGTTCCATAGTTTTCTAGTTTGTCGGAATTAGCGATGGTTGTGGCAATTCTTGCGATCTCTTTCTTGATCGCAGCATCTTCCGCAATGCGTTTTTCGATCGCTGCTGCCGCTTGGTCGATCTGTTCATCACTTGCATTCTTTCGAATCAGCGGCATCAGCATCGACCTCATATCCGGCGGTGCGTTTTCGGACGCTTGGCGCTGTGGACGATTGGCAGGTGCCATATTTGAGGATTTCAGCACTTCGTCCAGTTTTGGCACCGGTCCACCGACGACCCCAACGATGCTGGTCAGGATCTTTGGCAGGTCGATCTGAAGGCTTGGTTGCACGATCGCATGATTCGCAGTCACCTTACCAGCTTTGGCGACCAAAATCGTTAACGTCACATTGCGATTAAGACCATACGCACCGGGACCTTCGCGTCCATCGATCGAAACCGCGTGAGTGACTTGATCGGTTAGCGCGTGTCGAATTCGCTTCAGGGTCGCTTCGGCGGTTGTGGGGTCATCGTCGAGCAGGATAACCGCCGATGCAAGCCCATCGCCGGCGCGGGAATGGGCATACTCGGAAACGGTTCGCGTCAGGCTGACCGCCAACCGATTGACGTCGTGAACAAAGATCAGAACCAGAGGTTGTTGGCCAGCGTCCTGGACCGGATCGATCTCTTGACCAGCAACCGGTTCAAATGCGCCGCGGACGGTCAGTGGCGGTAGCATCTCACCGACTTGCGGTCCAGAGAATATCGCGGGCTGGTCCGGAGCGGGGTCGCTGGCCACCTGGGCGATTGCGTGATTACTGGCGGTTGAGAATGCGAACAGTGAATACGAAAACGCAACTGCGATTTTGTGGCACAGATCGTTTGGGCTGATGAATGAAGTTTGCATGCTTGAACGCGTGAAGGTAAACCAGAAAGGAATGCACGAATCAGAAAATACGAAGCAGAAAAATGGATTTAGGGTACCCACGTGTGCGTTGTGGGCATCGAGTAAAGCATACGCATTTTCCGTGCGGTTTGCGCAAGCCGTGGAGCCATTTCGTGAATTAACCCGTTCCAGCGTGCCAGCCTACCGCTTGTTCACGTGGTTCTGAATGACGCGTGCTGTCACCCTCTTCTGAGCTCTATCTTAACTTTCAAGTGTGCCGGAGAAGAAGCACCTTTCTCGTTTTGTTCCCCCTGCTATGGCGATTGTGCGCCCATCATCAAAAGACCGGACTAGACCGCCAGTTCGGTCGCGACTGTTAAACCTGCCAACGATGCGACAATTAACCTTGAAAAGGTTGGCGCACGGCCTACGGGGGTTTAGCTCAGTTCTATAACCCGCGCCAAATCAGTCCATTTTTTGGAAGTTTAGTTGGGCCGGTCCGAAGCTAGGCGATCAACGTACTTTCCTCTAACCCGTTGCTGTCCATGCGATTGGCGG
>DIUH01000135.1:3146-14391 GCA_002428205.1 Planctomycetaceae bacterium UBA6163
CCATCATCGCCGGCCGAACTGTTTTTGCACGAAGGCCGTTTTGCAGAGGGCGAGACGGCTTTGTTGCTTGTCCTGGATGAAGATCCCAAAGATGACGAAGCCCGATTTGGGCTGGGGGTAATTCAGTTTGTACGTGCCGTTCAGAACCTTGGTCAATCGCTGTACGAATATGGCGCGACCTCGAATAGTACGAATCTACCGTTCCTGCGGTTGCCGGTTCCAAGGAACGAGACTCCAGCCGCTATCAGCTATAAGGAACTTGGGCGAGTGCTAGACGCATTCGCTGGCGACCTTAAGCGGGCTGAGGCTACCTTGGCCGGAGTCCAAGACGATCAGGTAAAGTTGCGACTGCGACTTAGCGGTATTATGTTCGATTTCACGGGGACCGGCAAAGAGCAGACAACCCTGCTTCAAGTGCTTGTCAGCTTGAACGGTGGCCGACTTGAGATCGAGAAAACGAATCCGGATTTTCGTGTCCATTTTGACCGAGGCGATGTCGCGTGGCTGCGAGCTTACTGCCACCTGTTGTGCGCGATGATTGACGGATACCGAGCCGTTGATGAGGAGCCCGGGTTTGAGCAGCGGGTTGGTAGGATTTTCCCCAAATTGGAATCGTCGGCGGACAAGAATCAGGAGGTCGATTGGAAAGGGATAAAGTTAGTTGATGCCCCACGACTGCGAAGGATGCGCCTTCATTTTGTAAAGATTTGCGAATTGAACCACGAGACATGGGCGCATTACCGAAAGGAGACTGACGACGATTACGAGTGGTTACCGAACGCCAAGCAAACCGACCAACTTGGCCTGCCGCTAACCGATGAGCGGATTGACGCCTGGCTGGGCATGATGACACAGTTAGAAGGGTTAATGACGGGCGAGCGATTGCTGCCGAGCAAGTTACTCGTCTTCATTCATCGGGAGCATCCACTCGGACAGGGGTTGAACTTTAGAAAACTGCTCGATAATCCACGAGCCGATCTGTTGAATTGGGAGCGCATTTATGCAGAGGGAGTCGACCCGAAGTACTTGGACCCTGAGGAAGGGAAACCGGTGCTTGACCTAAATGCAATTTTCACAGTATTGAGATTGTTTAACGGACCGTTCGGGTTTGCCGAAGCAGCCCGGCTGAACTAAGAATCTGGCCGAAAGCCGAACGTGGATAATGGTGTTCAAAAAGTTACTTAGATCCGGCAAGACTATAGTAAGAACCTATTCGAAAAAGCCAGCAGGGCCCGCGGCAAGCGCCGTCGGTTCGCGGTTTGCGGTCACGGTTTGCGGATAAGGTTCTAAATAGGGCTACAGGAGTCATTCGGTGGAATGCTGGTCACTGGGCCCACTGCCGCCGGGTTCGTCCCGGTGGGGCGAAAAGTGAATGGCTGGCATCAAGTAACGCCGCTTTGCTTGGCTTAGGGACACGAGAGAAACAACTGACGAATATTGATGCACCGAAAGCTGACACGACCTTACGTGTATATGCCGATTAGTGTTCGATTAGCGTACATTAGTGTTCCCTACTGCTTCCCTTCGTTCTCACATGCAGATCCTCTACTACAAATCGCTTCCATTGAAGCTTTCCTTGTTTTCCAAAGTTGATTAAGTAGCCAACCTGTTTCCTGGCGATTCGCATGTAATTGAAAAGTTGAGCGTCATGTTCAGTGCAGATTTCCTTTAACGCCTTTAACTCAACAACAATTTCACCAAAGGCCAGTAAGTCTGGCCGTTACTTCGGTGTCAGTAAATGCCCTTTGAAGAATACATTCAACTCCGCTTGAGACCTGAATCGAATTCATCTTAATCCAAGTTCAACTTCAAGTGCGGCTTGATAAATTTCTTCCGCCATACCGTACCCTAGTTCGTTGTAAACTTCGAATGCGGCACCCATCAGATCGTAACCTTCTTGCGTGAACATAGTCGTCTTTCTGCACGGCGTTACGCGTTTTGGAACACTAATCCCCGCTGATCTCACACTAATCTTATCAGGCTCTAGGCTCTATCTGAAAAGGGGCTGACCCTCTCCGGCGAGGCTCGAAATACCTGAAAAATCGTCTCGCCTCCAAAGGGTCAGACCCCTTTTCAGACAGGGCCTAGTGCCGCAACTTAGAGATAACCTTGATTGGGAAGATCAAGAAATCACAACCTGCAGCGTGAGCAAGGGGCAGAATGACTGGGAAATCCATCGCTTACGCGTCGGTTTATGATCAACCTCAACTCCAAAACGCGGCACCAGTTTTGCTCAAGATCATCGATTTACTAAGTGAATCCGACTGCCACTTCAATTCGCGATTGGCATGATGGCAGACGCCGCTTTCAATTCAGCACTTGTTATTCCCGCGATTCTTAATCGAGTGACCGCGGTTGGAGTTGATAAAAGAGCGCTCGTTTTTGGTCGGGCAGTGCGTAGTCAAAGCCGCAACTCTTTAAAAACTCTTCGCTGCTGCTGATTGCCATCACTTCGACCACGCCAAGTTCCTTCGCGCGTTGGACGCATCGGCTGACCAGTTCGTGTCCGATGCCTCGCCCCTGGTACTCAGCCCGCACCGCTAAGCATTGCACTTCGGCCAACTTGCGGCTGTAGACTTCGACTGCGGCGAAACCGACAGGTCGCCCGTCGGTTTGGGCGATAAATCCGTGGCGCGTCAGTTCAACCACTTCCGCTTCGGTTCTGGCGAACAATTTGTGATTCGCCACATAGGGTCGCAGGATGGCATGAATCATATCGGCGTCATCAGGTGTCGCTTGGCGATACGTAATCACGTCGGGTTCGGCTTTAGCGTTTGCATCAGTCACTACTCTTGTGCCTCAGTTGTTGAGCCGTACAGGGCTGGTCGCTTCCTTGATTGCATTACGCATCACTTGAGTAGGCGCGTCTTTGCCGGTAAACAATTTGTATTGATATGCCGCCTGTCGAACAAACATGTCAACCCCTGTGATCACTTTAGCGCGGGCTTCTCTGGCGTGTTTGATCAACAGGGTGTTTTCGGGGTTATAAACGGTGTCAAAGACGACTAAGAATTCACTTATTGCCGCGCGGTCAAACGGTGATTGATCGACGTTGGGGTGCATACCGACGGGCGTGCCGTTGACCAGCAGTTGTGGATTGATCGAGTGTCGTTCGTCCCAGGGAATCACGCGGGTTCCGAGCTCGTGAGCCAACTGGTTGGACCGTTCGATCGTGCGGCTGGTGATCGTTACTTCCGCACCGCGTTGTTTCAAACCCCAGGCAATGGCGCGAGAAACTCCGCCGGCGCCGAGAATCAAGACACGGCGTCCTTGATGTGAAACCTGTTTATCGTCCTTTTGATACGCCGCGTTGATACAGTCCATCGCCGCTCGATAATCGGTGTTGTATCCCAAGCGTTCATCTTCATGAAAGATCATGGTATTGATCGCGCCGATTCCTGTGGCGGACGATTCGGCTTGAGTGCAATAGTCTAACGCGCGTTCTTTATGAGGGATCGTAATACTGATGCCATGGATTCCGAGTTTGGGACAGGCATCGATGAAGGTGTTGAAGTCATCTGTCGGGACGCGCAGGGGCAGATAACGAGCGTTTAAGTTGCTGTGCTGGAAGGCGCGATTGTGAATCAACGGACTGTGGCTGTGTGCGACCGGGTCGGCAACGACGCCAAACAATTCGGTTTCGGCATCGATTTCATCATAACGATAAAGATCGTGCATTAGCTTGTAGTTTAATTGCCCTGGTGCCAGTTTACGATCGGTGCTGTAGGTCGCATAGGTGAATGGCGACCCGACGCGAGACGCTAAGATTCGGGTCATCATCCCGATTTCGCCCATGCAGATTCCGATTGTGGGCACTTTGGCGTTTTTTACCAATTCCAGCATCCGCACGTTGTCAGAAAACGAATTGGCCATCGTCGCGATTTTGACGATGTCAGCGTCTTCGGCCGCCATCGCCAAGTGCAGATCTTCGAGGTTGTCAGGTGTGCCGGTGAAGTCGTGGAAACTGACGACCCGTTTGGTATTGCCGTATCGTGGAACCTCGCCTGCGACGTCGGCTTCCAAGTCGACGTACTCGACGCCCGTAACGATCGCCGATCGCAACAGCATTCGTCGGTCGGCCTCGGTGCCCATCCAGCGTCCGCCATCTTCGCGTCGCCGAACCGTAGCGACAACAGGTGTTGGGCGATCCTTCAGCAGTCTCCCGAGATTGACAGCACGTCCGATGTAATCCAATCGTAGTTCGACCAGCTTGACACCGTTTTCGGCCAAGTGCTGGTGTTCAGCGATCATGTGTTTGTGCCGTGTACGGCCGAGACTTACACAAATCATGAGAGAGCGGAATCTAGAGGGGCGTGTAAATAATCTGGAAACGGCTGAAACGGCGCAGACAAGTTGGTGATATCGTTGGGGATAAATCGGTGTAATTGCCGGAGTCCGGCGACTCTGGCGACGCCGAGTAGTGCACCGAAACCACCGGTGGTCGGGCACCGATAACGTGACTCGGGTGATCACCAAAGGGCTGGCGGCGTATATAATACGCACTATGAACAAATTGCCTACGACCGTTGGTCGATATCGGGCTCGAATCATGGGCTCAGGAACGATTATGCCAATTGCCAAGTCATTTACGGACCTTTATCTGTGGGGGCGGGCGGCGATTTTCCCGCTTTTCCTGGCGATCGTCTGGTCCAATGTTGCCACAGCGGCCGATTGGCCGCTGCCGCGGGGTGATGCCCAGTCGACTGGGGCGACCAGCACCCAATTGTCTGATTCATTGGCTGTAAAGTGGGAATTTACCGCAGCCGAACCGGTCGAAGCGACTCCGGTGGTCGCCGCTGGACGCGTCTACATCGCCGATGTCGCGGGCAATTTATACGCCCTTTCGGCTGATGAAGGCAAAGAGTTTTGGAAGATGAAGACTGAGATCGGCTTTATCGGTGGCCCCGCCGTTGACGGCGATTTGCTGGTGATCGGCGACTTGGACGGCAAAGTCTATGGCGTGAACGCACTGACCGGCGAACTGATTTGGACGCATGATGCCGGTGGCGAGATCAGTTCGTCCGCATCTTTTATCAGCGACCGAGTCTTGATCGCCTCGCAGGATGGCAATCTGTACGGTCTTTCGCGTAAGGACGGCACGAGACTCTGGACTTACGAAACGAGCGATCAAATCCGTTGCAGCCCTTCGATCGCTGGTGAAAAGACATTTTTGGGAGGTTGTGACGGCAACTTACACACCGTTTCGGTGGTCGATGGTAAGTCGTCGTCGGCCCCCTTGCCGCTGGGCGGGCCGACAGGCAGCACGCCCGCGATCGCTGACCAATTAGCGTTTCTGCCGATCATGGATGGCGCGGTGATCGCGATGAATTGGAAAGAGAATCGCGAAGTTTGGCGTTATGTCGATGAGGAGCGGGCCCAGGAATACAAGTCGAGTCCGGCTGTGGGGGGCGGTTTGGTAATCGTTGCCAGTCAGGGGCGCCAGGTTGATGCGCTTGACATCGCGACTGGCAAGCGAAAGTGGCGTTACACACTTCGCCGACGTGCCGACGCTTCCCCCGTGATTGCGGGTAACGATGTTTGGCTGGCTGCGACCGACGGCCGTTTGATCCGATTGTCTTTGGCCGATGGTACCGAAAAGTGGAATTACGAAATCCGTGGGCAATTTACCGCTTCTCCCGCGATCGCTGATGACAAACTGTTCATCGCAGACAGCCGTGGTGTGGTAAGGTGCTTCGCCGCGCCGTGACAACGCTATAAAGTAACTCCACCACGCAATTTGTCGCTCGCCCGCGACTGCGGGGGCGAACTCCTGCCTTTCCTTTCAAGACGGTTTTTTCTGATGAGCACTGCCCCAACCCAGCGAACCGAAAAAAAAACCGAAGTCGGCAGTTACTTCATTTCGAATTACCCACCCTACAGCCGCTGGAACGCAGAATCGATTTCGGCGGTCGAGCAAGCGTTGCACCAACCGCCCCAAGTGACGACACCGCTGGGGCTGTACTTGCACATTCCGTTTTGCCGCAAGCGTTGCAAGTTTTGTTACTTCAAAGTCTTTACCGACGTTAAAGCAGAAGACGTCCAGCGATATGTCGATGCTTTGTGCACAGAAATCTCGATGGTCGCTGATTTGCCAGTGATGGGCGAGCGGCCGTTTCGGTTCGTCTACTTCGGCGGCGGCACGCCCAGTTTTTTGTCGCCTAAGCAATTGACGACATTGGCCGATCGATTGCGCCAGCACATCTCTTGGGACGGTGCAGAAGAAGTGACCTTTGAGTGCGAACCTGGGACGTTAAGCGAGACGAAGGTAAAGACTTTGCGCCATCAGGTTGGCGTCACGCGATTGAGTTTGGGGGTTGAGAACTTTGATGACAAGGTATTAGAAGAGAACGGCCGGGCACACCTTTCCAAGCAAGTTTTTGCGGCTTGGCAGTGGATTCAAGATGCCGGTTTTGCGAACGTCAATATCGATCTGATTTCTGGTATGGTCGGTGAGTCGTGGGATAATTGGAAAGAGAACATCCGGCGAACGATCGACTTGAGTCCCGACAGCGTGACGATTTATCAGATGGAATTGCCTTTCAACACGGTCTATAGCGCTGATATTTTGGGCAACAAGATCGAGACGCCTGTTGCCGATTGGCCGACAAAACGTGCTTGGGTCGATTACGCCTTCGCGGAACTAGAATCGGCCGGTTACAGCGTCAGTAGTGCTTATACTATGGTTAAAGATGCCAGTAAGGTAAACTTCTCCTACCGTGACAACCTCTGGACAGGCGCCGATTTGATCGCCACGGGCATTGCCAGTTTTGGTCATGCCAGTGGGATTCATTATCAGAACCTGGCAGACTTGGAAAAGTATTACGCCGCGATCGATGAACAGCGTTTGCCGTTAGGACGTGGATATGTGCCGACGAAACACCAATTGTTGGTTCGTGAGATGATCCTGTTGCTCAAACGCGGATACTTGGACATCGGGTACTTTAAAGACAAGTATGGCGTCGACATCTACCAACAATGGGCTGATGCTTGGCAAAACTATGTCGACAACCAGTACGTTACGATCCATGACGATACGATCCGATTGAGCCGCGCGGGGTTGTTACGAGCGGACGCTTTGTTGCCAGTGTTTTTTGAAGAAGAGCACCAGGGAGTGCGTTACACGTGAGCGATTTTGGTGCCGATGACGACACGTTGCCGTTCTTTATGATGGGTGAGTTCAAGGCCGTTTTTCCGAGCGGCTTGAAGTACACGACCAATCATATGTGGGCAACGCCGGTTGCAGCCAACGGTGATGCCCAGTCGGCGTGGCGTTTCGGACTGACATCGTACGCGGTGCGATTGCTGCAGGATGTTTATTTTCTGGACTGGATCGTCGATCCAGATTCCAATATCACGCGCCGCCAGCATCTCGGTTCGATCGAAAGCAAAAAGGCAGAAAGCGATCTCTATTCGCCGACGGCAGGTCTTTTGGTCGCCTATAACCAACAGGCACTGAGCGACCCGTCGGTGATCAACGTCGACATTTATAGCGACGGGTGGTTGCTGGAGATCGCCCCGTCCAGTGATGTTGATCTGATGGATGTGGATGGCTACTTAAAGCATCTTGATCAGGCGTGGGTTGTGGCACAGCGGACGATCAAAGGCCAGGTGTAATGGCGGTGACAGACCCGTTGTTAACCGCCCACCATTCTTGCCCACTTGTGTTAACAGGCAAGCTCCACCGTTGGAATGATGCAAGGCGTTGCTTGGCCACGGATCGGTTATACTGATCGCTTCCCGCCGCGGCATTGATTTCCGTCAATTGCCGCTTTGCCCGCCACCGCCGTTTTTCTGAGGTATGCCGATGCCCGCTTGTCCAGGTTCTGTTTTTACGGGATTTAACCACCCGGTCGTCATTCTGGCGTCTGCGTTGCTGGCCGCCACTTCTTTCCACTGGGCACGCGCCGATGAAGCGACCGGATTTTCGGCCGGAGCGGCCGTGGTCGATGTCAGCCCGATCAAGTTTCCGATTGTCGTCAACGGCAACATGACCGCCAAATACGCCGACAAGATCGTCACGCCCGTTAACGCGCGGGCGATCGTGATGGCGCAAGGGAAAACGCAAGCCGCGATGGTGGTCGTCGACAGTTGTATGATGCCTCGTTTCTTACTAGATGAAACGAAAGCGATGGCGGAAATGCGAACGGGAATCGCAAAAGATCATATTATGATTTCCGCCACTCATACTCATACTGCTCCGGCCTCGATGTCCTGCTTAGGCACCGATGCTGATCCGGAATATCAAGCTTATTTAAGAATCAAGATTGTCGAAGCGATCGAAGCGGCCCAGCAACGCTTGCAACCTGCCCAGGTCGCGTTCGGCTCTGTCGATGCGAAAGATTTTATGGCGGTTCGTCGCTGGATTCGTCGCCCTGATAAGGTGACGACCGATCCGTTTGGCAACCCGACGGTTCGCGCCAATATGCACGCCGGACGGATTTGGGATGATGTGACCGGCGAATCGGGCCCTGAAGATCCTGATTTGACGATGATCAGCTTTAAGAGCGTCGATGGGAAGCCGATCGCCATGCTCGCCAATTTGTCGATGCATTATTTCAGCGGCCCGCCGGCGATCAGCGCTGATTATTTCGGGATGTTTTGTGACCAGATCGAAACCGAAGTCGCGGGCGATCGCGGCGATAATCCGCGATCGTTTGTCGCCATCATGTCACATGGCTGCAGCGGCGATATTTGGCGAATGGATTATACGAAACAGACGCCCGAGCGATTCGGAAAGATCACGATCGACGACTACACCAAAGAGCTGTGCGAGTTGGCGATGAATACGTATCGCGAACTGAAATATGTCGATGTGCCCAAGTTGGTGATGGCTGAAAGTCGATTGAATCTCGCTTATCGCGTGCCCGACGCCCAGCGGTTGCAATGGGCCCAAGGGATCGTTGATAAAATGGGCGACCGATTGCCTCAGTCGAGTGAAGAGATCTATGCACGCGAGCAGATTTACTTGCATGAAATGCAAACCGGCGAAATCGTCGTGCAGGGGATCGCGATAGGCGACATTGCAATCGCAACGATGCCGACCGAAACATACGCCTTGACCGGATTGAAGCTGAAGAATCAGAGCCCGCTGAAGCAGACGATGGTGATCGAGTTGGCCAATGGTGGTGATGGTTATATCCCGCCGCCAGAACAACATCTGTTGGGCGGATACAATACTTGGGCCGCGCGGTCGGCTGGGTTGGAAGTGAACGCGGAGCCGAAAATGACCGAAGCGGCGCTGCGCGTGCTGGAGACCGCAACCGGAAAACCGCGAAGGCTTTATGAGCAAAGCGTCGGGCCGGTGACCGAGAAGATTCTGAAGGGCAAGCCGACGGCTTATTGGCGAATGGATGAAATGGCCGGGCCGCGCGCGAAGGACTCATCAGGGCATCATCACGACGGATACTATGAACCGGGTGTCGTCTTCTTTCTCGAAGGCCCGATGTCCGATTTGTTTACCGTCGGTGGCGAGGTTAATCGAGCGGCGCATTTTGCCGGTGGCAGGATGCGAGCGAGGATCGGTGCTCAGCCGAAATCCTATTCGATGGCGATGTGGATTTGGAATGGCATGCCCACGGATGCACGTGATGTAACCGGTTGGTTTTTCTCGCGCGGAAACGATTATGGACGTCCACCGATGGCTGAACAGTTGGGTGTCGGTGGCACTTCGGGGCATACCGGCAAATTGGTTTTACAGCTTGGAAACAATGAAATTGTTGGTGGCAAGACCGATATCGAGCGTTGGACTTGGTACCACGTCAATTTGGTGCGTGACGATAAGTCGATTCAGGTTTTTTTGAATGGAGCGAAGGAACCTGAGATCGAAGTCGCTGTGGAGGGCGAAGTTCCACCTTGGGCTGATGAATGGTTTTTCGGCGGATCGAGTGATGGGACGATGAATTGGGAGGGACGATTGGACGAAATCGTCGTCGCCGCGTCTGGTGGGAAGTAGGTTGCCGATTTCATACAGACATAAGAATCTAAAAGCTGAATTACGAATGGACACCGTGTTATACACCGATGTCTTCGTTCCATAACGTCGGCTGACGCTCAATAAACTCCTGCATCAATTCGACGCATCGCGGGTCGTTCACCAGCGTGATTTCCACGCCGCGCTGGCGCACATAATGTTCCGGTCCTTGGAATGTTTTGTTTTCGCCGATCACGATCCGGCGAATCTTATAAAGCAGCGCCATGCCGCTGCACATGTCACACGGCGACAGTGTCGAATAAAGGGTCGCGCGAGCGTATTCTTTCGATGTTAACCGACCCGCATTTTCGATCGCGTCCATTTCGGCATGCAGGATCGCGCTGTGATGCTGGACACGTCGATTGTGTCCACGACCGACGATTTCGTTGTCGATCACAACGACCGAACCAATCGGTATGCCACCTTCGTTGCGTCCCTTGATCGCCTCTTCGATCGCCGCTTCCATGAACACTTGTTGTTCGTCGGTCAACACGACACTCATTGTTTATTTCCTTTAAGTTTTGCCACAGCCTGATTTCATTTTCGCAGGCAGATTCTTTCTAACATGCGAATCATCGCATCGGACGATCGCTCGACCACCATTACCGCGCCAGCTTTGCATCCGGATGCGAGAAACGAATCGATCACTTTGGCGCGAAGGAATTCGTTTCCTACCAGCAAACCGCCTGCCAAAACAATATCTGACGATTGGCCGCAGAATTGGCGATTCCAAAGGGTCGCAAGATGACACGCAAGCGATTCAGCCGCATGATCGATCAAACGAATCGCCGTTTCATCGCCAGCGGATGCGCATTGGCAAACGATTTTTGCCGCTCCGGCGATTTGGTCGCGGTCCCAGGTTCGCAATTCGGTCAACCAACGCGGGATATCGCTTTCGCCCAACCAATTTCGAAACCCATTTACCAATTCGGTCGGCGCGGTTCGTCCGTCATGCGCCATCACGGCGGCCCGCAGCCCCGCGATGCCGAGCGCATACCCGCTCCCTTCGTCGCCATACAAGTATCCCCATCCGCCGCATCGATCTTCGGTCGCGTCGGCGGTTCGACAGTATGCGAACGATCCCGTCCCGGCGATCAAGGCGATGCCGCAATCGGCTTGCGTTCCACCACCGACCAGCGGACGTGCATCGTGAGTGACGGTAGGATTGGCGACTTTGCCAGAGGCGACGATTTGTTGCAGAAACGCGTCGGCATGCGGCTGGCTGCCTGCTCCTGCCATGGCGAACAAACCGGTCGAAAAGGGATAAGATTCCCA